>NZ_VFUE01000029.1:0-68316 GCF_006441495.1 Mesorhizobium sp. B2-6-4
AAGACGTCCATCGACTGGGCGCGCGTGATGCGCGGCATGAATTCCATCGCAAAGGCCGTCACCCCGGCCTTGGCCAGTGCCGCGACGGCGGCGTCATTGCCATACGGATCCATGATGGCGATGACCGCAGCGCCTGACTTGTAGCTTTTCAGCTCCGCATCAGTCGGCCGGCGCACCTTCAGAATCACGTCGGCCTTGGCCACATCGCCGGCCTTGCCGATCGAAGCGCCCGCCTTGGCGAACTCCTCATCGGGAATGCGCGACCGTGTGCCGGCACCGGCCTCCACAACCACTTCAAGACCCAGGCCGGCCAGCCGTTTCACCGTATCGGGCGAAGCCGCGACGCGCGGCTCGTTCGCATCGAGCTCACGAGGGATGAAAACCGTCTGTCCCACCGCATGATCCTTTCGGCTGGAACCTGTTTGCGCAAAGTGTCGGCCGGGGCATCCGGCGACGTCAAAGGCAATGGGGTTTTGGAAAGACTATCGCAGAATGAAGGCGCCGACGGCCATGATCAGGACGAACAGGATAGTCGCCGAGAAGAAGCCGCCCGCGAAGAAACCGAAAGCCATCGCCAGAAGTATGGCGCCGCAGAAGAGTGATCCGTATTTGGCCAGCATGAGGAAGCCCGCATAGGTGCGGTCGTGCTCGGCATAGTCCATCTTCGCGCCCAGTTCGACAGGACCGGTCGGCGTGTGCTCAGCCATAGGAATACCCCTTCGAAGACATCTTTCAGGCACATAGCGAAAAGCCGCGCCGAGAGCAATGGCGCTATTGCCGCATCGCAGCCTACAACTGCCTCAAGGGAAATTTGAAGCAAAGCGCCCCTGCGTTCGGCAGAATCGCCGAACCGCTCCGGCTGCTTGTTTTCGCGCAATCCCGGACGAAGCCGGCTGGCGCGTCAACCGCGCTGTCCGTCTTTAGCCGGCGAGGTGCGGAAACAATCCAAGCAGGCCGGCTATGATCAGATAGAGCGCGACGATGTAGTTCAGCAGCCGTGGCATGACCAGGATCAGCACCCCGGCGATCAGCGAGATAAGCGGCGTGAGCGCGAGCTGGGAAATATGCATGTCGGGGTCCTTTTGGCAGATACGTCGAAATGAAGACGCGGAGCGTCAACGCGCCGCCGTCATCAAACGCGGATCTGGCCGGAAAGCTCCGGAGCTTTGCAAAATCAGGGGCCTCAGGCGGCCTCACGATAATATTTCGCCGTCGGCACGATAGACAAGGGCGTCAGCCGATTGATGGCCGGATTGGCGAACATCAACCGCTGTTCCATGGGCGTCGACCTGAAGAATGGGAAACGTTCGAGCGTCAGGCGCATATTTTCGCCGGCGGGGATTTCGAACAGGGCGATCCGGGTAAGAACGCCCGGAAACTCCTTAGCCTCGGTCCTCTGCACGGCATTGAAGTAACGAGAATAAAAATTGGAATGCTCGACCTTGACCGGCGTCAGCACAGAGTTCTGGCCAAAATAGAGCGAGGCCACCATGGCAAGCCTGAGTGTCAGAAACGGCAGCACTCCGGGTGCCGGCGCGGCATCAGGATCGGTTGCGAAGCGGGTTCCGTCGATGAAGGTTTCTCCGCGGGCAAGCCGCTCGATCAGTATTTCCGGATAGGCATCAACGGAGGGCGAATTCGGGTGCTCGATAGAAATGTAATGGAAGCGGATTGTGCTCACCAATTCGCCGTAGCAATAGACACCGAATCGGTAGGAATTGGGTAGATTGTCCCAGCGATCCTCGAACATGCCGCTGGCGAGCGGGCCGCACATGCCGGAGCGCAGATAGGACTTATAGCGAAGCCGGTAAATCGCTTCCAAATCCTCGCCCCCGGTAATGAGGCGATAATCGACATGCTCAAGCAGTTGCATCATCGATCGATTCAGCACCGAATCCCCGGCTGTGCTTACCCCGCCAGACGCATTCCTTGTAGCTGTTGCAGCATCCATCGTCTGTCCTCGAATTCGACCTAGGATAGGCTATTCGAGTTGAAATGAGACACAAGCCGAAATTTAGATCTTGTTGATTTACATTCCGTTAACCTTAATGGCCGGGAGCCGCTTGAGAATATCTTACTGAGCAATCGTCCGAGCGATTGCCACTGAGAGGATGTGGATCATGCCTCCGATACATCTGCGTAGTGAGGAAGACCTTTCAGCAGCATTGCGCAAAGGCAAAATCACGGCGGAACCGTATCCTCTCATCGAACGATTGAGTTCGACATCAAAGAGCGTCTGCGATTCGCAACGCGCGGGGAATCCAATCGAGCGAAGTCGAAAATTACGGCGCTAACGGACCGTCCGTTTACCGGTGCGACGCAGGTCAGCGGCAAATGGCCAGGTGACATTCGACATCGTCTCGATACCCGACGCACTGAGCGCGGCACCGAACAGGAAGCCCTGCACGAGATCCGGTTTCACTTGCAAGGCAAGGATCTTGAGCTGCTCAAAGGTCTCGACGCCTTCGACAGTCACCGAAAGTCCAAGCGGCCGCGACAGATTGACAATGCCCTTCAGTAGCTCCAGCGAACGCTTGCTCTGGGTGACGTCCATCAGGAAGGAGCGATCGATCTTGATCTTGTCGAGCGGCAGCTTATGCAGATAGCTCAGGCTCGAATAGCCGGTACCGAAATCGTCAAGTGCGATGCGCACACCGATCTGCTTCAGTTCCTCGATATATTGACGTGTCAGCGACTTGTCATCGAGCAGCGCAGTTTCGGTGACCTCGATCTCCAGCCGGCCGGCGGCAAGGCCGGAGCTGACCAGAGCGTCGCGAACCTTCTGGATGACGTCCCGGTTGCGGAAATCCTTGGCGGAGAGATTGACCGAGACGCTGGTGTGGTCCGGCCATTTGGCGCATTCGGTGCAGGCTGCCTGCAGCACGAAGGTGCTAATCTCGGAAATGATGCCCATTTCCTCCGCCAGCGGAATGAAGATGCCGGGCGAAATCGGCCCGAGGTCGGGATGGTCCCATCGGCACAGCGCCTCGCAGCTGGCGATGCGCATCGTGCTCATCGCCACGATCGGCTGGTAAACGACGCGCAGGGCCTTGCCTTCCACCGCGCTGCGCAGATCCGCCTTCATCAGCTGGCGGTTGCGGAACGCAGCGTCCATGGCGGCCTCGAACAGCCGCCAGCCGTTCTTGCCGAGCTCCTTGGCCTTATAGAGCGCCAGGTCCGCCTTGACGATCATGGCGTCGACGTCGGTATCCCTGACCCGCGACAGCACGGCGCCGGCGCTGGCCTGGATGCGCAGCCCGTGGCCGGCGACGTCCACCTCCCCTTGCAACGCTGCAAAGATCTCGTCGATCTGAAGGGTCAGATGGCTTTCATCCTCTATACGGTCGAAGAAAACCATGAATTCGTCGCCGCCGAAGCGGCTGACGGTGATGCCTTGTCCCGCAATGGCGGCAAGACGCTCGGCCACCGCGTAGATCAATCCATCGCCGATCGGATGCCCGAGCGTGTCGTTGACGCTCTTGAAATCGTCGAGGTCGAGCACGGCAAGGCCGCAGAGGCGGTCACGGTCGCCTGACGCCATCGCCTCGCCGATCAGTTCGTGGAAATAGGCGCGATTGGGCAGGCCGGTGAGATTGTCATAGCGGGCCATGAAGCGGATCTTGTCTTCCGCCTCGACGCGCGCCGTCACGTCCTCGAAGGTGATGACTCCGAGTTCCTGGCTGCCTTCGCGGGCGGAGAATTCGTAATGTTGGCCATTGGCGAGCGAAACCAGGACCTTACGGTCGCGGCCCTCGCGCAATGCACGCGTCAGCTGGGCTTCGATGTAGCGGCAGTCCTTTGGGGCCAGCATGCCGCCCACGACGCCGCGCATCAAGAGACCATGGATTGACCGCCCAAGCAGCGCATCGGCCGATTTGAGCGACATCAGATGCGCGGCCTCGGCATTGGCGACCGCCACCCGACCGTCCGGGCCAAGCATGACGAGACCATGCGACATGGTATTGAGCGCGCGATCGAATCTGAGCGCGAGCTTCCTCGCTTCCTTGTGGCCGATGACGGCCGAGAAAAGCACATCGCGGACGTGGTCGGCGCTGTTGATCGTGACGAAAGTCAACGGGATGATCATCAGCCCGAGAATGACCGAAGGCACATCCATGCGCAGCAAAAGTGCAAGTGCTGCCGGACCAATGAAGGTCACGGAAAAAACCCGCACCATAATGGGAGAGCCGTAGTTCCGGCCAACAACCGTCACCAAGGTCGCGATGGCCAGCGACGTCGCGGCCAGTTCGGCAAAGGGATCGGGATAGACATAGATCGATATGAAGCACAGTGCGCCCAATGTGAGGCCCTGCACGCTGCCCTTGAGGATGTAGTTGCGCTCCCACCGATGCGCCTCTTGGACGTCGGCTATTACACCGCCTGCCTTCCGGAAGGCGCGAATGCCGAAATAGCGGTAAAGGCAGATGGACAGCAAAACAAAAGAGAAAGCCAGGAACAACGGATTGTTCGTGCGCAAGTAGATCATTAGTCCGAGGATCCAGTAGCACACGCCACCGATCACCAGCATGTGGGCGTTGTCGAACAACGACCGCACAAACTGGATATAAACATCCGCTGGGATGTTTTCGGTCTTTGTTCTGCCCATGTCGTCGGCCCAACGCTAGGCCTCGTCATCTCACATCCGCCTTAAGAAAGGCTTAGAACAGCGGTTTTGGGCGGCTTACCGAAGGCGCGCAAAGCAGGACAGACTGGGAGAATCGGGCTTTAGGTAAACAAGGCCATCACTCGGCGGCCTGGAGTTCCGCCCTCGCTGACGTGCCGGACAGGCGCTCGAGCAGCCTTTGGCGCTCGCCGGCCGCCTTTTGAGCGCTGGCTTGCCGAACATGGCCGTAACCGCGGATGAGTGCCGGCACCGAGACGAGGGCCGTGGCGGCCTCGATGGTGTCCGGCGCCAGCGAGTTGGCGACGCGTTGCAGGTCGGCCTCATATTGCGCCAGCAATTGCCGCTCCATGCGCCGCTCGGCGGTGTAGCCGAACAGGTCGAATGCTGTCCCGCGCAGGCCCTTCATCGCCGCCAGCATGCGAAACCCTTTCATCATCCAGGGACCGAAGCTCGATTTCCTCGGTTTGCCGTCATTGCCGCGACGGCCCAGAACCGGCGGCGCCAGGTGGAATTCGAGTTTTTCGTAACTCTGGAACTGCTTGCCGAGTTCGGCGGCGAAGGAGCCGTCGGTATAGAGCCGCGCCACCTCGTATTCGTCCTTGATCGCCATCAGCTTGAACAGGTTCCTGGCCGCCGCTTCCGTCACGGCGCTCGAACCGGGCGCTGCCTTGGCTTCGGCCGCGCGCAGGGCAGCGATCCTGCCGGCGTAGCGCTTGCCATAGGCGGCGTTCTGATAGGCGGAAAGGAAAGCGACCCGGCGGGCAATGACTTCGTCCAGCGTCTGGGCAATGGTGGCGGCTTGGCCGTCCTTGCCCGGCTGGACGAGGCCACGCACGAAGTCCGGCTGATGCGCGGCGCGGCGGCCCCAGCGGAAGGCGGCGATGTTCATCCCCACCGCCTCGCCGTTCAATTCGATCGCCTTTTCGACGGCTTGGGCCGACAGCGGCAGACCGCCATGCTGGAAGGCGAAGCCGAGCATAAACATGTTGGCGCCCAGCGAATTGCCGAACAGGACGGTGGCTGTGCGGGTAGCGTCGAAGAAATGCGCCCTGTCGTCGCCGGCAGCAGTGCGGATCGCCTTCTTCAAGCGCTCGATGGGCAGCGAGAAATCGGCCGAGCGGGCAAACTCGCCCGGCATGATCTCGGCAGTGTTGGCGAGGAAGATGGTGTGGCCCTCGCGCACCGCGGCCAGCACCTTCTTGGCGCCCGACACGACGAGATCGCAGCCGAGCACGAGATCGGCTTTGCCGGCCGAGACACGGATGGCGTGGATGTCATCGGGCGTGCGGGCGATGCGGACATGGGTGAACACCGAACCGCCCTTCTGGGCAAGCCCGGCCATGTCGATCATGCCGCAGCCCTTGCCTTCGAGATGAGCCGCCATGCCGAGCACGGCGCCGACGGTGACGACGCCGGTGCCGCCGACGCCGTCGATGATCGCCGCCCAGCCCTGTTCGCCGAGCGGGAATTCGGCGGCTGCTGGAACGCCGTCGAGCGGATCGGTCTTGCCGGCGATGCCTTCGGCCTTGCGGATCTTGGCGCCATGCACCGTGACGAAGGACGGGCAGAAGCCATTGACGCAGGAAAAATCCTTGTTGCAGCTCGACTGGTCGATCCGGCGCTTGCGGCCGAACTCGGTCTCCACCGGCTGGATGGAGACGCAGTTCGATTGGACGCCGCAGTCGCCGCAGCCCTCGCAGACCAGTTCGTTGATGAAGACCCGCTTGTCGGGATCGGGAAAGGTTCCGCGCTTGCGACGGCGGCGCTTTTCGGCGGCACAGGTCTGGTCGTAGAGCAGGATCGAAACCCCGCTGACGCCGCGCAGCTCGCGCTGGACGAGATCGAGATCGTCGCGGTGATGGATGGTGGCGCCGGCCGGGAACTCGACCTTGCCGGCATATTTGTCGGGTTCGTCGGTGACGATGGCGATGCGCTCGATCCCTTCGGCTCGCACCTGCCTGGCGATCATGTCCACCGTCAGGCCGCCTTCATGCGGCTGGCCGCCGGTCATGGCCACCGCGTCGTTATAGAGTATCTTATAGGTGATGTTGGCGCCCGACGACAGCGCGAAGCGGATCGCCAGCGTGCCGGAGTGGTTGTAGGTGCCGTCGCCGAGATTCTGGAAAATGTGGTCGCGCTTGGAAAAGGGCGCCTGGCCGACCCACTGCGCCCCCTCGCCGCCCATCGCGGTGAAGCCGACAGTGTTCCTGTCCATCCACAGCGCCATGAAATGGCAGCCGATGCCGGCCGCGGCGATCGAGCCATCCGGCACCTTGGTCGAGGAATTGTGTGGGCAGCCGGAACAGAAGAAGGGCGTGCGGGAGCCGATGTCCGACGCGTCTGCGAGCATGGCCTGGAACTGGCGCAGCTTCGCCACCCGCGCTGAAATCTCTTCCGACGGACCGATGGTTTTCACGATCCTTTCGCCAAGGGCAATGGCGATCTCGTTTGGGTCGAGCGCGCCCTTGGCCGGAAACAGCCAGTCGCCGCGCTCGTCCTTCTTGCCGACGATGACGGGCTGCGTGGCGGTGCCGTAGAGGCTCTCGCGAAGCTGCACCTCGATCAGCGAACGCTTCTCCTCGACGACGACGATGGTGTCGAGGCCGCGCGCGAACTCGGCAATGTGCTGGAAATCGAGCGGCCAGGGGCAACCGACTTTGAACAGCCGCACGCCGATGCGGCCGGCGGCCGCCTCGTCGATGCCGATATCCTCGAGCGCCTGGCGGACGTCGAGATAGCTTTTGCCGATGGTGATGATGCCGATCCTGGGATTGCGGCCGCCCGTAAAGACGACGCGGTTCAGCCCGTTGGCATGGATGAAGGCCGACGCGGCGGCGCGCTTGTACTCATGCAGCCGCTCCTCCTGGCCGAGCATGTCGATCTCGTGGCGGATGTTGAGGCCGCCGGGCGGCATGTCGAACTCGGGATTAACGATGTTCAGACGCTCGATCGAGGCATCGACCGAGGCCGTCGATTCGATGTTGTCCTTGACGCATTTGATGGCCGCCCATGTGCCGGCGAAGCGCGACATGGCAAAACCGTAGAGCCCGTAATCGATTATCTCCTGGACACCGGCCGGGTTGAGGATCGGCACCATGGCGTCGACGAACAGGAATTCGGTGGCATGCGCGTTGGTCGAGGATTCGGCCATGTGGTCGTCGCCCATCAAAGCGAGCGCACCGCCATGTTTCGACGAGCCGGCCAGATTGGCGTGGCGGAAGACGTCGCCGGAGCGGTCGACCCCCGGACCCTTGCCGTACCAAACCGAAAAAACGCCGTCATGGGTGCCTTCGCCCAGCAGTTCCGTCTGCTGCGATCCCCAGCAGGCGGTAGCGGCGAGTTCCTCGTTAAGTCCGGGCTGGAAGACGATGTCGGCTTGGGCGAGCTGTTTTTTTGCCTTCCACAGCTGCATGTCGAGGCCGCCCAGCGGCGAACCGCGATAGCCGGAGACGAAGCCGGCCGTGTCCAGGCCCGCGCGGCGGTCGCGCTCGCGCTGCATCAGCAGCATGCGGATGACCGCCTGGGCGCCGGACAGGAAGATGCGTTCCTTCCCCAGGTCGAACTTGTCGTCGAGCGCGACGTCGTGCAGCGTCATCAGGCATTTCCTCTGCGGAGGCCGCGCGGGGGCAGGCAGCCAGCGTCGGGATCGGATGACGCATCCTTTCTCCCCTTGCAAGACAGGTCAAACGAAATCGGACGTGCCAGGCAACGCGCAACGAACGATCCGCCGTCATCCCTTGCCCGGTATGAAATCGCCCCGCGAGCAATGTCCGGCGTACGAAAATTTCGCTTGCCTTTCGGCTTGGCGGCGAGCGTCAGGTCCCCTTGGAGCAGTCGGGCTTCGGCTCGCCCGGCAGCTTGCCGTCGGGGTGGCCTACGAGATCGGGATTGGCGGTGTAGAGTTGGTCAATGACGAGCGGCCGGTCGGGCAGGATGGACTGGTCTTCGGTGGACATCAGCGTGGTGTCGATCTTCTGCAGGACCGCGCCGTCGGAACCCTTGATAGCGATGGCGATCGTATAAGGCTTGTTCTTGACGACGCAGGTCAAAGCCGGGCTCTCCAGCGTCACCTTGTCGAGCTTGGGCCAGACCTTCTGCTCGACCACCAACGGCGCGCCGCCGGCCGGATCCTGGAAGCTGGCGACCGCGACCTGGCCCTCTCCCATCGGGCGCAGGGGCCGCAGCGTCACGACATAGGTCGCCCTGGCAAGACGATAGTTGAAGACGAATATCTTGCCCGAAATCTCGAACAACTTGCCTTCACCGTCCTTAGCGGTGTCGCGGCAGGCGCCGAGCGCCATCGCCGCGATCAGCGCCATGCCGAGCAGGGCTGAACGAGAGCTAATCCTGGACATTGTTGACCTCATTGGCCGCCCTGCGGCGGCGATAGTGGCGGCTTGCCTTCTGGCGGTTGCCGCAGACCGCCATGTCGCACCAAAGGCGGCTGGAATTACGGCTGCGGTCGACGAACAGCCAGGTGCAGTTGGGACAGATCCTGAGCCTGGCGACCGTGTCCTCGCGCAGCAGCGACAGGGCGGAAACCGCCAGTGCCGCTTCGAATGCGATCGGCGTTGCCGGATCGCCGAACGGCTTTCCGGGCGTTGCGATCTCGGTCCGACTGCCGGCAAGACCGTCGGCGCAGGCCGCCAGGAGGCCGGAGAGATGATCGGTAGCGACCGTGCCTTTCGACACCGCGTGGCGAAACAACCGGTCCGTCGCCTCGCGGATCGCCAGCACGACAGGCGCGATTGCAGCCGGCGCGGAGACCGCCAGCCGCCTGCCGCCAAGCTCGGCGGCGCGAAAGCCGCTCGCCGCGTCCGCGAAGTGGGCGATCTCGCGCGGATCGTCAAAACGGTCGAAGGTCCTCTCCGGATCAGCACGCAGCACGACGGTGTTCGCCGTGTCGAGCGCGAGCAGGCCGCCGGTGAAGCGGTGCGGGGTCCAGGATACCGTCATGTCCGAAATCTAACTGATAAATGGCATTTGACAAGTTAGATTCGACGATGCAAGTCTGCCCTGAAGCGGGTATTGCCGCTCTCTGTCTGGAGCGTATCGTCGTCCCAAAACCGCTATGCGCTTTGGGCGACATGCCCCGAGGATTTTCGCATGCTGTATCTGTTCCAGCAGGTCCTGAACGGGCTGCATTCAGGCGCACTCTATGCGCTGCTGGCGTTCGGCTATGTGCTGACCAACGGTATCCTGCACCGCACCAACCTGGCCTATGGCGCGCTGTTCGCCTTTTGCGGACAGACGATGATCCTGACCGCCGCCTTCGGCTACCAGGTGCTGTGGCTGACGCTGACGGCGGCGGTGGTGCTCGGCATCGCAGCGGCTTTCCTCTACGCCGCGCTTATCAGCTGCGTCCTGTCGCGCAGCGTCTTCGAACCGCTGGCCGACCGCTCGCCCAACGCGATCGTGGTGACCACGCTTGGCATCCTGCTGGTTTTGTCGGAAGCAGGCCGCATCGCCGCCGACACGCATGATTTGTGGCTGCCGCCTATGCTGGCGCAACCTGTCGTTTTCGCGCAGAATGCCGGCTTCAAGGCGACATTGACGCTGATCCAGCTGCTCGATTGCGCCGTGGTGCTGGGGGCGGTGGCGCTTGCGGCTTGGGGCTTTGCCCATTCGAATTTCGGCCGGCGCTGGCGCGCCGTCTCCGACGATCCCAAGGCGGCCGCCATGTGCGGCGTCGATGTGCGCGCCGTGTTCCGCCACGCAGTGCTGTTCGGCGGTTTCTGCGCCGCGCTGGCCGGCGTCATGGCCGGCCTCTATTACGGCAATGTCAGTTTCGGTTCCGGCCTCGTCTACGGGCTGAAGATCCTGTTCGTGACGGCGGTCGGCGGCTATCTCTCACCGCCGCGGGCGGCCCTGGGCGCTGCCGCCTTCGGCATGGCCGAGTCGCTGTGGGCCGGCTATTTCCCGGTGGAATGGCGCGACGCATGGATGTACCTGTTCCTCGTCGCCATGCTGGTGCTGATCGGCGCTGGCCGCGACCAGACCAAGATCGCGTGATCCGCATCAGACTTTGGTTGCATGACGCCTGCCACCGATAAGCCTGTTTCGGCAACGAAACGACCGCCTTAACGCTTTGATTTTGCCCACGAACCCTGCCGGAAGCCGGTTCCGGTTTTCCGAGCCCTGCGCCGCAGCCCTGCGCTTCGTCGGCTTCCTCGTCTCACAACCGCGTTGACAGCGCCGCTCCTGTGTTGACCCGTCCTGCCACGCACGGCATACGGTTAGGCCACAGCGGCGCGGCGTAAAACAACGGGGAGCCGTCGCGCCTCGGACAAAAGGGAGGAATGCATGGCAGGGCTTCTCGCTCTATCCAGGACGATCGACCGTGTGAACGAGTTCATCGGCAAATGGATATCGTGGTTGATCCTGCTGGCAATCCTAGTGAGCGCCGCTAACGCGACCATCCGCAAGGTGTTCGACACCTCGTCGAATGCGTGGCTGGAGCTGCAATGGTACCTGTTCGGCGCCGCCTTCATGCTGGCGGCGGCCTACACGCTGAAGCAGAACGACCATATCCGCATCGACATCGTCTATGGCCTGTTCCCGCGCCGCGTGCAGCACTGGATCGACCTTTTCGGCCATGTCTTTTTCCTGATGCCGTTCGTGACGCTGATGGTGATCTATTTCGTCCCGTATGTGTCGCTGTCGTTCCGCAGCGGCGAAATGTCGAACAATTCCGGCGGGCTGATCATCTGGCCGGCAAAGGCGATCCTGCTGGTCGGCTTCTTCCTGCTAGCGCTGCAGGGGATCTCCGAGATCATCAAGAAGATCGCCATCATGCGCGGCGACATGGACGACCCGACCCCGTTCATATCGGCGCATGAGCAGGCGGAACTCGAAGCCAAGGCACTGGCCGACGAGGTGCGCTCGTGATCGAGTTCATCGCCCAGAACATGGCGCCGATCATGTTCGCCTCGCTGGTCCTCTTCCTACTGATCGGCTATCCCGTCGCCTTCTCGCTCGCCGCCAACGGACTTTTGTTCTTTTTCATCGGAGTCCTGGTCTCACCCTATTCGGGCGGCTCGATCAATCTCGCCTGGCCGCTGCTGCATGCGTTGCCGGATAATTTCTACGGCAGCCGGGTGATGTCGAACGACACGCTGCTGGCGATCCCTTTCTTCACCTTCATGGGCATCGTGCTCGAGCGATCGGGGATGGCGGAAGACCTGCTCGATACGATCGGCCAGCTGTTCGGGCCGATCCGCGGCGGGCTTGCCTATGCCGTGATCTTCGTCGGCGCGCTGCTGGCCGCGACGACCGGCGTGGTGGCGGCATCGGTCATCGCCATGGGGCTGATCTCGCTGCCGATCATGCTGCGCTACGGCTATGACCGCCGGCTGGCGTCCGGCGTCATCGCCGCGTCCGGAACGCTCGCCCAGATCATCCCGCCGTCGCTGGTGCTGATCGTGCTCGCCGACCAGCTCGGCCGCTCGGTCGGCGACATGTATGCGGGCGCGCTGATCCCCGGCATCGTGCTGACCAGCCTCTACATGCTCTACATCCTGATCATGACGATCGTCCGGCCGAATTCGATGCCGGCGCTGCCGCTGGAAGCACGCACGCTCGGCCATGGCGTCGTGTCGCTGCTGGTGGCGTTGCTGGCGACGGTGGCGATCTCCTACGCGGCCTACCGCTATCTCGCACCGACCCATGGCGACAATGCCGACATCCTCGGCGCCAGCATCGGCGTGGCCGTGATCTATATCGTTGCGATCGCCGATCAGCGCCTGAAAATCAACATGATGTCGCGGCTGGCGCAGCAGGTCGTGATCGTGCTGATCCCGCCATTGGCGTTGATCTTCCTGGTGCTGGGCACCATTTTCCTTGGCATCGCCACTCCAACCGAGGGCGGCGCCATGGGCGCTGTCGGCGCGCTGGCGATGGCGGCGATCAAAGGCCGGCTGTCGCTCGACGTGGTCAAGCAGGCGCTCGCTTCGACGACAAGGCTGTCGTCCTTCGTGCTGTTCATCCTGATCGGCGCGCGCGTCTTCTCCCTCACCTTCTACGGCGTCAACGGCCACATCTGGGTCGAGCATCTCCTGACCTCGCTGCCGGGCGGCGAGGTCGGCTTCCTGATCGGCGTCAACATTCTGGTCTTCGTGCTTGCCTTCTTCCTCGATTTCTTCGAACTGGCCTTCATCATCGTGCCGTTGCTGGCACCGGCCGCCGACAAGCTCGGCATCGACCTGATCTGGTTCGGTGTGCTTCTGGGCGTCAACATGCAGACCAGCTTCATGCATCCACCCTTCGGCTTCGCGCTGTTTTACCTGCGCTCGGTCGCCGCCCGGGTGCCCTATCTCGACCGCTTGACCGGCAAGCAGATCGCGCCGGTGACCACGGGCCAGATCTATTGGGGCGCCGTGCCGTTCGTCTGCATCCAGGTGATCATGATCGGGCTCACCATCGCCTTCCCGCAAATGGTGATGCACTACAAGGGCACAGCGGTCGATTCCGGCACGATCGACTATACGGTGCCGGAGGTGCCGGGACTGACGCCGCTCGGCACGCCGCCGGCCGGTACCGGAACCGCACCCGCCACTGGCGCCGCGCCGCCCGCCGCGCCTGCCGCACCCGACCTGTCGCAACCGCCGAACTTCGGCGACACGGCGCCCGCCAAACCGGCGGCACCACAGCCGGATCTGTCGCAGCCGCCGAACTTCAACTGATGCCGGAGGTCGCAAAATCATGAAAGCGGTACGGCTGGAAGCGGTTGGCAGCATCACGCTGCGCGAGGTCGCCAAGCCGGTTCCCGGGCCTGACGATCTGCTGGTGCGCATCGAGTCCTGCGGCGTCTGCGGCACGGACCGGCATCTCTTCCACGGCGAGTTTCCCTGCCGGCCGCCGGTAACACCCGGCCATGAGTTCTCCGGCATCGTCGAGGCAATGGGACATTCGGTGAGCGGCTTCTCGCTCGGCGACCGCGTCACCGGCGACCCCAACATCGCCTGCGGACGCTGCCGCCATTGCCATGCCGGCCGCGTTAACTTGTGCAGCAATCTCAATGCCATCGGCATCCATCGCGACGGCGGTTTCGCCGACTACGTCGTGTTGCCGCAAAAACAGGCCTTCATCCTGCCCGCGGACTTGAAGCCGACGCACGGCGCCTTCTGCGAGCCGCTCGGCTGCTGTCTCCACGGCGTGGATCTGGCCGAGATCAAGCCCGGCTCCTCGGTCGCCATACTTGGCGGCGGCGTGATCGGCCTGCTCACAGTGCAACTGGCAAGGCTTGCAGGGGCGACGACCATCATCCTGTCGACGCGACAGGCCTCACGGCGCGCACTGGCCGAGGAGCTCGGCGCGACGGCAACGGTCGACGCAAGCGCCGCCGACGTCATCGATGCCATCTCCGGGCCAGCGGGACTGGTGCCCGGCGGTGTCGACGTGGTGCTCGAATGTGCCGGTGTCCAGGAAACGGTCGAGCAGTCGCTGCGGCTGGCGAGGGCCGGCGGCACGGTCGTCATTGTCGGCGTGGTGCCGCAAGGCATGAAGGCGGCGTTCGAGCCCTTCGATCTTCTGTTTCGCGAGTTGAAGGTTCTCGGCTCCTTCCTCAATCCCTACACGCACCGCCGCGCCGCCGAGCTGATCGCTTCGGGCGCGATCGAGATCGACCGGCTGATCTCCAGGCAGGTGCCGCTGGAAGAGGCCGCCGCGGTAATCGCCAACCCGCCTGCCGCCGGCGAGGTCAAGGTGGTGGTGGTGCCGGACCGAGGCTGAGTGCCGCTGTCGCTTCGAACCCGTTCGACCCCCGGCCCTGCGGCGCAAGTTTCGACGCCTTCGACTATCGATGTTTCCAGCACCGACGCCCAACGAATAAACCCCGGACTACCGAGTCCGGGGTCTTCGAAAGGAGGCAGAAAAACCTTACAGCTTGCCGTTGCGCTGCTGGACCATCATGAAGGTGTCGTAATTGTACTCGGCCACCTGCGCCCAGAGATAGTGCTCCTTACGGAAGCCCTTGATCGAGTCCCAGATCTTCTTAAACGGCGCGTTCGAGGCTTCCATTTCGGCGTAGACCTCATTGGCCTTCTCGAAGCAGGCGGACATGATCTCCTGGCTGAACGGACGCAGTTTGGCGCCGCCGGCCACCAGCCGCTTCACCGCCGCAGGATTGAGATAGTCGTATTTCTGCAGCATGTTGGCATCGGCGGCTTGCGCGGCGGTATGCAGCAGCGACTTGTAAGTCGGCGAAAGCTCTTCGTATTTCGCCTTGTTGAACATCAGGTGGACGGTCGGGCCGCCTTCCCACCAGCCTGGATAGTAGTAGTAGGGCGCAACCTTATAGAAGCCGAGCTTCTCGTCGTCATAGGGGCCGACCCATTCGGCTGCGTCAATGGTGCCCTTTTCGAGCGCCGGGTAGATGTCGCCGCCGGCGATCTGCTGCGGCACGACGCCGAGCTTCTGCACAACCTTGCCGGCGAAGCCGCCGATGCGCATCTTGAGGCCGGAAAGGTCGGCCACCGTGTTGATCTCCTTGCGGAACCAGCCGCCCATCTGCACGCCGGTATTGCCGCCAGGCAGGCCGAACAAGCCTTGCGTGGCGAGAAATTCGTTGAACAGGTCGATGCCGCCGCCATGATAGTGCCAGGCATTCATGCCGCGCGCGTTGAGCGAGAACGGAACCGCCGCGCCCAGCGCCCAGGTCGGATCCTTGCCCCAGTAATAATATGCCACCGTGTGGCAGGCCTCGACCGTGCCGGCGGTCGTGGCGTCGGCCGCCTGAAGGCCGGGCACCAGCTCGCCAGCGGCGAAGACCTGTATCTGGAAGTTGCCGTCGGTGGCTTCCGAAAGCATCTTTGAGAAGACCTCGGCGCCGCCATAGATCGTGTCGAGCGATTTGGGAAAGGACGACGCCAGCCGCCAGGTCACCTTTGGATTGGACTGGGCTATGGCCGGCGCGGCGAGCGTGGCGGCGGCCACAGCGGCGCCAACGCCGGTCGTCCCGGCCTTGCGGATGAATGAACGACGATCCATGAAGTCCTCCCTTTTGGATCAACAAACCGACGTGCGGCGCATGCTCGATGCCCCGCACGGCTGGGCGAAACAATACACGGGCAAGGAGTCGAGTCCAGCGTGGCGGCCTGATTTGACGGCGTGTGCGCAGGGCCTTGCAACTATAGTCTAACGGGCCGTTTGGTGGCCCATCCGACGGACCGAAACTTGTCATGGAAAAATGTGCTGGGATCGCCTATTTTGAAGGCAGGATTCCCCGGCCCAGATGGAAAACAAAGCCAAAATGCAGCAGCCGCTCGTCGCCATATCGACCGACGTCCGTCAATTCGACAACTACACCTGGCATGCCGCCCCACAGCAATATCTGGAGGCGGCGATCGCCGGCGCCGGCGTGTTTCCGGTGCTGGTGCCCTCGTTCGGCGATCGGCTCGATTTCGATGAGCTGCTGTCGTCGGTCGACGGCGTCATGCTGACCGGCTCGAAATCCAATGTCGACCCCTCGCTCTATGGCGGCGATGCCAGCGAGGCGAACGGCCCCTATGACCCGGCACGCGACGCCACCACCTTGCCGCTGATTCGCAAAGCGATCGAGCGTGGCGTGCCGCTGCTTGCCATCTGCCGCGGCATCCAGGAGATGAACGTGGCGCTGGGCGGCACGCTGGGCACTGAAATCCAGGAGCGTGAAGGCTCGCTCGACCACCGCGCGCCGGTGAGCGACAATCAGGACGAACGTTTCGCGATTCACCAGACCGTTTCGATCAAGGCGGGCAGTTGCCTGGCCAGTGTGTTTGGGGCCGGCGACATGAAGGTCAACTCTTTGCACCGCCAGGCAATCGGCCGGCTTGGTTCGAAGCTGCAGATCGAAGCCGTGGCCGACGACGGCACCGTCGAGGCGGTCTCTGTAAAGGATGCCCGCGCTTTCGCGGTCGGTGTCCAGTGGCATCCCGAATACTGGGTCAAGTCGGATAGTAACTCGGCCAAGATCTTCCGGGCCTTCGGCGACGCGGTTCGCCTGCATGCGGCTGCCAAGGCCGGCGCCCGCGCGGCGGCGGAGTAATCAGTCGTCGGTGCTCGGGTCCCCGGCGGCCGCCAGCGACAGCAGCGGCAGTGCAGGAGCGTAGGATTCGAATCCGTCGCCATCGGCGACCGCGAAGGTGACGATCGGATCGACGCCGTTGACGCTGAAGGCGACCGTGCCGTCCTCCTGCTCGCGCCAGAATTTCGCCCGCTCGATGCCTGGCATGAGTCGGCGGCAGTTCGGAGCCACCGTCAAAAGCGACAGGCCGTCCGAGACGGTGGCGCCGCGTTTGATTGCGCAAACCCCCTCATCACCATTGGCGACCAGCCTGTAGGTGTCGGGCGGCGCGGCCTCTTCAGCGACGCTTTCGCCAGTGCCGCCATGAAACAGCTGAACGCCGCCAAACAGGGCGGCGGCTCCGATCAGTACGGAAAGCGTTTTCATGGTGATCCTCATCCATGCGTACGGACAGGATGAAGAATGATTTCAAAGGGTTAAGCTGACGTTAATAAATATGGCAGCCCGACCGCTCAGCCGCGCGCCTTCACATGCGCGGTCTCGGGCACAGGTGTGATCGACCGGCGCTCGCTGAACCAGGACACCAGATTGTCGACGCACAGATCCGCCATGGCGCGACGTGTGTGCTCCGACGCCGAACCGACATGCGGCAACAGACTGGCATTGGTCGCGTCAAGCAGCGCCCGCGGCACGTTCGGTTCGTCGGCGAAGACATCGAGCCCGGCGGCGGCGATAGTGCCCTTGGCGAGGGCTGTCGCAAGCGCCGCCTCGTCGACCGTGCTGCCGCGCCCGATATTGATGAAGACGCCGTTGGCGCCAAGCGCCGACAGTATCTCGGCATCGACCGCCTTTTCCGTCGAGGCGCCGCCCGGGACCACCGAAATCAGCGTGTCGACTGTTTCGGCGAGGCCCTTCAGCGTCGGATGATAGGGATAGGACAGGCCCTCGACCCGGCGCCGGTTGTGATAGGCGACGGGCAATCCGAACGCCTCCAGCCGGCGGGCAATAGCGAGCCCGATGCGGCCCATGCCGAAAATGCCGGCGCTGCGGCCGCGCAAGGTAAGCCGGCTCAAGGGATAGTTGCCCTTGCGCTGCCAGCTGCCGTCGCGCAGCCAGGTTTCGGCGCGCGGCAGGTCGCGCACGGTGTTGATCAGCAGGCCGATGGCGGTGTCGGCGACCTCCTCGGTCAGCACATCCGGCGTGTTGGTGACCATGATGCCGTGATCGCCAGCGTGGCGGGCATCGACCGAATCATAGCCGACGCCGAAACTGGCGACGATCTCAAGCTTCGGCAATGCATCCATGAAGGCCGCGCTGATGCCGCCGAACGAGGCGATGGCGCGCACGTTGTCGCGCATATCATCGGTGACCAGGGACGGCTCGGCGCGCTCGATCCCGACACGCCTGAATGTCCGGTCGATGCGCTCGACCGCGTGGTCGTTGAAATGCCCCGGCACCAGGATGGCGACGGTTTGCAGTTGCTCGGGCCTTGTCATGCACGCTCCACCGGCTTGCCGGTCGACTGTCGCACATGCAGTTCCGGCTTGATCAGTTCCTGAGAGGGCCGCACCGTCTGCCCGTTCAGCTTGTCGAGCAGGGCGCTGGCGGCGCGGCGGCCAACCTCGCGCTGACCGTTCCACACGGTGGTCAGCGCCGGCGTGGCGATTGCCGCCTCCTCGAGATCGTCGTAGCCGGTGACCGATATGTCTAGGCCGGGCACCAGGCCGGCGCGCGCGATGCCGTTCATCAGGCCGATGGCGACGAGGTCGTTCCAGCAGCAGGCGGCTGTCGGCTTGTCCTTCAGGGCCAGAAACTGTCCGGCGGCCTCGAAGCCAGCCTGCTTGGTGCGCGGGCCGGGGATGCGCCAGGCCGGCCGCACTTCCAGCCCGGCGGCCTCCATGGCGTTGACATAGCCCTGGTAGCGATCGCGGCCGGTCGAGGTCTGGTCGGTGCCGCCGATCATGGCGATGCGCTTGTGGCCGAGCGAGATCAGGTGATTGGTGGCAAGCCCCGTGCCGTAGGCATCGTCGCCGCGAAAAACCGGCACGTCGGCGCCCTCGACGGTGCGCGCGATCAGCACCGCCGGCAGGCCGTTTTCCTCGGCCATCAGAATATCCGAGGCCGGAGTGCCGATGGCCGGCGACATGATGACGCCGTCGGCGCCGAGCTGCAAAAGCGTGTCGATGAAAGTGCGCTGCTTCTCGAGCTGGTCGTAGTGATTGGACAGGATGAAGGTCTGGCGGCTGCGGTCGAGCTCGCTTTCGATCGAGCGCAGTATCTCGGCGAAGAACGGGTTCATGATGTCATGCACGACGACGCCGACAATGCCCGAACGCGAGGTACGCAGGCTGGCGGCACGGCGGTTGTAGATGTAGCCGATGGCGCGGGCATGTTCCTTGATGCGGTCACGGGTGCCGCCTGCCACCAGCGGGCTGTCGCGCAGCGCCAGCGATACCGTGGCCGTGGACACGCCGAGCGCATCCGCGATCGTCGACAGCTTGATCTTCTGTGCCAGCCTTCCCCTCCCCCGTCGTTTTTTTAAACTGTTTAAAGGCGGCCTTATGCCACCCTTCGAGGCTAAATCAAAGTTTTTTTGCCAGCGCTTCCGCCTCGACGTCCAGCACCGCACGATTGCGCAGGCGCAGCCGGTGCTCGCGATGAACGATGTAGAGACCGCTGGCGACGATGACGGCGGCGCCGACGAGCGTCCAGCGGTCGGGGAACTGCTTGAAGACGATGAGCCCGGAAAGGATCATCCACACCATCTGCGAATAGGGATAGGGGGCGAGCGCGGTGGTGGTGGCCATGCGATAGGCCTGCACCAGAAGCCAATGACCGACGCCGCCAAAGACGCCGAGCATGAGCAGGATGAACCAGTGCCAGCCATCATGCGGCAGGGAAAACGAGAACGGCAGCATGGGCAGGAGCACCACCGCCGGGGCCAGTGCCGAAAACAGGATGAGGCTTTCCGATGTCTCGGTCGCCGACATGCGCCGGGTCATGATCACATAGAAGCAGTTCGACAGCATCGAGCCGAGCGCGAACAGATGGCCGATGCCGAAAACGCCGACCCCCGGCCTTGTGATGATCAGAACCCCGGCGAACGCGGCCAGGATCGCCAGCCACCGCCGCCAGCCCGCCCATTCGCCAAGCAGCGGGCCGGCAAGTGCGGTGATGACCATCGGCCCGAAGAAATAGATCGATGTCGTCTCGGCCAGTTGCAGGGACCGCAGCGCCAGCACGTTGAAGATGGTCGAGCCGAACAGGAACAGCCCGCGCAGGACATGAGCCGGCAGGTTGGCCGGACGGAACCGCGCCGGTTCACGCCAGCCGCGCAACAGCGCGCCGACCAGCACGACATGCACGGCAAAGCGCACCCAGGCGACGACAAGCGCGGAGACGCCGGCTAGGACGAGGTATTTGCTGCTGGTGTCGAGAAAGGTGAAGAAGACATAGGTGGAAAGCATGCACAGGATCGCCACCGGCGGCGTCGCGCTTTCTGAAGATGTTTGGGGAGCACTCACTTGCAGGCCGGATGGAAAGCTGGGCTGAGGCCCACCTTTTGCGGCAATTGCGGGCGTGCGGCAAGCCAAAAGCGGCTGGCACAACAAGAGCTGCGGACAGGCTCAGGCCCGGGTCGTCAGGGATGCATGCGAGCACCCTTGGTGATCTTGTCGACCGTCTTCTTGTCGGCGCGTAATGCGATGCCGACAACCTTGGCGTCTTCCGGCGCGAATTCGGCGAAGACGGCGCGGTTGGCGGCGTCGAACCCGGTCGAGAACATCTCCTCGACATAGAGCGAGCTCGTTACTCCGCGCTCCAGGGCGCGGCTGTGGATCGCGCCGAGTGTCACCTGGTCGGCGGACAGCACGATGACGGGCTGGATCGACAGCGGGTTGTAGACATTGCCGGCGCGGTCACGATAGGGCTCGCCGATGATATCGGGGAACTGCGCGACGACGCCGCTGGTCAGGAATGCGGTGACGTTGAGTTTTTGCCAGACCGGCAGATCATCCCTGAGCACGATTGCAAATTTCGTATCGAACATGAGACAGTGACCATTCGGGGTTGTGCCCCTTTCAAGGCGAAAGGAAGCGATGTCGCTCGATCTAGGCAGCCAGGCGTTCCAGGGTCTTGGACGTTTGTGCGCGGAGGCTGCGGAAAACTGCATCATTGCCGCCCGCGACCCCGCCGGCATGGAGCGCATCGAGGCGCGATTCCACGGCAGCGCCTTCGACCTGCATCGCCACGACACCTATGCGATCGGGGTGACGCTGCAAGGCGTGCAGAGCTTTCGCTATCGCGGGGCCGCGCGGCATAGCCTGCCCGGCCAGATCATCGTCCTGCATCCCGACGAACTGCATGATGGCGGCGCGGGAACCGAGGACAGGCTGCGCTACAGGATCCTCTATCTGGAACCGTCGCTGATGCTGGACTGCCTCGGTGGCGCATCGTTGCCTTTCGTCGGGCAAGCCGTGGTGGCGGACGAACGCCTGCGCGCGACCTTGCTTTCGGCGCTGGGTCCACTGGAGGAGGAACTCGACGAGCTGTTCGTCGCCGACTTCCTGGCGCAACTGCTGCAAGGGCTCGCCCGCCATGCCGGCCAGCCGGCGAGAGCGGTGCCGGGAACGGCCTGGCGGGCGGCCGCTCTGGCGCGCGACTATCTCACGGAAAACTCTGCCCGGCCCGTGCGATCCGACGAGTTGGAGGCGGTTACCGGGTTCGACCGCTATGCCTTGTCCAGGCATTTCCGCGCCGCTTTCTCCACCAGCCCGCATCGTTTCCTTTTGATGCGCCGGCTTCAGCGCGCGCGGCGCATGATCGCCGCCGGCGAGCCGCTGGCACAGATCGCGGCCGAGGCCGGTTTCAGCGACCAAAGCCACTTCAACAGGCAATTCAAGAAGGCATTCGGCATGACGCCGGGACGCTGGTCTTCGCTGATCCGTGGGTCCGCCGCGGCGGCCTGATCACCGGGATCGGCGGTCAGTCGTCCGACTCGGCATCGTCGTCGATCAAGGCCAGTTCTTCGTTCGAAAGATTGGCCTCGATGCGGGCAAGAAATTTGAACAGCGCCTTCTGATCCTTCTTGTCGAGGCCCTTCAGCGCCTGCTTTTCGGTCTTCTTCACCGACTTTTCGATGGCGCGGATGGTCTCGCGACCGGTGTCGGTGAGAAAGATATGCGCCTGGCGGGCATCGGCGTCGGAGGCGCGCTTTTGCAGAAAACCCTGTGCCTGCAGCCGATTGATGGTCTTGGTGATGGTGGGCGGGCGCACGCCGAGCCGGCCAGCCAGATTGCCCGGGGTCTGGCCGTCCTCGCGGTCGAGCGCCAGCATGATCTGGTCCTGGCCGGCATAGAAGCCATGCGCCAGCAGCCGTGCCGCAAGCGCTGTTCTTGCCAGCCTTGCCGCCGAATGCAGCCGGCTCATTGTCGCAGTCTTGTCCGCCTTGGCCATGGTCATCCCTCTTCGGCCATACCGGTGCGGGCAGCATAGACGCAGCCGGCCGGTTGGCAATCGACGATCAAAAAAGATTCCGGCGCCTGAAACAGCTTTGCCGGCAAGCATTGCGGTACCCGCCGTGGCTAATGCCAGATGATTATTTCAGTTAGATGACAAACGACTTTTCGCGAAAGCGATTGCGGTGGATCGGCCGGCCGTGGTCGTCCACAGGCTCTTTTTGCGCACCGATACCGCATGGCCTGCAGGGCGCCGCCAGCCGCCTAGTTCGACGAGACGCTGACCTAGGGATTGGACCGCAGCCATTCGCGGTTTGCCTCGTGCAAAAGCCCGCCGCGCATCCTATATGGAGCCGACAATCCCTTTCGAGGCCGCCGAAATCTTTCAAGGCCCATCCATTCGAGGCAAGCCATGAGCGACGCACAGACGCAGATCCCCGTAACCGTTCTGACCGGCTATCTCGGCGCCGGCAAGACGACGCTGCTCAACCGCATCCTGTCGGAAAACCACGGCAGGCGCTACGCCGTCATCGTCAACGAATTCGGCGAGATCGGCATCGACAACGACCTGATCGTGGAGTCCGACGAGGAAATCTACGAGATGAACAATGGCTGCGTCTGCTGCACGGTGCGCGGCGACCTGATCCGCGTCGTCGAGGGCCTGATGCGCCGGCCCGGCCGCTTCGACGCCATCGTGGTGGAGACCACGGGTCTCGCCGATCCGGTGCCGGTGGCGCAGACCTTCTTCATGGACGACGACGTGCGCTCCAAGACCAAACTCGACGCGGTGGTGGCGCTGGTCGACGCCAAGCACCTGCCGCTCAGGCTGAAGGATTCCAAGGAAGCCGAGGACCAGATCGCCTTCGCCGACGTCGTCGTGCTCAACAAGACCGACCTCGTCACACCAGAAGAACTGGCCAAGGTCGAAGCGACGATCCGCGCCATCAACCCGGCCGCAAGGATCCATCGCACCACCCGCGCCGGCGTGGCGCTGTCGGAAGTGCTCGACCGCGGCGCCTTCGACCTGTCCAGGGCGCTGGAGAACGACCCGCATTTCCTCGAGGCGCATGACGACCACCATGGTCATGATCATGATCATGACCACGACCACGATCATCACCACCACGATCATGACGGGCACGATCATGACCACGATGGACACGACCATCACGCGCACCCATCCGACATCCATGACGTGACGGTGCAGTCGGTTTCGCTGCGGGGAGGCGAGATGGATCCGAAGAAATTCTTCCCTTGGATCGAGAAGGTCACCCAGATGGAGGGGCCGAACATCCTGCGCCTGAAAGGCATCATCGCCTTGAAGGGCGACGACGAGCGCTACGTCATCCAGGGCGTGCACATGATCATCGAGGGCGACCACCAGCGCGCCTGGAAAGACGGCGAGAAGCATGAGAGCCGGCTGGTGTTCATCGGTCGCGAACTGGACCCCGAACGGCTGAGGAAGAGCTTCGAGGCCTGCCAGGCCGCTTGATTTCCGGACTTTATGGCGGTAGCGCTGCCCGCTCTTCCTTCTCCCCTTGCGGGAGAGGGTGGGGCCGCGCCTGGCGCGCTGGCGGCTCCCGAGACGACCAGCAACAATCTGGAATGGACCTGTCCTACATGCCGACCGTCGCCCCGCTTGATCTCGAAGGCCATTGCCTTGCCGCCGCCTTCCTCCGCGACGTGCCGCATTTCGCGCTGGCCGACGGCACCGTCCATCGGCTCGACAATGGCCACAAGACGGTGCAGGCCAATGACGGGCTGCTCGCGGCCTTCCACGATGCCGCCAATGACCGGCTGCTCACCGGCGGCGAAGACGGCAAGGTGTTTGCGGTGAAAGCGGGCGGCGAGGCCAAGGAATTGGCGAGCGCGGGCAAGAAGTGGGTCACCAGCGTCGCCGCTGGCCCGCAAGGCGCCATCGCCTACGCTACAGGCAAGACCGCCTATGTGCGCTTTGCCGACGGCCACACAAAAGAGTTCGCCCATCCGCGTTCGGTCGAGGGGCTGGCATTTTCGCCCAAGGGCATGCGCTTCGGCGTCGCGCGCTACAATGGCGCGACGCTGCATTTCCCGGCCGCCGAGGGCAAGCCGGTGGAGCTCGAATGGGCCGGCGCCCATACCGGCATCACCTTCTCGCCGGATGGCGCCTTCCTGGTCACCACCATGCAGGAAAACGCGTTGCACGGCTGGAAGCTGGCGGACGGCAAGCACATGCGCATGAGCGGCTATCCCGCCAAGGTCAAAAGCCTGTCATGGAGCGTGAAAGGCAAGTGGCTGGCGAGTTCCGGCGCGCCGGCGGCGATCGTCTGGCCGTTTTCAGGCAAGGACGGGCCAATGGGCAAGGCGCCGCTGGAACTCGGTACGCGCGGCAATGCGATGGTGACCTCAGTCGCCTGCCATCCCAGCCAGGATGTCGTCGCCATCGGCTATGAGGACGGCATGGTGATGGCGGTGCGTTTTTCCGACGCCAAGGAAGTGCTGTTGCGTCGCCCCGGCAAGGGCGCCATCACCTCGATGATGTGGGACAGGGAAGAACGCCGCATCGCCTTCGGCAGTGCCGCCGGCGACTGCGGCGTTATCGACATCACGGGTTAGGGGAGTAGGGGAGTAGGGCAATATGGGAGCGGGTTTAGAGCATCCGGGCCGTTGAGCGCCTACCCCACTACTCCACTACTGCGCCAGAGAGGGGTTTCATGCACAGCGCCCACACGTCCATTGGCGGCGTCAGCCGCGACCGCATTGCCGCATTGCGGGATACCGAAGGCGCCAGCTTCCGCAAGGCGCGGCCGAAATCGCAGGCCAAGGCCGGCAACGGCCTGCCCGGCTTCTTCGGTGGCGTGCCGATGCACTGGATGAACGACTGGCCGACGCCGTTTCCGATCCTGGTCGAGAGCGCCAAAGGCGCTACGATCACCGACATCGACGGCAACAGGCTCGACGATTTCTGCCTCGGCGACACCGGATCGATGTTCGGCCATTCGCCGCCGGCGATAGCGCGCGCCATCCGCCGGCAGGCCGGACGCGGCCTGACATACATGCTGCCTTCGGAAGATGCGCTCGCCATTGGACCGCTGCTGCAACAGCGCTTCGGCCTGCCGTTCTGGCAGATCGCCACGACGGCGACCGATGCCAACCGCTTCGCGCTGCGCGTTGCCCGCGCCGTCACCGGGCGAGAAAAGATATTGGTTTTCAACGGCTGTTATCACGGCTCTGTCGACGAGACGATGGTGCGGCTGATCGACGGCAAGCCGGCCAACCGGCCCGGATTGGCCGGAGAATTCCGCGACCTGACCCGCACGGCCAAGGTCATCGAGTTCAACGACGTTGCCGCGCTGGAGGCAGCGCTCAGGGACAAGGATGTCGCCTGCGTCATCGCCGAACCGGTGCTGACCAATTCCTGCATGGTGCTGGCCGATCCCGGTTTCCACGAGGCGCTGCGAAAGCTGACCCGCGCGGCCGGCACGCTGCTTCTGATCGACGAGACGCATACGATCTCGACCGGACCGGGCGGCTATTCCGCGAAATACGGGCTGGAGCCGGACCTGTTCGTGCTAGGCAAGCCGATCGCCGGTGGTGTACCGGCAAGCGTATGGGGCATGAGCGAAGAGGTCGCCTCGCGCTACGCCGACTACAACAGGACGAAAGAGCCGGGTTATTCCGGCATGGGCACGACGCTCTCGGCCAATCCTCTGCAGTTTGCCGCGATGCGCGCCGCGCTCGAAGAAGTGATGACGGCCGAGAACTACGACCGCATGGATCATCTGGCGCGGCGGCTCGATGCCGGGCTGACCACGGTCATCGACCGCTACCGCCTGCCATGGCATGTCGCCCGCGTCGGCGCCCGCGTCGAATTCATCTGCGCGCCGGGCCCGCTGCGCAATGGGGCGGAGGCGGAGGCCGCGCACGCGCCGGAACTCGAAGCCGCCATCCATGTCGCGCTGGTCAATCGCGGCGTGCTTATCGCGCCCTTCCACAATATGATGCTGATCTCTCCGGCGACCACTGGCGCCCAGGTCAACCGGCTGATCACCGCCTTCGGCGCAGTTGCGGCGGAGCTTGCGGCATGAGACAAGCCACCCAACAGACAGGCGCGCAAGCCAGGCCGGGCTCCATCATGACTTCACCTTCGGGCTCGACGCCCACCGAGGCGCAGGCCTTTCTCGACGCCCATCCTGAGATCGAAGCCTTCGATATCGTGCTGACCGATGCCAACGGCGTCGGCCGTGGCAAGATCGTGCGCCGGCACGAGCTGAAAGCCATCTTCGAAGGCGGCCGGCACATGCCGATCTCGATCCTCGGCCTCGACATCACCGGCGAGGACGTGCACGAGACCGGGCTGATCTGGACCACCGGCGACGGCGATCTGCGCGCCTGGCCGATTCCTGGCACGCTGGTGCCGCTCCACGGGACCAACCCGCCGCGCGGCCAGGTGCTGATGGCGATGTATCATCTCGACGGCGCGCCGATGTCATCGGACCCGCGGCTGGCGCTGGCAAGGCAGGTCGACATATTGGCGTCCAAGGGGCTGTACCCGGCCGGCGCCTTCGAGCTCGAATTTTTTCTCCTCGCCAATGAGCGCGACAGCGACGGCAAGGTGCAGCCGGCGCACGCCGTGCTGGATGGCCGCGTCTCGGGCAAGACCGAGGTCTACTCGGTCGACCATCTGCACGGCATGGAGCCGCTGTTTACCGACATCTATGCCGCGGCCAAGGCACAGGGCATTCCGGCCGAGACCGTGATTTCCGAATATGCGCCCGGCCAGTACGAATTGACGCTGAACTACCGCAAGGATGTGATGCGGGCGGCCGACGACCTCGTCATGCTGAAGCGGCTGGTTCGGGCGCAGGCGCGACGCCATGGCGTCACGGCTTGCTTCATGGCCAAACCGATCGAGAAATATGCCGGCTCCGGCATGCATTTCCACGTCTCGCTGCAGGACAAGGCCGGCCGAAACGTTTTTTCGGAGGCCGGTGGCGAGAGTTGGTCGCTGCCACTGCTGCGCGGGCTGGGCGGCCTGATCCAGACCATGGCGGAATCGATGCTGGTGTTTGCGCCGCACGCCAATTCCTGGCGGCGCTTCGTCTCCCAATCCTATGCACCGGTGGCGCCGACCTGGGGCGTCAACAACCGGTCGGTGGCGCTGCGCGTGCCGGCGGGCGACGCCAGGAACCGGCGCATCGAGCATCGGCCGTCGGGCGTCGACGCCAACCCCTATCTGATCGCGGCAACCGTGCTTGCCGGCATCGTCAAAGGGCTCGACGAAGGCCTCGACCCCGGCCCCGAGACGACCGGAAACGGCTATGAGGCGGCGGTGACGCGCACGACCATGCCGGTCGACTGGCGCGCGGCGATCGAGGCGGCCAGAGCGTCCAGCTTCCTCAAAGCCGCGCTTGGCGAAGACCTGCACCGCACCTTCGTGGCGATCAAGCAGTCCGAATACCTGCGCGTGGCGCGCACGGTCAGCGAGCTGGACTATCACCTCTATCTGCACGAGGTCTGAGCCCTCGGAGGAACCATCGCCCTTCCCGTCCATTTCAGTGTCAGAACCGACAGGACAGGATGATGGCGACCACAGGCCAAACGCATGAAGCGAAGAGGCCGGCCAGGCGCATTTCCGGGCCGTCCGACGAGCCACTGCCAGATGTCACCTCGATCTCGGAGCTGCGTGAGGTAGCGAAGGCTTGCCACCGCTGCCCGCTGTGGCGCGATGCGACGCAGACCGTGTTCGGCGAAGGGCCTGACGGCGCCAAGGTGATTTTCGTCGGCGAGCAGCCCGGCGATCAGGAAGATCTCGCCGGCGCTCCCTTCGTTGGCCCGGCCGGCAGGGTGTTCGACGCCATACTGGAAGACGCCGGGGTCGACCGCCAGAAAGTCTACGTCACCAATGCGGTCAAGCACTTCAAGTTCGAGCCGCGCGGCAAGCGTCGCATTCATTCCAAGCCGAACGCCGGCGAGATTCAGGCGTGCCGCTGGTGGCTCGACCAGGAATTCGGACTGATCAAACCGAACCTTGCCGTGGCGCTTGGCGCAACGGCGGCATTGTCGCTGCTCGGCAAGGCGGTTCCGGTGACGAAGATGCGCGGCCAGGCGATCGAGCGGGAAGATGGCATGCGTGTGTTCATCACCATCCATCCCTCCTTCATCCTGCGCATCCGTGACCGTGCGGACAAGGAGGCCGAGCGAGAACGGTTCCTTGACGACATGAAGCAGGTGAAGCGGCTGATGGCTGCCTGATCCAAACGATTAGCGAATCAGAATGGCCCTGAGATCGTTGACATTGGTGCCGGTCGGACCGGGCACGAACAGATCGCCGACCGCGTTGAAAGCCGTCCAGGCATTGTTGCCTGCCAGCATCGCCTTGGCGTCGATGCCGGCCGCGCGCATGCGCGAGACCGTTGAACCATCGGCGAAGGCGCCGGCATTGTCCTCAGAGCCGTCGATGCCGTCGGTGTCGGCGGCCAGGGCGTGAATGCCCTTCACATCATTGATGCCGATGGCGAAGGCGAGCAGGAATTCGGAGTTGCGGCCGCCTTTCCCCTTGGCACGCAGCGTCACCGTGGTCTCGCCGCCGGACAGGATCAGCACCGGCTTTGAGAAAGGCCGATTGCGTGTCGCTACTTCGCGCGCGATGGCCGCGTGAACCCCGCCCACCTCGCGGGCTTCGCCTTCGATGGCATCCGAGAGAATGACAGCTTCGATGCCCTGTCGGCTCGCTTCCGCTGCGGCTGCTTCGAGCGACACGCCGGCGGAGGCGATCAGATGCACCTCGTTGCGCGAAAAGCGCTCATCCCCGGGAACTGGTGCATCGGCGGCCGGTGAATTGATATGCGCCATGACCGAGGCCGGCAGGTTCATGCCGTAGGCTGATATCGACGCCAGCGCATCCGCCCGGCTGCCGGTGTCGGGAACGGTCGGGCCGGATGCGACCAGCGCCGGATTGTCACCGGGAATATCGGAGACAACCAGCGACACCATTTTGGCCGGCCAGGCGGCGGCGGCCAGCCGGCCTCCCTTGATGGTGGAAAGATGCTTGCGGATGGTGTTCATCGCCGCGATCGGCGCGCCCGACGCCAGCAGCGCCTCGTTGACGGCGATCTCGTCGGCCAATGTCAGGCCGGTTGCCGGTGACGGCAGCAGCGCCGAACCGCCGCCGGAAATCAGCGCCACCACCAGATCGTCGGCGGTCAGCCCTTGCACCTTCCCGAGCAGCCGCCGCGAAGCCTCGAGCCCGGCGGCGTCCGGCACCGGATGCGCCGCCTCGATGATCTCAATGCGCTCACATTTCGCGCCATAGCCGTAGCGGGTGACGACCAGTCCTTCGATCGGACCGTCCCACGCTTTCTCGAAGGCCGCCGCCATCTGCGCCGAGCCTTTGCCGGCGCCGATCACGATGGTGCGGCCCCTGGGCCTGGCCGGCAAATGATCGCGGATGGTCTTTTCCGGATCGGCGGCGGCGACGGCCGCGTCGAAGATTGAAACGAGAAAGGATTTGGGGTCGAACAAGGTCATCCTTTGGCGCCATCGGCGTCTTTCGAATTGAGCAACCGTCGGCGCTGCCCCTCACCCTCTCCCCGTAAAGAGACGGAGAGAGGGGGTCGCCGGCGCTGGTGCGCATCCCTTCTCCCCGTCACTATACGGGGAGAAGGTGCCGTCAGGCGGATGAGGGGCGGCGTCAACGTCACGATTTTTCCTCGGGCGGCAGCGAAAACTCGCGCTTGTCGATGCCCAAATGACTACACAGCGCATCGACCACCACGCCGTGATCCTCGCGCTCCGGCAACCCGGAGACGGCGATGACGCCGATGACCCCGACACCCTTGACCGTGACGGGAAAGCCGCCGCCGGCCAGCACGTAGTCGGCAATATCCAGGCCCTCGCCGATCTTGAAAGTGCGGTCGGGGCGCTGCTGTTCCAGCACCATGCGGTAAGTGCTTTTCAGGAACCGCTTGACGACGTTGATCTTGCGCCGCGCCCAGTCGGGATTGGAAGCGTTCGAGCCCGGCATGGCGGCGTAGAACAGCGGCCGGTCGAAGGTCCTGATGTCGACTATGACCGGGAGATTCTCGGTGAGCGCCCTGTCGCGGATCGCGGACCCGATACTGAACGCGACTGCCTCGTCGAAGGCGGGAAAGACAAGGACTTCCTCCTGTCTCTTGATCAGAGCGATGTCTTCGGCAACGGCCATGTCGTTCCCCTTTCAACGTCGCCGCACGCTTTGACGGATGGTTGCCGCTGGGTCAAGCCCGGGTCAAGCAAGGAACGCGCCGTCACGTTCTAAATTGCCAAATCGGTTTTTGCCGGCCGACCCGCCACATAGACCTCGCGCACGGCGCGATCATCGCCCAGCGTCTGCAAGAGAAAGAGTTCCTGCGCCAGCGTCTCGACGGTCTCCATCCTGAGCCGCATCGACGACGTCGCCCTGGCGTCCAGCACGACGATATCGGCATCGGTGCCTTCCTCCAGCGTGCCGATCCTTTGCGCCACCGACAGCGCCTCGGCGTTGCCGCGCGTGACCTGCCAGAAGGACTGGAACGGGTTCAGCTTCTCGCCGTTCAGCGCGATCACCTTGTAGCCCTCGTCCATGGTGCGCAGCATGGAATAGTTGGTGCCGCCACCGACATCGGTGGCGGCGGCGATGCGGAGGGCTTTATCGCGGGTGCGGTAGCGCTGATAATCGAACAGGCCGGAGCCGAGGAACAGGTTCGAGGTCGGGCAGAACACGGCTACGGAGCCGCTGTCCGAAAGCGCGTCCGCCTCCCGCTCCGACAGATGGATGCAATGGCCGAGCAGGCTCTTTCTCCCCAACAGCCCGTAATGCTCGTAGACGTCGGTGTAATCGCGCGACCACGGATAAAGCTCCTGCGTGAAGGCGATCTCGGCATGGTTTTCCGACAGATGCGTCTGGATGTGCAGGTCGGGGTATTCGCGGCACAGCGCGCCGGCCATCTCCATTTGCTCCGGCGACGAGGTGATCGCAAAGCGAGGTGTGATGGCGTAAAGCTGCCGGCCCTTGCCGTGCCACTCGCTGATCAGCGCCTTGCTGTCGTCATAGCCCGATTGCGGCGTGTCGAGCACGCCATCGGGCGCGTTGCGATCCATCATCACCTTGCCGGCAATGTTGAGCATGTTGCGATCATGCGACTCGGCGAAGAAAGCTTCTGCGGAGGCCTTGTGCACGGAACAGTAGGCGGCAACCGTCGTGGTGCCGTGGCGCACCATCTCGTCGAGGAATAGCCGCGCGACGCGCCGGCCATGCTGCGCATTGGCGAACTTCGTCTCCTCCGGGAAAGTGTAGGCGTTCAGCCAGTCGAGCAGTTCGGCGCCGTAGGAGGCGATGATCTGCATCTGCGGGAAATGCACATGGGCATCGATGAAGCCCGGCAGCAGCAGATGCGGCCGGTGATCAATCCTTCTCGCTGTCTCGCCTGCCTGCCTTTCAACATCGACGTAAGCGCCCGCGGCGACGATCCTGCCGTCGCGGATCAGCAGGCCGCCATCCTCCTCGTAGCGCCAGGCGGAATGATCATCGATGCTTTCAGGCCAGCGCGCGAAGGACAGCGTGCGGCCACGCAGAAGCGTCGATGTCATGCTTATTTCCCCGCGCCTTCGAACCAGGCCACCAGCAGTGCCCGCTCCTTGTCTGTGATCTGGCTGACATTGGCGGGCGGCATGGCATGGCTGCGGCCGGCCTGCAGATAGATCTCGCGGGCATGCTCGGCGATGTTGACGTCGGTATCCAGCATCACGCCCTTGGGCGCATGGTAGATGCCCTCATAGACCGGCTCCTGGGCATGGCACATCGAGCAGCGGCCGAGCACGGTGTCGCGCACGGCCGCGAAATGGGCCGAGGCGACATAGACTTGCGCCGAGGCGGACGCCTTTGGTTCGCCGGTCAACACCTTCGGCACGGTGGACAACCAGACGATGATGAGGAACAGGACAAGGGCGCCCAGCCAGGTCCAGTGCGGGTTGCCGGCGCGCTTGTGCACGGTGTTGAAGTAGTGGCGGATCAACACGCCGATGATGAACACCAGGGAGGCGATGATCCAGTTGAACTCAGTGCCGAACGCCAGCGGGTAATGGTTCGACAGCATCAGAAACAGCACCGGCAGCGTCAGGTAATTGTTATGGAGCGAGCGCTGCTTGGCGATCTTGCCGTATTTCGGATCCGGCTTGCGGCCGGCGATGAGGTCGGCGACGACAATCTTCTGGTTGGGGATGATGACCATGAAGACATTGGCCGACATGATCGTGGCGGTGATGGCGCCCAGATGCAGGAAAGCGGCGCGGCCGGTGAACAGATGGGTCAGTCCCCAGGCGATGAACACCAGCACGCAGTAGAGCACCAGCATCAGGCCTGTATCGCTTTTGCCCAGCGGCGAACGGCAGAGCAGGTCATAAACCACCCAGCCGACGCCGATCGTCGCCATCGACAGGACGATCCCGACCGGCACAGACATCGGCAGCACGTTGGGATCGATCAGGAACAGGTCGGCCCCGGCATAGTAGACCACGCACAGCATGGCGAAGCCGGACAGCCAGGTGGCGTAGGATTCCCATTTGAACCAGGTGAGGTGTTCCGGCATCTCGGCCGGCGCGACCAGGTATTTCTGGATGTGATAGAAGCCGCCGCCATGCACCTGCCACTCCTCGCCGAAGGCGCCGACAGGCATGCCCGGTCGCTGGCGCAAACCGAGATCAAGCGCGACGAAATAGAAGGACGAGCCGATCCAGGCGATGCCGGTGATGACGTGCAGCCAGCGCACGGCAAAGCTCAGCCAGTCCCAGAAAATAGCGAAATCCATCATTGAAGTCGTCCCTGCCGATGAAGCGACTTTACGGTGTGGCGCGCAAACGGAAAGAGGCGAGGTGTGCGATGACTTTCAAAAAAAATTGGAAAATACTAGGTTGCTCGCACACAGCTTGATTGAAAGCCCCTGAACCGCATGGCCTATCTCGACAACATCGCCGTCTTCGTCCGCGTGGTCGAGCTCGGCAATCTGTCGGCGGCCGGGCGCGACATGCGCATTTCGCCGGCGGTTGCTTCCAACCGAATCAAGGAGCTGGAGAAGCACCTTGGTGTGCGGCTGTTCAACCGCACGACACGACAATTGATGCCGACCGAGCATGGCACGGTGTTCTACACCGGCGCCAAGCAGGTGCTGGAAGCGATCACCGAGGCGGAGGCCGCGGTTTCGGCCCTTTCCGGTCAGCCGCGCGGCACCATCCGCGTGACCGCGCCGCTCGGCCTCGGCCGCCGCCTGGTCGCCTCGGGTATTCCCGATTTCCACGACAAATATCCTGATATCGAAGTGCGGCTGAGGCTCTCGGATCACAATGTCGATATCATGAAAGAGGGCATCGACGTCGCCTTCCGACTCGGTATCATCGAAGATTCCAGCCTCAGGATGCGCGGCATCATGGAATGCGAGCGGGTGCTGGTGGCGGCACCCAAATATCTGGAGGCGCGCGGAGAGCCGGCCGAGCCGCAGGAACTGATCAGCAGGAAGCACGATTGCCTGATGCTGCGCTATTCCGGCGCGCGCGAATATGTCTGGACCTTGCAGACGCCGAACGGACCGCAGAAATTCGAGGTGCACGGGCCCTATGATACGGACGATGGCGACGTGCTGACCGGCTGGGCGCTGTCGGGGCGCGGCATCATCAACAAGCCGCGCTTCGAGGTCGAGCCGTTCATCCGCGACCGGCGGCTGAGGATCATCCTGGCCGGCACGCCGCCGACGCCGGTGCAGTTCGCCGCCGTCTATCCGCACAAGAAGCTGCAGGACCCGAAGGTGCGCCTGCTGCTGGATTTCATGGCCGAGCGCTGCCAGCGGCTGATCAAGGACATACTGGTCGGCAAGTGAGCGGCTCCTGGCCCAGTCGCAAGGGTTGCCTTGCGCGAAGGCGAACTTAGGTTCGCGGATGCCGCCTCATGGCCGATGGGCTTTGCGCCGACTGACGAGCTAGCCACAATGCATCTCACCGTTTCGCTCAACATTGCCTCCACGGCCGGGCAGGCCGGCGCGCTCACCTTCAGCGACTTGGCCGGCTTCGCGCAGCGGGCGGAAGCGGCCGGGCTGGACATGATTGTTCTCGACGATGCGCCGCCGGGCAGGGCCGGGTCGGGCAACCCGTTCGAAGCGACGACCCTGCTTGCCGCACTGGCGACCGTGACGAGCAGGATCGGGCTGGTCGCCACCGCGTCGATGGTTGCCCACCAGCCCTACAATCTGGCGCGCCGGTTCGCCTCGCTCGATATCATCAGCCACGGTCGCGCCGGATGGAACGCAACGATGGCGCAGGCGCCGAGCGAGGCGGCCAATTTCAGCCGGCCGGATGGATTTTCCAGCGACGAGTTTCGCCGCCGCTCCGAGGAATACATCGGCATCGTCCAGGGCTTGTGGAATGGCTGGGAGGCGGACGCGCTGTTGTTCGACAAAGACAGCGGCCGCTTTCACGATCCCGGAAAAATGCACCAACTCGACCACAAGGGCGAATTCTTCGCCGTGCGCGGACCGCTGAACGTGGCGCGCTCGCCGCAGGATACGCCGGTTCTGGTCCTGTCCGGCCTGGCGGCAGGCGACCTCGACATTGCCGCGCGCACAGCCGATGTCATCCTGCTGGACGAAAGGCAGGCAGCGCGGCGCAGGGCACGCCATGACGAATTCAGGCGCCGCGTTTCCGCGTCCGGGCGCGAACCGGATGCCGTGAGAATATTGGCTGACATATCCCTCGCCGCCAACGGCGTCGCCGGGCTGGCCGACAGGATGGAGGAAGAATTCCGGGCGAACAATTGCGACGGATTCAACATCCGGCTGTCCGCGCACATTTCAGCGCTCGACGATTTCACCAATCGCGTTCTGCCGGAGCTGCGGCGGCGCGGCGTGATTCGACAGAGCTATGGGGGCACAACGCTGCGCTCGCATCTGGGACTCAGCGGCGGAGGCGACCGATGACCCCGCGCCAGATAAAGCTCGGCGCCTTTCTGTGGGCGACGGGCCACCATATCGCCGCCTGGCGGCATCCCCAGGCCCATGTGAAGGCCGGGATCGACATCGATCATTACGTCGCGCTGGCGCGCACGGCGGAAGCGGCGAAATTCGACCTGTTGTTCTGCGAGGATGCGGCCGGCCTGCGCGAAGCCGATGTCAGCATCGCCAGCCAGACCTCGCGTTCGATCGGCTTCGAGCCGATCAGCCTGCTTTCCGCACTCGCTGTCCAGACCAGCCGCATCGGCCTCGTCTCCACGGCTTCGACCAGCTACAACGAGCCTTACGGGCTGGCACGAACCTTCCTTTCGCTCGACCAGCTGAGCGGCGGGCGCGCCGGCTGGAACTTGGTCACGTCGGCCAGCCCGATCGAGGCCGCCAACTTCGGCGCAACGGGTCTCAAACCCCACGCCGATCGTTATGAACGGGCACGAGAATTCGCCGAAGTCGTCACCAGGCTTTGGCACGGCAAGCTCGGCGCCTCCGGCCATGACGGCCAGAGCTTTTCGGTGTGCGATCCACTCGATTTGCCGCGTTCGCCGCAGGGCGCCCCGGTCATGGTTCAGGCCGGCGCCTCGGATGTCGGCCGCGATCTCGCCGCTCGCACCGCCGATGTGGTGTTCACCGCCGCGCAGACTTTCGCGGAAGCGAAGGCTTTCTACGACGATCTCAAGGGCCGTCTGGCGGCCTATGGACGCGAACCGGACGACATCAAGATCATGCCCGGCGTCGCCCCGGTGGTGGCGGAAACCGAAGCGGAAGCGCGGGCGAAATACGAGGAGCTGCAGGAGCTGATCCCCGATGACGTCGGCGTAGCGCTGCTGTCCAGCTATCTCAGCATCTCCGATCTTCGGCGCTATCCGCTCGACGGGCCGCTGCCCGAATTGCCGGAGAGCGAAGGCATGAAAAGCCGGCAGGCCCTGGTCATCGAGCAATCGCGCCGCGACGGCCTTTCCATCCGCCAGCTTGCCCGCCATTTCGCTGGCGCACGCGGCCATTGGCGCATCGTCGGGACCGCGGTGCAGATCGCAGACGAACTCCAGGCCCGGTTCGAGGGCGGTGCGGCGGACGGCTTCAACGTCATGCCGTCATATTTCCCCGGCGAACTCGATGCCTTCGCCACCCTGGTCGTGCCGGAGCTGCAGCGGCGCGGCCTGTTTCGTAGGGATTATGAGGGCCGCACACTGCGCGATCATCTGGGCTTGAAGCAACCGGTATAGCCGCGACGTGACCTTACCCGGCCAACGTCCTATCATGCGGCATCTGACGTCCGGCATTTGACGCGGCGCCGTGATTGACCAGCGCCGTCATGATCTCGGCGGCCGCTAGCGCGGCAATGACGGATGGGCGCTTGTCTTTCACGGCGTCACCGCCAATTGGGGAAACGAGGCGGGCAAACTGCGCTTCCGTACCCTCCGCCGATTTCAGCAACCAGTTCCTGAACGTCGCTTTCTTGGTCTTCGAGCCGATCATGCCGACATAGGCGGTGTCGCCACGCTTCAGGGCTTCGGCGACAATCAGGAAGTCCAGCGCATGATCATGGGTGAGGATGGCGAAGGCGCTGCCTGCAGGCGCGTTGCGCACCTCGGCTTCAGGCATCGGGGTCAGCCGCGTCTCGACGGCTTCCGGCATTCCGTCTAGCGCGTCGGCCCGTGTTTCGATGACAACGGCACGCACAGGGAGAAGCGCTACCGCGGAGGCCAGCGCCTGCCCGACGTGGCCGCCGCCGAAGATGTAGACATAAGGCAGTTCAGCCTGCTCGATTTCCGCGGCCGAAATCAGCTCCTGCGCCAACGTCGCATCGACGAGGCGGATCGACACCTCGACGCGCCCGCCGCAGCATTGGCCGATCTCCGGACCGAGCGCCACGTCGAGGATCACGCGGGCGTCGGGGCGGGTCTCTTCACCCTCCCCGTTGTGGATAGGGTTGGACGACGTCGTCGTCGAGGGATCTGTGAACGCCGCTCCCCCGCCCCGTTTCGCTGACGCCGCTTCGCGGCGTCCGCTCGCCGACCCTCCCCGCAAGGAGGAGGGTAAAGAGCCCAGCATCTGCCGTGCCTTGTCGATGGCCATATATTCCAGTTGGCCGCCGCCGATCGTGCCCGATGTCGCTGCTTGCGAGACGAGCATGAAGGCGCCCTTCTCGCGCGGCGTCGAGCCCTTCGTCGCCGCGACCTCGACGAGCGCGACCCGGCCGGTTTGGCCAAGAAAGGCTTTCAGGCTTTGCACAGTCGTGTTCATTTTTTACATTCCCTGTCGGGAAATATAGGCCTTTTCGGCCTGTTTTGCACGTTTTGCCGGAGTCAGGTCTTCGCCTCTTTCTTCAGCCGCTCGATCGCCATCAGCACGCGTTCCGGTGTCGCAGGCGCATCGAGACGTGGACAGATCCTGTGGTCGGCGACGCTTGCCACCGCGTCGGACAGGGCATGCAGCACCGACATGCCGAGCGGGAAGGGCGGCTCGCCGACCGCCTTGGAGCGATGGATCGTCGGCTCACCGGCCTCCGGCCAATCGGCCAGTGTCACGTTGAAGATCTTGGGCCGGTCCGACGCCAGCGGGATCTTATAGGTCGAGGGCGCATGCGTGCGCAGCCGGCCCTTGTCATCCCACCACAGTTCCTCGGTCGTCAGCCAGCCCATGCCCTGGATAAAGCCGCCCTCGACCTGGCCGAGGTCGATGGCGCGGTTCAGCGAGCGGCCCGTCTCGTGCAGGATGTCGGTGCGTTCGACCATGTATTCGCCGGTCAGCGTGTCGACCGAGACTTCCGAGCAGGAGGCGCCATAGGCGAAATAATAGAAAGGACGGCCCTCGCCCTTGTCGCGGTCCCAGTGGATCTTCGGCGTCTTGTAAAAGCCGGCCGCCGAAAGCTGGATGCGGGCCATATAGGCCTGCTTGACGAGGTCGGCGAAAGGTATCTCCTGGTTGCCGATTCGCACCCTGTTGGGCAGGAACAGCACCTGGTCGCGTGGCACCTGGTATTTCTCGGCGGCGAAATCGGTCAGCCGGTCCTTGATCTGGCGGGCGCCATTCTGCGCCGCCATTCCATTGAGGTCGGTGCCGGACGACGCGGCGGTGGCCGAGGTGTTCGGCACCTTGCCGGTGGTCGTCGCGGTGATCTTCACCTGGTCGAGATCGATCTGGAACTCTTGCGCCACCACTTGCGCCACCTTGACGTTGAGGCCCTGCCCCATCTCGGTGCCGCCATGGTTCAGATGCACCGAACCGTCGGTGTAGACATGCACCAGCGCGCCGGCCTGGTTGTAATGCGTGGCGGTAAACGAGATGCCGAATTTGACCGGCGTCAGTGCGAGGCCTCGCTTGATGAAGCGGCTGTTGTTGTTGAAGGCCGAGATTTCGCGCCGGCGCCTTGCATAGCTGGCGCTTTCTTCCAGTTCCGCGACGATGCGGTGGATGATGTTGTCCTCGACCGCCTGGTGGTAGGGCGTGACGTTGCGGTCGGCGGTTCCATAGAAATTCCGCTTGCGGATCTCAAGCGGGTCCTTGCCGACGGCAAACGCCACCTCGTCGATGATACGCTCGGCGCCGACCATGCCTTGAGGGCCGCCGAAACCGCGAAAGGCGGTGTTCGAGACCGTGTTGGTGTAGAGCGGCGCCGACTGTGCATGCACAGCCGGCCAGAAATAGGTATTGTCGCAGTGGAACAGCGCGCGGTCGGTGACCGGCCCGGAAAGGTCCGCAGAAAAGCCGCAGCGCGCCGCGAACATGAAGTTGACGCCGAGAATATTGCCCTCATCGTCGAAGCCGGCCTCGTAGTCGATGAGGAAATCGTGCCGCTTGCCGGTGGCGATCATGTCGTCATCGCGATCGGGCCGGATTTTCACTGCCCGATGATGCTTCTTGGCGGCGATCGCGGCCAGCGCTGCAAACTGGTTGCCCTGCGTTTCCTTGCCGCCGAAGCCGCCCCCCATGCGACGCATTTCCACGGTAATGGCGTTGCTCGGCACGCCGAGTGCATGACCAACCATGTGCTGGACTTCGCTCGGATGCTGCGTCGAGGAATAGATGGTGACGTCCTGATCCTCGCCGGGAACCGCCATCGCGATATGCCCTTCGAGGTAGAAATGCTCCTGGCCGCCGACGCGCATTTTTCCTTTTAGCCGGCGGGGGGCCTGACGGATCGCAGCAGCCGCGTCGCCGCGTTTCAGCGTCAGAGGCGGCGTGACGAGTTTGTCCCTGGTCGGATCAAGCGTGCCGATGTCGGTGACGAAAGGCAATTCCTCGTATTCGACCCTTGCCAGCCTGGTGGCGCGCCGCGCCTGCTCGCGCGTCTCGGCAATCACGCAAAAGATCGGCTGGCCGAAAAACTGTACCTCGCCGTCGGCGAGTACCGGCTCGTCATGGCGCCCGGTCGGCGAAATGTCGTTCTCGCCCGGCACATCCTTTGCCGTGAGCACGTCGATCACGCCGGGGGCGGCGCGCGCCGCCGACAGGTCCATTTTGGCGATGGTGGCATGCGTGGCCGTGGCCAAACCGAGGCAGCCATGCAGCGTGCCCGCCGGTTCGGGCATATCATCGATGTAAACGGCGCTGCCGCTGACATGCTTGTGCGCGGAATCATGGCGCTGGTCTGTGGCGACGCCGCCGACGATCTTTTCGGCCTTTAAATTGGCGCTGGCGTGCTTGTTCATCATGCCGCCTCGTTGCGCGACACCTGGAACGGTGCCCTGGTGCCGGTGGTTTCGACAAAGAAACGCAGCAACAAGTTTTTCGCCGCCAAAGCCCGATATTCAGCGCTTGCCCGCATGTCGGTGAGCGGCGTGAAATCCGTTGGGTATTCGGTCATCGCCGCCTCGACTGTTTCTTCGGTCCAGGGTTTGCCGAGCAGAGCTTTCTCGACCGCCGCAGCCCGCTTCGGCGTCGCCGCCATGCCGCCATAGGCGATGCGGATATCGGCCACGGTGCCGTCCCTGGCCAAGGTCAGAAAAAACGCGCCGAGGGCGGCGGTGATATCCTCGTCGCGGCGCTTGGTGATCTTGTAGACGCCGAACTTCGTTTCGTTTGCCGGAACCGGCACATGCACGGCCTCGACGAACTCGCCGGCCTGCCGGTCCTGCTTGCCATAGGCGATGAAGAAATCCTCGAGCGGGATCGTGCGCCGCTTGCTTCCACGGCGCAGCGTCAGCCGCGCGCCGAGCGCGATGAATGGCGGCGGTGTGTCGCCGATCGGCGAGCCATTGGCGATGTTGCCGCCGATCGTGCCCATGTTGCGCACCTGTTCGCCGCCGATGCGATCGAACAATGGCCCGAGCGCCGGGATGCGTTTCGACAGCATCGCGAAGGCATCGGAATAGGTGACGCCGGCGCCGATCGAGATCACGTCCTTGTCCTCGGCAATGGCGCACAGCCCGTCGAGATTGCCGATGAAGATGACAGGCGAAATATCGCGCATGTGCTTGGTCACCCAGAGACCGACATCGGTCGAGCCGGCGACGATGGTGGCGCCCGGTTCCTTGTCGAGCACGGCGGCGAAATCGTCAACGTCAGCCGGCACGACGAGCCGCGCCTTGCCGGCGCCGATCTCGATCCGTGCGCCGTCGCCCATCGCCTCGAGTCTGGCCATGATCGACTGACGCTCCAGCGCCAGCGGATCCTTCTGTGCTTTGCCGTAGCTGGAGATGGCGCGAGCCGCGCGCATGATCGCCTCATAGCCGGTGCAGCGGCAGAGATTGCCCTGCAAGGCCTTTTCGATGGCCGCGTCCGACGGTTCCGGTGATTTCATCCACAAGCCGTAAAGCGACATGACGAAACCTGGCGTGCAGAAGCCGCATTGCGAACCGTGGAAATCCACCATCGCCTGCTGCACCGGGTGCAACTGGCCCGGCGTTCCACGGAGATGCTCGACCGTCACGACATGGGTGCCGTCCAACGAACCCAGAAAGCGGATGCAGGCGTTGACACTTTCATAGACCAGTTCGCCGGCGGAAAGCCTGCCGACCAGCACGGTACAGGCGCCGCAATCGCCCTCTGCGCAGCCTTCCTTGGTGCCGCGCAGCGATCGGTCGAGCCGCAGCCAGTCGAGCAAGGTCGCGTCAGGCGCCACGGATGACAGCACGACATCCCTGCCGTTGAGGATAAAACGAATATCGTTACGGATCTTGACCTCGGCCACGTCTCAGCTCCCCCTGTAAGTCGAATAGCCGTAGGGCGAGACGAGCAGCGGCACATGATAGTGCACGGCATCCGCCATGCCGAAGCGGATCGGCACGGTGTCGAGGAAGGCCGGCTCGGGCAGTTTCGTTCCCTGGCGCCGCAGATAGTCGCCAGCGGCGAACACAAGCTCGTATTCGCCGGTCTGGAAATCCGCGTCGGCCAAAAGCGGTGCGTCGCAACGGCCATCGGCGTTGGTGGCGACCGTCTTCAGATGCGTCCTGGCCGGGCCATCGATCCGGTAGAGCGCGATCGACAATCCCGCCGCGGGCTTGCCGGTTGCCGTATCCAGGACATGGGTCGTCAGACGCCCGCCATCGATTTTCGACGTTTCTGCCATTGTCCGCCTCCCATTCCAATACGAACAAACCGGCCGGTACAGCCAAACATTGCTGATGAATTGTGCGCCAATTAAAGGCGATGCATAAGTCCCGGTCGAGCGGAGTGCGACAAAAACACTTTCAAAAATTTTCGGGGGAATGCGAGAAGCACCCTTTCGATATCCTGATCATACTTCGGGCGATGCCCCGTGGGAGGGACGATGCGTTACACCAGAGACATGCGCGGCTACGGAGCCAATCCGCCGGATCCCAAATGGCCCGGTGGCGCGCATGTGGCCGTGCAATTTGTCGTCAATTACGAAGAAGGCGGCGAGAACTGCGTCCTGCATGGCGACAAGGCTTCGGAAGCCTTCCTGTCGGAAATCGTCGGCGCGGCTCCCTGGGCGGGCCAACGCCATTGGAACATGGAATCGATCTACGAATATGGGGCGCGGGCAGGCTTCTGGCGGCTGCTTCGCCTGTTCACCGAGGCCGAGGTGCCAGTGACCTGTTACGGCGTCGCCACGGCACTCGCCCGCTCGCCCGATCAGGTGACGGCGATGCAGGATGCCGGCTGGGAGATCGCCTCGCACGGACTGAAATGGATCGACTACCGCGACCACAGCGCCGAGGACGAGCGCCGCGACCTCAAGGAGGCGATCCGGCTGCACTACGAAGTGACAGGCGCGCGCCCGACGGGCTGGTACACCGGCCGGACGTCGGTCAACACCGTGCGGCTGGTGGCGGAGGAAGGCGGCTTCGACTACGTCTCAGACACTTATGACGACGAACTGCCCTACTGGTTCGCGGATGAGGGGACCGACAGGCCACAGCTCATCATCCCCTACACGCTCGATGCCAACGACATGCGCTTCGCCACGCCGCAGGGCTTCAACTCGGGCGACCAGTTCTTCGCCTATCTGAAGGACAGTTTCGACACGCTCTATGCCGAAGGCAAGGCTGGGCGGCCGCGCATGATGAATATCGGCCTGCACTGTCGCCTCGTCGGGCGGCCGGGGCGGGTGGCGGCGCTGAAGCGCTTCGTCGACTATGTGAAGTCGCACGACAAGGTCTGGCTGGCGCGGCGTATCGACATCGCCAGGCATTGGCGCGAGACCCATCCATACAAGCAGCCGGTGCTGCGCCCTTCGAGGATGGAATTCGAGGCCTTCGTGCATGCTTTCGGCGGCGTTTTCGAACATTCGCCGTGGATAGCCGAGCGCGCCTACGAGCTGGAACTTGGCCCGGCGCACGACAGCGCCGGCGGCCTGCACAATGCGCTCTGCCGCGTTTTCCGCGCCGCAAGCGAAACGGAGCGGCTCGGCGTGCTCAACGCCCATCCCGACCTTGCCGGCAAGCTGGCAAGGGCCAGGCGGCTGACGGCTGAATCGGCCAGGGAACAGGCTTCGGCCGGCCTCGATGAGCTGACCGACAAGGAGCGCGAGCTGTTTTCCAAGCTCAATGCCGCCTACGTCACCACCTTCGGTTTCCCGTTCATCATCGCGGTGAAGGGTAAGACCAGGCAAGAAATCCTGGCGGAGTTCGAAAGGCGCATCGGCAACAGCCGCGGCGTCGAATTCGAGACCGCCTGCAAACAGGTCGAGCGCATCGCGCTCTTCCGCCTCAAGGACATGCTTCCGCAATAGGTTTGAACCCATGGATACGATCAGGATGCCCGAGCGAACCTATTATGCTCCACATGGCGGCCATTCCGGCCAGAGTGAGCTTCTGACCGGCCGCGCCGTCTTCACCGAGGCCTATGCCGTCATCCCCAAGGGCGTGATGCAGGACATCGTCACCAGCGCCCTGCCATTCTGGGACAAGACCCGCGTCTGGATATTGTCGAGGCCGCTGTCGGGCTTTGCCGAGACGTTTTCGCAGTACATCGTCGAGATCGCGCCCGGCGGTGGCAGCGACCGGCCGGAACCCGATGCCGGCGCCGAGGGCGCCTTGTTCGTGGTCGAAGGCGAACTGACCGTCCTGCTTGCCGGCGAAAGACATGTCTTGCGGCCGGGCGGCTTCGCCTTCCTGCCGCCGTCGAGCGGCTGGACTGTTCGCAACGAAAGCAATGCGGCTGTCCGCTTTCACTGGATACGCAAGGCTTATGAGTCCGTCAGCGGCCTCGAGGTCCCGCAAGCCTTCTTCACCAACGAGCAGGACATCGGGCCGACGCCGATGCCCGGTACCGACGGCCGTTGGGCGACGACGCGCTTCGTCGATCCGGCCGACATGCGCCATGACATGCACATGACCATCGTCACCCTCGAACCGGGCGCGGTCATTCCCTTTGCCGAGACCCATGTCATGGAGCACGGGCTCTATGTCCTGGAAGGCAAGGCCGTCTACCGGCTCAACCAGGACTGGGTCGAGGTGGAGGCCGGCGACTATATGTGGCTGCGCGCCTTCTGTCCGCAGGCCTGCTATGCCGGCGGACCGGGAAAATTCCGCTATCTGCTCTACAAGGACGTCAACCGGCACGCCAAACTCGGCAGTGCCGGGATCGCAGGGCGTGCGCCGTGACCCGCATCGTCGCGCGGCCGCTGACCCGCGAGGGCTTTGCCCCGTTCGGCGATGTCATCGACATGGGCGGCGACAACCACTACCCGATCAATGGCGGCAAGGCCGAGCGCTACCATGATCTGGCGACCGCCGAGGCCGTGGGGCCGAATGCGCGCGTGCTGATCTCGATGGTGCGCGGCACGCCTTACGAATTGCCGCTGGCGCTGACCATGGTCGAGCGTCACCCGCTCGGCAGCCAGGCCTTTGTCCCGCTGTCGCCACGACCGTTCCTGGTCGTCGTCTGCCATGACGGCAAGGACGGTCCGGCCGAGCCGCATGCCTTCATCACCAAGCCAGGGCAAGGCATCAATTATTCACGCAATCTATGGCACGGCGTACTGACGCCATTGGGTGAGCCCCAGGATTTCCTGATCGTCGACCGTGGCGGCGACGGCTCCAATCTCGAAGAATTCCATTTTTCGCACGCCTACGAGATTCATCTCCCCGACGAGATCCTTTGATGACCGACATTTCGCTGATCGACCGCCTGCTCGACGTCATCGAGCACGACATCGTGCCGAAGACGCAGGAAGGCGTCGCCCATGGCAACAAGCTGTTCGGCGCGGCGATCCTGAAGAAAGGCGACCGCTCGCTGGTGCTGGCCGAAACCAACAACGAGATCGAAAACCCGCTCTGGCATGGCGAAGTGCACTGCCTGAAACGCTTCTACGAAATGCCCAAAGCCGAACGTGTCGACACCAAGGAGGCCATCTTCCTGGCCACGCACGAGCCCTGTTCGCTCTGCCTGTCGGCGATCACCTGGACCGGTTTCGACAATTTCTACTATCTGTTCAGCCACGAGGATTCGCGCGACAGTTTTGCCATCCCGCACGATCTGAAAATCCTGAAAGAGGTCTTCACCCTCGATCCCGGCGGTTACAATGCCGAGAACGCCTATTGGAAGAGCTTTTCGATCCGCAAGCTGGTGCGGGCGCTGCCCGAGGCGGAACGCGGGCGGCTGGAGGCGCGCATCGGCAAGATTGCAGCACTTTATGAAGCGCTCTCTGGCGACTACCAGGCGAACAAGGCCGAGAACGACATTCCGCTGAACTGAGGGCACCAAGCAGCGGCACAGGTCGCATATTCCGCTGCTCCAGTCGCGAATGGCGATTGAAACTTGCCGCGCCGCGAGGCGTTATGCGCGCCATGAAAACCGTCACCGAGTTTCCCCGCAAGGTCGTCGAATTCCCTGATATGGACATCGTCATGCCGGATGGCTGCCGGCTGTCGGCGCGGGTGTGGATGCCGGAAGATGCCGGCGACGATCCGGTGCCTGTCATCCTCGAGCACCTGCCCTACCGCAAGCGCGACGGCACCATCTTTCGCGACCAGCTGACGCATCCCTATTTCGCCGGCCACGGCTATGCCTCGATCCGTGTCGACATGCGCGGCAATGGCGATTCCGAAGGGCTGATGGACGACGAATATTCCGAGCAGGAATTGCAGGATGCCTGCGACGTCATCGCCTGGGCGGCCGCCCAACCCTGGTGCAACGGCAATGTCGGCATGATGGGCATTTCCTGGGGCGGCTTCAACTGCCTGCAGGTGGCAGCCATGCAGCCGCCGGCGCTCAAGGCGGTGATCAGCCTGTGCTCGACCGTTGATCGCTATGCCGACGACATCCACTACAAGGGCGGCTGCCTGCTACTGGAAAATTTCGGCTGGGCCTCGACAATGCTGTCCTATTCGTCACGGCCGCCGGACCCGCTGCTGGCGGGCGACAACAGATGGCGCGACCTGTGGCTCAGCCGACTGGAGAACCAGTCGTTCCTTTTGCCGCTCTGGCTTGGCCACCAGCACCGCGACGCCTACTGGAAACGCGGCTCGATCTGCGAGGATTTCTCCGCCGTCAAGGCCGCGGTGCTGTCGATCGGCGGCTGGCATGACGGCTACCGCAACACCATCTCGCATCTCGTCGCCAACATCGAGGCGCCGGTCAAAGGCATCGTCGGCCCCTGGATCCACAAATACCCGCATTATGCCGGGCCCCAGCCGGCAATCGGCTTCCTGCAGGAAGCGCTACGCTGGTGGGACCGCTGGCTAAAGGGCGTCGAGACCGGCGTCGAGGCCGACCCGGCCTACCGCGCCTATGTGATGGACAGCGTGCGGCCAGCGCGCTGGCATCCGGAACGGCCGGGCCGCTGGGTGGCGGAGCGGCAGTGGCCTTCGCCCGACATCAAGACGCGAACGATCGAATTGATCCCGGCGGGCGGTAAATCCGTCACCATCGCTTCGCCGCAAAGCTGTGGGCTGGCCGGCGGTGAGTATTTCCCGTTCACCTTCGGCCCGGAATTGCCGGGCGACCAGCGTCCCGACGACGCGCTGTCGGTGTGTTTCGACCAGCCGGAACTCGCCGAGGCGATCGACGTCGTCGGCGCACCGGAAGTCGACGTCCGGTTATCCTGCGACCGCCCGCAGGCCAACATCGCGGTGCGGCTTTGCGACGTGCATCCCGATGGCGCCTCCGAACTGATCTCCTATGGCGTGCTCAACCTGACGCATCGCCTCTCGCACGAATTCCCGCAAGCGCTTGTCCCCGGCGAGAGCGTTTCGGCACGCGTCGTGCTCGACCAGTGCGCCTATCGCGTGCCGGCCGGCCACCATTTGCGCATAGCCGTCTCGAACGCCTATTGGCCCATGATCTGGCCCTCGCCGGAGCCGGTCCGCCTGAGCCTGTCGGCGGCGACGCTGAAGCTGCCGCTGCGCCCGCTGGCGACGGGCGACGAGGTCACGTTCGCCGCGCCGGAGGCTGCTTCCCCCTGGGCAACCGAGACGATCCGCCCGGCCAATTCGGAACGCCGCGTCGACCGCGACGAGAAGACCGGCATCGTCACGCTTTCCATAGAAGACGATTTCGGCGAGGTGCGCGATCTTGCACATGGCCTGGCGAACGGCAGCATCGCCCGCGAGACCTGGACGATCCATCCGGACGATCCGTTGTCGGCTGGGGGACGGACGCATTGGACGCAAACCCTGTCGCGAAGCGGATGGTCGGTGCGCACCGAAACATCGGCCGAAATACGCTCGGACGCCAAAAACTTCATCGTAAGCGCCCGAATTGAAGCTTACGAAGGCGAAAAACTCGTCTTCGAACGCGATTTTGAACAGGCGGTTCCGCGCTCGCTTGTTTGAGCGGCAAGGCATTGGTCCAATTGCGACGTGCCATTTACGCCACGGCATGTCGCATTCGGTCTTGCTTACCGCTTTCCCTTGCGGTCATTATTCCCCTCACAAGAAACAAGAAAACGATCACTAAGGTCGAACCAACAGAGTGAGGAACTCAAAATGTCAAACGAACTGGAATTCCTTAGCCGACGCGTCGCCTCAGGCAAGCTCAGCCGTCGGGATTTTCTCGGCCGGGCGGCAGCGCTCGGCGTCACCGCGACCTTCGCCAACTCACTGCTTTCGAGCGCGGCGCGCGCAGCCGGCCCGGTCAAGGGCGGCACGCTCAAGGCAGGCCTGGTTGGCGGCGAGTCCACCAACAGCCTGGATCCAGCCCTGTTCATGACGCAGGTGCCGTTCGCCTTCGGCAAGATGTGGGGCGAACTGATCGTCGAGCTTTCCCCCGAGGGCAAGCTCGAGAACCGCATCGCCGAGGAGATCGGCTCGTCCGACGATGCCAAGGTCTGGACACTGAAGATCCGCGACGGCGTCGAATTCCACAATGGCAAGACGGTGACCGCCGAAGACGTCGCCGCCACGCTCGAGCGTCATTCGGACGAGAAGTCGAAGTCCGGCGCGCTCGGCTACATGAAAGGCATCGAAAGCATCAAGGCCAGCGGCAAGGAAGTGGTGCTGACGCTGAAGGAGGCCAATGCCGATCTGCCCTACCTGCTCAGCGACTACCACCTGATCGTCCAGCCCAATGGCGGCAAGGACAAGGCCGATGCCGGCATCTCGGCGGGCCCTTACAAGGTCACCACCAACGAGCCCGGCGTGCGCCATGGCGGCGAGCGCTTCGCCAATTACTGGCAGGGCGACAAGATGGGCCATGCCGACCAGATCGAGATCATCGTCATCAACGACGCTACGGCCCGTACGGCCGCCCTGCAGGGCGGCCAGGTCAACATGGTCAACCGCGTCGAGCCGAAGATCGTCGACCTGATCAAACGCGTGCCGGGCGTCACCATCCGCAACCATGCGGGACCGGGCCACTACGTCTTCATCATGCACTGCAATACGGCGCCGTTCGACAACAACGACCTCAGGATGGCGCTGAAGCTGGCGATCGACCGCGAAGAAATGCTGAAGAAGGTGCTGCGCGGTTACGGTTCGCTCGGCAATGATTTCCCGATCAATGCCGCCTACCCGCTGTTCACCGAGATCGAGCAGCGCACATACGATCCGGACAAGGCCAAGTTCCACTACAAGAAGTCGGGGCATGACGGCGCGGTGCTGCTCAGGACCTCCGACGTCGCCTTTCCCGGCGCCGTCGACGCGTCCCAGCTTTTCCAGCAGAGCGCGGCCAAGGCCGGCATCCAGATCGAGCTCAAGCGCGAGCCGGGCGACGGCTACTGGAACGAGGTCTGGAACAAGCAGCCCTTCTGCGCCTCCTATTGGGGCGGACGCTCGACCCAGGACCAGATGTACTCGACCGCCTACCTGTCGACCGCCGACTGGAACGACACGCGTTTCAAGCGCCCGGATTTCGACAAGATGGTGCTGGCGGCGCGCGCCGAGCTGGACGAGGCCAAGCGCAAGGCGATGTATCACGACATGGCCGTCATGGTGCGCGACGAAGGCGGCCTGATCCTGCCGATGTTCAACCAGTTCATCGACGCCACCGGCGCCAAGGTGGGCGGCTGGGTGGACGATCCGCACCAGGAGTTGATGAATGGCTATGCCCTGGCAAAGTGCTGGCTCGAAGCCTGAGCCGGCCTTGCCCAGATGTCCTCACCCATCGTGAAACTGGTGGCCCAGCGCGTCGCGCTGGGCATCCTCCTTTTGTTGGCCGTCTCGGTCCTGATCTTCGCCGGCACACAGATCCTGCCCGGCGACGTCGCGCAAGCCATCCTAGGGCAGTCGGCGACACCGGAATCGCTCGCCAATCTGCGTGAGCAGCTTGGGCTCAACGATCCGGCCTATATCAGGTATTTCCGCTGGCTCGGCGGCGTTTTGACCGGCGATCTCGGGACCGCCATGTCGAGCGGACAGGATATCGCAACATCGATCAAGGGCCGGCTGTGGAACACGCTTTTCCTCGCCTTCTGGGCGGCGATCGTGGCCATTCCACTGGCCATAACGCTTGGCCTGATCGCGGTGCGCTACCGCAACGGCTGGGTCGACAAGCTGATCTCGGGACTGGCGCTCGCCTCGACCTCCTTCCCGGAATTCTTCATCGGCTACTTGCTGGTCTTCTACTTCGCGGTTCAGCATCAGTGGTTCCCCGCCATCTCGACCGTCTATGACGGCATGCCTTTCGGTGAACGCATGCAGGCGATCGCGCTGCCGGCGGCGGCGCTGACGCTGGTGGTGCTTGCCCATATGATGCGCATGACGCGCGCTGCGATCCTAAACGTCATGCAATCGGCCTATGTGGAGACCGCCGAGCTCAAGGGGCTCTCGGCTTTCGCGGTCATCCGCAAACATGCCTTCCCGAACGCCATCGCGCCGATCATCAACGTCGTCATGCTCAACCTCGCCTATCTGATCGTCGGCGTGGTCGTGGTCGAAGTGATCTTCGTCTATCCCGGCATGGGGCAGTATCTGGTCGATCACGTCACCAAGCGCGACGTGCCGGTGGTGCAGGCGGTCGGACTGATCTTCGCCGCCGTCTATATCGGCCTCAACATCATCGCTGACATAGCGGCAATCGTCGCCAATCCGCGCCTGAGGCATCCCAAATGAAGAGGGCGGGCATGCTCGACATCAAACGCATCCCCGTGCCCGCGCTGGTCGGCCTGGTGCTGACGGCCCTGTTCGTGCTGGCGGCCATCTTCGCGCCGTGGCTTGCGCCGCACGGCAATGGCGAGATCGTCGGCGACGTCTGGGAGCCCATGTCGGCGGCGCACTGGCTGGGCACCGACAACCTTGGCCGCGATCTGCTGTCGCGCATGATCTATGGTGCGCGCATCACCCTTTTCATCGCAGTGCTCGCCACGGCGTTGTCCTTCTCGCTTGGCGCCATTCTCGGCTTTTCGGCGGCGGTGTTCGGCGGCTGGTTCGACACGCTGCTGTCGCGCCTCGTCGATCTTCTGATGTCGATCCCGACGCTGATCATGGGCCTTGTCGTGCTCTCGGTGCTGCCGACAAACCTGGTGACGCTGATCCTGGTGATGGGCATTCTCGACTCGACCCGCGTCTACCGCCTGTCGCGCGCGGTGGCCGTCGACATCAACGTCATGGACTATGTCGAAGCCGCCAAGCTGCGCGGCGAAGGCAGCACCTGGATCATCTTCCGCGAGATCCTGCCCAATGCGCTGTCGCCGCTGGTCTCGGAACTCGGCCTGCGCTTCATCTATGCCGTGCTGTTCCTGTCGACGCTCTCCTTTCTTGGCCTCGGCGTACAGCCGCCGGATGCCGACTGGGGCGGCATGGTCAAGGAAAACAAGGACGGCATCGTCTTCGGCATTGCCGCGGCGCTCATACCGGCGGCCGCGATCGCGGCGCTTGCGATCTCGGTCAATCTCGTCGCCGACTGGGTGCTCAACCGCACGACAAGCCTGAAAGGAGGACGCGGATGATGGCCGACAGCAAAGCGAAATCCAGCCCGCTCCTCGATATCCGCAACCTGCGCATCGAAGCCATGGTCTACCCACCGGGCGAAGCGCCAAAGACCATCACGCTCGTCCACGACGTCTCGCTGACCCTGGAAAAGGGCAAGGTGCTCGGCCTGATCGGCGAATCCGGTGCCGGCAAGTCGACCATCGGCCTGTCTTCGATGGGTTATGGGCGCGGCGGCGTGCGCATCACCGGCGGCGAGGTGCTCCTCAACGGCCGCGACATCCTCAAGGGCGGCAAGGAAGGTTTCCGCAGGCTGCGCGGCCGCGAGGTCTGCTATGTCGCGCAGTCGGCGGCAGCGGCGTTCAACCCGGCGCACAGGCTGATGGACCAGGTTGTCGAAGCCACCCTCCTGCACGGCAGGGCGACGCGCGCGGAGGCCGAGAAACGCGCCGTCGCGCTGTTCAAGAAGCTGAGCCTGCCCAATCCCGAAACCATCGGCGAGCGTTTCCCGCACCAGGTCTCCGGAGGCCAGCTGCAGCGTGTGATGACGGCGATGGCGCTGTGCTCGGAACCGGACCTGATCGTCTTCGACGAGCCGACGACGGCGCTCGACGTGACGACGCAGATCGACGTGCTGTCGGCGATCAAGGACGCCATCCGCGACACGCATGTGGCCGCGCTCTACATCACCCACGACCTCGCCGTCGTCGCCCAGGTTTCGGACGAGATCATGGTGCTGCGCCACGGCCGTCTGGTCGAATGGGGCGGCACCCGCCAGATCATCAAGGAACCGCGCCAGGAGTACACCAACGCTTTGGTGTCAGTGCACGAGATCGAACACGCCGAGCAGAAACCCGGCGTCTCGCCATTCCTGTCCGTGAAGAACGTCACCGCCGCTTATGGCGGCGGTCATGTCAAGGTGCTGAAGAACGTCTCCGTCGATATCTATCCCGGCCAGACGCTGGCGGTGGTCGGCGAGTCCGGCTCCGGCAAGTCGACGCTGGCGCGCGCCATCACAGGGCTCCTGCCGCCCGAACAGGGCACGGTGACCTTCGACGGGCGCCCGCTTGCCAACCGGCTTGCCGACCGGCCGAAGGAGGATCTGCGGCAGCTGCAGATGATTTACCAGATGGCCGACGTGGCCATGAACCCGCGCCAGACCGTCGGCACCATCATCGGCCGGCCGCTGGAGTTCTATTTCGGCATGCGGGGACGTGAGCGCGACCGGCGCGTCGCCGAATTGCTCGACGAGATCGAGATGGGCAAAGGCTTCCTCGACCGCTATCCGGCGGAGCTGTCGGGCGGCCAGAAGCAGCGCGTCTGCATCGCCCGCTCGCTCGCCGCCAAACCGAAGCTGATCATCTGCGACGAGGTGACCTCGGCGCTCGACCCGCTGGTGGCCAACGGCATTCTCAAGCTTTTGTTGAACCTGCAGCAGCACGAGAAGGTCGCATATCTCTTCATTACCCACGACCTTGCGACGGTAAGGTCGATCGCCGATTCGATCGCGGTGATGTATCGCGGCGAGGTGGTCCGTTACGGTTCCAAAAGCAAGGTGCTCACACCGCCTTTCGATGCCTATACCGACCTCCTGCTGTCCTCGGTTCCGGAAATGGAGATCGGCTGGCTGGAAAAGGCGATCAAGGGGCGACGCATGGCGAGCGCCGGGAACTAGCCAGCGGTTCGCCAGTCAAGGAGATGACGAACGTCATCCGGATGCAACACTGGAGGGCCAGACGTCCTTCGGACGGCATCGCCTGTGTGCGGTTGTTTCAAAAAGGGGTAGGACATGAAGACTGAACTCGACCATCTCGCTGAACTCGCCGGCCAAGGCCGGATATCGCGGCGTGACTTTCTCGGGCGCACCGCGGCGCTGGGCATGTCGGCGGCGCTGGCAACGACGCTGGCCGGGAAAGCCTTCGCGCAGACGCCGGTCAAGGGCGGCATTCTCAAGGCCGGCCTGCAGGGCGGCGAATCGACCAACAGCCTCGATCCGGCGCTGAACCTCAGCCAGGTCACCTTCAGCTTCGGCAAGCAGTGGGGCGAATATCTGGTTCGCCTCACCCCCGACAACAGGTTGGTCAACCTGATCGCCGAGGACATCGGCGCTTCCCCGGATGCCAAGACCTGGACGATCAAGATCCGCGACGGCATCGAGTTCCACAATGGCAAGACGGTCGGCGCGGAGGATGTCGCGGCCACCATCGAGCGCCACGCCGACGAGAAGTCGAAGTCGGGCGCACTCGGCATTCTCAAGAACATCAAGGGCATCAAGGCCAACGGCAAGGAGGTCGTCGTCACGCTTGCCGACGCCGATGCCGACTTCCCCTATCTGATGGCCGACTATCATCTCGTCATCCAGCCCAATGGCGGCAAGGACGATCCGAACGCGGGCATCAGCGCCGGCCCCTATAAGGTGACCGTCAACCAGCCCGGCGTGCGCCATGGCGGCGAGCGCTTCGCCAATTACTGGCAGGGCGACAAGGCGGGCCATGCCGACCAGGTCGAGATCGTCGTCATCAACGATGCGACGGCGCGGCTGGCGGCCCTGCAAGGCGGCCAGGTGCACATGATCAATCGCGTCGAGCCGAAGGTGGTCGATCTCGTCAAGCGCATCCCCGGCGTCAGCATCGAGAACGTTTCGGGCAAGGGCTATTACCCGTTCAACATGTTCTGCGACACCGCGCCCTTCGACAACGGCGATCTCAGGATGGCGCTCAAGCTCGCCATGGACCGCGACGAGATGCTGGAAAAGATCCTGCGCGGCTACGGTTCGGTCGGCAATGACTTCCCGATCAACGAGGCCTATCCGCTGTTTTCGGCCATCGAACAGCGCAAGTTCGACCCGGAAAAGGCTGCAGCGCTCTACAAGAAGTCGGGCCACAGCGGCTCGATCCTGCTGCGCACCTCCGACGTCGCCTTCCCCGGGGCCGTCGATGCGGCACAGCTCTATCAGCAGAGTGCCGCCAAGGCCGGCATCAAGATCGAGATCAAGCGCGAGCCTGGCGACGGCTATTGGTCGGAGGTCTGGAACAAGCAGCCTTTCTCGCTGTCTTACTGGGGCGGGCGTGCCACGCAGGACCAGATGTATTCCACCGGCTATGTGTCGAACGCCGACTGGAACGACACGCGTTTCAAGCGGCCCGAGTTCGACAAGATGCTGTTTGCAGCGCGCGGCGAGCTCGACCAGGACAAGCGCAAGGCGATCTATCACGACATGGCCGTGCTGATGCGCGACGAAGGCGGATTGATCGTGCCTTTCTTCAACCAGTTCATCGACGCCGCCACCAACAAGATCGGCGGCTTCGCCAAGAGCCCGATCGGCGAGATGATGGACGGCTACGCGCTCGCCGAATGCTGGCTGAACGCCTGACATCAAGTTCCTGCCGAGCACGCCGCGTGTCCGTGCGACACGCGGCGTGCTCGTTCCCCCCACAATCGCATGGAGCAGCTCGTGGCGCTCAAGACCAAACTGTTGCTGATCATCCTCGACGGCGTGCCTTACCGGAACTGGCGCCGGCTGATGGGCAACCTCGAAGGCTGGGTGCAGTCGGGCGAAGCGCGGGTATGGAGGATGCGCTCGGTGCTGCCGTCGACCTCGGCCTGCTGTTATGCTTCGATCCACACCGGGGTGCCGCCGCAGGCGCATGGCATTCTTTCCAACGAGAACCGCTTCCGCGTCAGCCAGCCCGACATCTTCTCGGAGGTCACCGGGGCCGGGGGAATAACCGGCGCGGTCACCCACTCCTACTGGTCGGAGTTCTTCCGTTCCTACCCGTTCGACCTCGTCGAGGACATGGAGTATGACGAGCCGGGCGGGCCGATCACGCATGGCCGCTTCCACACCATGACCGGCTACAACGCGCGCAACCAGATGACGCCGAGCGACGTCGACCTGTTCGCCACGCTGACCATGCTGAGCAGCCGCCACGGCATCGATTACGGCATCCTGCACACTTGCACGCTGGACTCGATGGGCCACCGTTTCGGCCATGACTGTCACGAGATGGACCATGCGTGCTACGCGATGGACGGCATGCTGGCCGCTTTCCTGCCGCGCTGGCGCGACGCCGGCTATGAAGTGATCGTCACCGCCGATCACGGCCAGACCGACCGCGGCCACCATGGCGGCCATGATGAGGAGATGCAGGATTTCGCGCTGTATTATTTCGGCGCCGGCAAGGGACCGGATGCCGACACACTGCTCGACCAGCTGCAGCTGGCGCCGACGGTTCTAAGCCGACTGGGGGTGTCGGTGCCGGCGACGATGAAGGCGAAGCCTTTCCTGAGCTAGCTTCCCCTTCACCCACTGGCAAGGCTCATCTTCTTCGGTTAGCCTCCGCAAATTCCTTGGCGGAGGATGAACCTTTTTGAGCCGATCAGCGACAGAGCAGGCAGGAGCCAGGCGGCTCGATCGGTCATGACCGGCGCGATGGAGACCGATCGCGCGCTTGTCGAGCGGGTCGCGAAGGGCGACCGGGCCGCCGTGCGGCTCCTGTTCATGCGCCACCACGCGCGGATATACCGCTTCGTGGCGCGCCAGACGGGATCGGAAATGATGGCTGACGACATCGCGAACGAGGTGTTCCTCGAACTGTGGCGCCAGGCGCCGGGTTTCGAGGGACGTTCCGAAGTCTCGACATGGCTGCTCGGCATCGCCCGCTTCAAGGCGCTGTCCCTGTTGCGCAAGAAAAAGGAAGACTGGATCGACGACGAGGCCGCAGCCGCGGTGCCCGACGGCGCCGATACGCCCGAGATCGTTGCCATGAAGGAGGACAAGAGCACTGCCTTGCGCCGCTTCATCGATGCCTTGCCGCGCGAGCATCGCGTGGTCATCGATCTCGCCTATTATCAGGGGCAATCGGTGACCGAGATCGGCGAGGTGCTCGACATCCCGGTCGCGACCGTCAAGACCCGCATGTTTTATGCCCGCAAGAAACTCGGCGAAGCCCTCAAGGCCGCCGGTTACGACAGGGGGTGGCCATGAGCGCCGCTGAAAAGATGTCGCGCCGCGACGAAATGGAAACGTTGCTGCCGTTCTACCTGAACGGTTCGCTGGAAGGCTCGGAACTGGAGGCCGTCGAGGAATGGCTGGCCAGCGATCCGACGGCGATGGCCGCCCTTGGCGAGGCGGAGGCTGAATTCTCCAGCACCGCGGCCGCCAATGAGGCGATCCGTCCGCCGGCCGATGCGCTGAGCCGCTTTTCCAGGGCGCTCGATGCCGAGGCTGGCCCGGCGCGCGCCGCCGCCGGTTCGTCCTGGCTGGCGCAGGCCTGGAGCCGCTTCATGGCGCTGCCGGTCGGCGTCGCCTGGGCGGCGGCCGCGGCTCTGCTGGCGCTGGTCATGGTGCAGTCGTTCGTGCAGCCCGGCGGCAAGGGCGGCAATTTCGAGATCGCGGGCGCGCAGGACGAGATGGCGAAGATGCCGTTCGCCCTGGTCAAGTTCAGGCCCGACGCGAAAATGTCCGACATCGCCGCCTTTCTCGGCAGCAGCGGACTGAAGATCCTGGACGGACCGACCGCCGAGGGCGTGTTCCGGCTCGGCATTCCGGCCGCCAACGCGGCCGACTACACCAGGCAACTCGGCCTTGTTGCCGCCCAGCCTTTCACCGACACCGTGATCGAGGGAAGGAAACCGGCCGATGGCGGCTGAGGCGGTCATTCGATTTGCGGCAATCCTTGCGGCGGCGATGACGATCGCCATCGGGCCTGCGTCGGCGCAGGGCAACGACGCCAATGCCGACCGAAAGATCGACTGCCGCGACGGCACCGATGCGGCAGGCGCCGACTGTGGCAAGGACGGCGGCGACAGCGGCAGCGCGGCCGGTGCCGTGTTTCTTCCCGCCCTGATCGTCGACCTGTTCCCCAATCCGGCCGCTCCCGCGGCACCGGTGCCGACGCCACGGCCGGACCCGGCGGCGCCGCCCGCCGGCACGCAGGCCGGACCGCCTTCGGGCGGGCCGATCGTCTCGCCAAGCGATCTCATCGCCGTTCAGCCGCCACGCGCCGTGGCCGGCGATTTCGTGCCCGACGAGGTGCTGGTGACCGTCGATGGCGATGCGGGCGCCGTGCAGCAGATCGCCGCTTCCTTCGGCCTCGATGTGCGCTCGCAGCGGCAATCATTTTTGCTCGGCACCACGCTTGTGCGCTTCGGCATTCCCGACCGCCGCCCCGTCGGCGTGGTGCTGGCGCAGCTTGCCGCCGACAGCCGCACGCAGCGGCGTGAGCCCAACCATATCTATTCGCTTCAGCAGGCGGCGGGCATCGTCAACTATGCGTTCGAGCGCATCGCGCTGGAACCCAGCCAGGCGAGCGGCGAGAACGTCCGCGTCGCGGTAATCGATACCGGCATCGACGACACCAATCCGACGCTGGCCGGGGTCATCGCCGGCCAGTTCGACGCCATGCCCGACGTGCCGGTCGAAAAGCGCGACCACGGCACTTCGGTCGATGGGCTGATCGCCGGCGTCGGCGCGCTCAAGGGCATGGCGCCCGGCGCCAGGATCTATCACGCACGTGCCTTCGAAGGCGGCAAGTCGACAATGGACGTCATCCTTGCTGCGCTCGACTGGGCGGCCGAGCAGGACGTGCGCATCATCAATATGAGTTTCGTCGGTCCGAAGAACGACCTGCTCGGCATCGCCTGCCGCAATGCACGCGCGCTCGGCATGGTTCTTGTCGCCGCCGCCGGCAACAACGGGCCCAAGGCGCCCTATGGCTACCCGGCCGCCTTCGACGGCGTCATCGCGGTGACCGCCACCGACGCCAGGGATGGGCTAATGCCGCAGGCCAATCGCGGCGCCTATGTCTTCATCTCGGCGCCGGGCGTCGAGATGGTGGCGCCGAGCGGAGCCGGCTCGGATGTCGTCACCGGCACATCGTTCGCCGCCGCGATCGTCTCGGGCGCCATTGCCAATCTCATCCACGCCGCGCCGGACCGCTCGGCCGACGCCATCGAAAAGGCGCTGGCCGCAACGGCCCGGGATCTCGGTTCGAAAGGGCGGGACGATGACTTCGGCTACGGGCTGCTGGACATCAAGGCCGCCGAGACGGCGAAGGAATGATCCTTGGCAACATGCTCCTAAATTCAGTCGGCTATTTGCGATGGCCGAGACGGGACGAATGCTGGACTAAACATCTAGAGGGCCGGACCCAACCGAACGGCGCTTCCATCATAGAAGCGTGACAGCCGAAAGCGGCTGAGATCATGCCCACTCGCGTTACCCTGAATCAGGTCGGAAACGACGCGACCGATTCCAGGTCCGATACCGAAGCCGTGACCACTCATTCCCGTGGCCACGAAAAGACCGACGACTGCCCGGGCGTGATCCACGACGGGGACGACATCGGGCATGGCGTCAATCATGCCTCCCCAGCCTGCCTTCAAGCGAACTGTTTCGAACTGTGGAAAAAGGCGTCTGAAATTGCGCTCTACAGAACGGAGGCCGGAGCGTTCAGCGGCCGGGTTGAGCACCCGCATTCTTTCGAAAGGACTCTGGGAATCCGGGGTCCAATCGCGCGGGGTCGACCAGCTATCAGGGTAACCCGATGGAGCGCACGGAAAGTAGCGGGTTCCGAGCGGATTGGCCATGAGGGCGGGAAGATACTTGGTGGCGTGCCGGAATGCGTCAGGTCCCAGGTAAAGCAAATTACTGCCTCCCGGGGCGAGCGTGTATCCGCCATCCTGTCGGCGCCTGAAAGCGATGTGTTCGTCCGCTGCCGCACCTGCATAGATTTCAGGCATAGGCTCCGTTGCGGCTACGGTTACCCTGACGCTGAGTTGGGGGATGGAGACGCCGTGTCTTCTCAGGAACAGCGACGACCAGGCGCCGCCCGCGACCAGTACGCTGGAGGTTTCAATGTATCCCGCCTCGGTCCACACTCCTCTGATCCTGCCAGCTGAGATTTCGAGGGTTCGCGCTGCGCAATTCTCTATGATCTTGGCGCCTTTTCGGACGGCAAGACGAGCAAGCGCAGGCACCGCCAACCAAGGCTCCGCACGCATGTCGGAGGGCGTCGTCATCGCGCCCTTGAACTTGCGCGACATGCCCTTGATGAGTTTCGCGGTTTCGTCTGCGTCCAGGAGGCGAGTGTCGAGCCCATGGATCGCGGCGATCTTCATGAATTCTTCGAAACCGGCCATGTCCTTGTCGGAGTTCGCCAGATAGGTCACACCTGTCTGGTCCAGCCCGATGTCTTCGCCGCATTCCTCAGCCAGTTGCCGCCATAGGCGAAAAGCCTCGATGACAATTGGCAGTTCATCTGCGTCGCGCCCCTGCTTTCGAATCCAGCCCCAATTTCGGGACGATTGTTCGGCCGCAACGCGGCCTTTTTCCAGCAGCGTGACCGGAATGTTCCGCTCCGCCAGGAAAAGAGCCGTCGTTACGCCGATAATGCCGCCACCAATGATGACCACCTCCGAACGCTTCGGCGGTGGGCCAGGATGTTGGATTGGATCCATTTCGGAGAACGGGAATATGGGCAAGTGGGCATCCAGGAGGGCTGGTTGATGGCTTCGGCTTACTGGTTGCCACCCTCTAAAAGCCAAAGCAAGCGCGGTGCAGGCAGACCACTATCCATGACACTGCAATCGATCTTCCGGCAACGCCCGCAAGCGGTCGAACTCGGCCCCTCGGAGCGATTGGCTCTAACCCTAGGCAGGCGCTCCGGCAACCGACCCCCTGATCACCAGGTCGACCGGCCAGACCTCGCCGCGCGGGCCCTCTTCCAGGCCCGATATCCGTGCGGCCAGACGCTCGGCGATGCGGGCGCCGGCGAGCCGGATCGAGGAGCGCGTCGTCGACAGCGGTACGGAGAAATTCTCCGGCTTCAGCCATGGGAAGACGTCGTCATGTGCAATTAATGAGATGTCGCCGGGGATGCTCAGGCCGAGGTCGCGCACGGCGCGCACGACGCCGAGCGCCATGATCAGGCTGGAGCAGGCGATCGCGGTCGGCGCGCCGTCCTGTTCGAGCAGGCGCCGGGCGGCGCGATAGCCGTTCTCCTCGGTCATGGCAACGGAGCAGACATGGCGGTCGCCCAAGGTCAGGCCGCTCGCGGCGAGCGCCCGGCGCACGCCTCGCTCGCGATGCACGGCGAAGGTTTCGCGGTCATCGCCATTAATCAGCGCCAGCCGCCGGTGGCCGAGCTGGACGAGCAGTCGCGCCGCCTCGTGAAAGGCGCCCTCATTGTCGATGTCGAGATAGGGATAGTCGAAATCGAAACCTTCGCTGCGGCCATGGATGATGAAGGGTATACCGAGCGTGTTGACCAGCGCCACACGCCGATCGGCCGGCGTCGGCGAGGAGATGTAGACGGCGTCGACCTGGCGGTTGGCGACGATGCGCCGGTAAGTCGTCTCCTGGTCGTCGGCGTCGGCGGGAGACAGCACCAGGTCGAGCTCGTGCGAGCGCGCATAGTCGCCAAGACCGGACAGGAATTCGACGAAGTGCGGGTCGATGTCGACGGCAGCACCCGTCGGCAAGACATAGCCGATCATGCCGGACTTGCCGGTCGCAAGCCGGCGTGCGCTCGGATTGGGGCGATAGCCATGGCGCTTGGCGGCGTCCATGACGCGCCGGCGCGTCTCTTCGTTGACCTCGGGATAGCCGTTCAGCGCCCGGCTTACCGTGGTCTGCGAAAGCGCCAGCATGTGCGCGAGTTGCTTCAGGTTCACGAGAGGTCTCCATGCCTCAAAGCGCTTTTAAATTGAATCGACCCAAGCCCTGCGGCAGGCCCGTCATATCATGGCGACCATAGGCAGGCTTGGTGCAGGTTTGAAACATAAATTGCTGCTGCACTGCCAAAAAAGCATGCTGCAGCGCGATTTTCCAGGCGCCAGACTCCGGAATTAAATCGATTAAGTTAGCACGCCTCTTGACTTCTGGACGATTCAATGGCGAGATCGAAATAGCCAAAGCGCTTTGGAAGACTCTTCGAAAGGTTGCGGTTCCTTTCCGACTGAGTCACAGTCCTGCGGCGTCGGCGGGCGGAATGGAGGTTCCGTCCGGTGTTTGTGACCCACTGGGAGGGAATACCGATGAAGAAAATGCTTTTGCTGGGCGCCGCGCTTGCCGTGCTCGCCCTCGGCGCGCCCGCGCAGGCCGAACTGAAATTCAAGCCGGGCGACGACAAGCGTTTCAACTGGGCAAACTACGAAGAGCTCAAGAAAGTCGACCTCAAGGGGGAGACCCTGTCGATCTTCGGGCCATGGCGCGGCGAGGACGAGACCCTGGTGCGCGGCGTACTCGATTATTTCTCGGAAGCCACCGGCGCCGAGATCAAATATTCCTCCTCGGAAAATTACGAGCAGCAGATCGTCATCGACACGCAGGCCGGCAGCCCGCCCAACATCGCCGTTCTGCCGCAACCCGGCCTGATCCAGGACCTTGCTTCCAAGGGTCTCTTGACGCCGCTCGGCGACGATACCGCCAAATGGGTCAAGGACAATTACGGCGCCGGCCAGTCATGGGTCGACCTCGGCACCTTCAAGGACAAGGACGGTAAGCCGGGCTTCTTCGCCTTCCCCTACAAGGCCGACGTGAAGTCGCTGGTCTGGTACTCGCCGGACAATTTCGAGGAAGCCGGCTACAAGGTGCCGAAGACGCAGGAAGAACTCGCCGATCTCGAGAAGAAGATTATCGCCGACGGCGGCACGCCGTGGTGCATCGGGCTCGGCTCGGGCGGCGCCACCGGCTGGCCGGCGACGGACTGGGTGGAAGACCTGATGCTGCGCACGCAGTCTCCGGAAACCTACGACAAATGGGTCAAGAACGAGATCCCCTTCAACGACCCGGCCGTGGTCAATGCAATCGACATCTTCGGCAAGATCGCGACCGACGACAAGATGGTCGATGGCGGCGCCAAGGCGGTCGCGGCGACCGATTTCCGCGACAGCCCCAAGGGCCTCTTCGCGGTGCCGCCGAAATGCTACCTGCACCATCAGGCGTCGTTCATCCCGACTTTCTTCCCGGAAGGCACGAAAATCGGCCAGGACGCGGACTTCTTCTACTTTCCGCCCTATGCGTCCAAGCCCGAACTCGGCACTCCCGTGCTCGGCGCCGGAACGCTGGCGATGATCACCAAGGACTCGAAGGCCGCCCGCGCGTTCATCGAATTCCTTAAGATGCCGCTGGCCCATGAGATCTGGATGGCCGAAGGCGGTTTCGTGACGCCGTTCAAGGCGGTCAACAAGGATGCCTATGCCAGCGATGCGCTGCGCAAGCAGGGCGAGATCCTGGCCAATGCCTCGACTTTCCGTTTCGACGGGTCGGACTTGATGCCGGGCAAGATCGGCGCCGGCGCCTTCTGGACCGGCATGATCGACCTGGTCGGCGGCAAGTCGGCGCAGGACGTCGCCACCGACATCCAGAAGAGCTGGGACGCGATCAAGTAAGAGCCGCACCCGCGGAGGCCTAGGCTTCCACCTCCCGAGCGGATCCGGGCCAGTTGGCCCGGATCCGACCGGCCCCATCGCAACATCCCAGCCCGGCCAACCGGGACGGGTCAGATCCAGTCGTGACAGCGTAGACATTCCGGCATGCGGCGGGCACGGAGCCACACGCTTCCCTGCCTGCCCGCGCTCAACAACGAGATCGGCGCGCGGCGCAATCGCAAGGATCGTTTCCATCCTGGCGGGTCGTGCAGGGAGAGGGACCCATGGCGGCTCAGATTTTCTCGGCCATATTCGTCATCATCATCGGCGTCGGCGGCTGCGTCGCCTATTTCTGGGGCGCCAACAAACTGCTCGATGTCACCTTTCCCTCGCGCGGCGTCTCGGGTGCCGCCGCCGTCGACAATCTGCGCCGGCAAGGGCTGATCCGGCCCTGGCTGTTCGTCGGTCCGGCGATGATCATCCTGACCATCTATCTCATCTATCCGGTGGTCGAGACGCTGCGGCTGTCCTTCCTCGATCGCGGCGGCGCCAATTTCGTCGGCCTGGCCAATTATCAATGGGCTTTCGGCGACCGCGAGTTTCGCAATTCGATCCTCAACAATGTGCTCTGGCTGGCCGTAGTGCCCGCCGCCTGTACCTTCCTTGGCCTGATCATCGCCGTGCTTACCGACAAGATCTGGTGGGGCACGATCGCCAAGAGCCTGATCTTCCTGCCGCTGGCGATCTCCTTCGTCGGCGCCAGCGTCATCTGGAAATTCATTTATGAGTATCGCGGCGAAGGCCAGACGCAGATCGGAATCCTGAACGCCATCATCCAGCATTTCGGCGGCCAGCCGCAGGTCTGGATATCGCTGCCGTTCTGGAACAATTTCTTCCTGATGGTGATCCTGATCTGGATCCAGACCGGCTTTGCCATGGTCATCCTGTCTTCGGCGCTGCGCGGCATTCCGGAAGAGACGCTGGAAGCCGCCGTCATCGACGGTGCCAATCCGTTCCAGATCTTCTGGAAAATCATGGTGCCGCAGATTTGGGGCACCATCGCCGTGGTCTGGACCACAATCACCATCCTGGTGCTCAAGGTATTCGACATTGTCCTGACCATGACCAACGGCCAATGGAACAGCCAGGTGCTGGCCAATCTGATGTTCGACTGGATGTTCCGTGGCGGCGGTGATTTCGGCCGCGGCGCGACAATCGCCATCATCATCATGATCGCGGTCATTCCGATCATGGTCTGGAACATACGCCAGGCCAACAAAGAGACGGGAGGACATTGAGATGACCGTCGCGACCGGAAACTCCTTCGCCAGCCGCTTCGGCGTTCACATCGCCGTGCTGGTCTTCGTTGCGATCTGGACCATGCCGACGCTCGGCATCCTGGTATCGTCGCTGCGCGACAAGGACCAGATCATCGCCTCGGGCTGGTGGAACTCGTTCGCAAGTTCGACCCAGACCGAAGCTGGACGCCTGCCGCCCGCCTCGGCGCAGGTCGAGAAGGACGGCAAGTTCGTCCTCCAGGGCAACATTTTCGGCGATGGCGCCAAGCGCGAGATCAGCGCCTTCGGCGTCAAGTCGGCGGCACCGACACAATATCCGGCCGGCACATCGGCCGATCTCGGCGATGGCGTTACCTTGCAGCTCAATGCCGACGGCAGCTTCGTCATGACCTCGCCCAAGGCGTTCGAGGGCGACCGCGGCCAGCGCGTCTACTATGCCTCCTCGGCGCCGCCGAAATTCACCACCGACAATTACAGGACCGTGCTGTTTTCGGAAGGCATCGGCCGCTCCTTCATGAACTCGCTGACCGTCACTATCCCGGCGACCGTCATCCCGATCCTCATCGCCGCCTTTGCGGCTTACGCTCTGGCCTGGATGCGCTTTCCCGGGCGCGCGCTTCTGATCGCGGTCATCATCGGCCTGCTGGTGGTGCCGCTGCAGATGTCGCTGATCCCGCTGTTGAAGCTCTATAACGGCGTCGGCGCCTTCTTCGGCGTGCCCTCCAAGACCTATCTCGGCATCTGGCTGGCGCATACCGGCTTCGGACTGCCCTTCGCCATCTACCTCTTGCGGAGCTACATTGCCGGCCTGCCGCGCGAGATCATGGAATCGGCGCGCATCGACGGCGCCAGCGATTTCGAGATATTCGTCAAGATCGTGCTGCCGCTGTCATTTCCCGTGCTGGCGTCCTTCGCCATCTTCCAATTCCTGTGGGTATGGAACGATCTCCTGGTGGCGATGGTTTTCCTTGGCACGGAGGCGGATCAGATCGTGCTGACCGCCAAGCTCAATGCCTTGCTCGGCTCGCGTGGCGGCGACTGGGAGATCCTGACGACGTCGGCTTTCGTGACCATCATCGTGCCGCTGATCGTGTTCTTCTCTTTGCAGCGCTATTTCGTCCGCGGGCTGCTCGCAGGCTCGGTGAAAGGAGGCTGAAACCATGCAATCCGCTTTGAAAGCCAGTTCGAGGCCCGATCTCGCCGTCGATAGCGACTGGTGGCGAGGTGCCGTGATCTACCAGATCTATCCGCGCAGCTACCAGGACTCGAATGGCGACGGCATCGGCGACCTCAAGGGGATCATCGGGCGGCTGCCCTATATCGCCGCGCTCGGCGCGGACGCCATCTGGATCTCGCCCTTCTTCAAATCGCCGATGAAGGATTTCGGCTACGACGTCTCGGATTACTGCGACGTCGACCCGATGTTCGGCACGCTGGCCGATTTCGACGCGCTGACGGCGGAGGCGCACAGGCTGGGGCTGAAAGTGATGATCGACGAGGTGCTGTCGCACACCGCCGACATCCATCCCTGGTTCAGGGAAAGCCGATCGAACCGCAGTAATCCGAAAGCCGACTGGTACGTCTGGGCCGATCCCAGGCCGGACGGCACGCCGCCCAACAACTGGCTGTCGATCTTCGGCGGATCGGCCTGGCAATGGGACACCAGCCGCCAGCAATATTACCTGCACAGCTTTCTCGCGGAACAGCCGGACCTCAATTTCCACAACGGCGAAGTCCAGGACGCGCTGCTCGACGTCACCCGCTTCTGGCTGGAGCGCGGTGTCGACGGGTTCCGCCTCGACACCATCAATTTCTACTTCCACAGCCAGGGGCTGGAAAACAACCCGCCGCTGCCGCCGGAGCAGCGCAACGACCAGACCGCACCCGCGGTCAATCCCTACAACTACCAAGACCACATCTACGACAAGAGCCGTCCGGAGAACCTCGGCTTCCTCGAACGCTTCCGCGCCCTGCTCGACGAATATCCGGCAACGGCCGCGGTCGGCGAGGTCGGCGATTCACAGCGCGGACTGGACGTTGTCGCGGCCTATACAGCCGGCGGCAAGCGCGTGCACATGTGCTATTCCTTCGACTTCCTGGCGCCGGAAAAGATCAGCGCCGCCAAGGTCCGTTCGGTGCTGGAAACCTTCGGCAAGGTTGCCAGCGACGGCTGGTCGTGTTGGGCCTTCTCCAACCATGACGTGATGCGCCCGGCCTCGCGCTGGGCCGCCAACGAAGCCGACCCGACCGCCTATCTCAAGGTTATCTCGGCATTGCTGATGTCCTTGCGCGGCTCGGTCTGCATCTATCAGGGCGAGGAACTGGGGCTCGGCGAAGCCGAATTGCGGTTCGAGGATCTGCAAGATCCCTACGGCATCCGCTTCTGGCCGGAATTCAAGGGCCGCGACGGCTGCCGCACGCCGATGGTGTGGGACGGCAGCGCCAGGAACGGCGGCTTCTCCCAGGCAAAGCCGTGGTTGCCGGTGCCGGCCAAGCACCTGTCGCAAGCCGTCAATGTCCAGCAAGGCGACGAGCATTCGCTGCTCGAACACTACCGACGCTTTCTCGGCTTCCGCCGTGCCCATCCGGCGTTGGCCAAGGGCGATATCAATTTCATCGAAAGCCAGGGCGACACTGTCGCCTTCACGCGCCGCGCGGGCAACGAGCAGATCGTCTGCGTCTTCAACCTGGGATCCGGGCCAGCGGAGGTTGACCTTGGCGGTCGATCGCTGCAACCTTTGCCCGGACACGGATTTTCGGGACAGCAGAGCTCCGGCTCCATCCGCCTCGGCGGCTACGGCGCCTGGTTCGGGCGCATCGACTGAATTCTAGGGACCACTGGAGGGAAACATGGCCGATGTCACGCTGAGGCAAGTGAAGAAATCATACGGCAATCTCAACATTCTGCACGGCATCGACCTCGACATCAAATCGGGCGAGTTCATCGTCTTCGTCGGGCCGTCGGGTTGCGGCAAGTCGACATTGCTGCGCTCGATAGCAGGGCTCGAGGAGATCACCTCGGGCGAGCTCAGAATAGCCGGCGAGGTGGTCAACGACGTGCCGCCGTCGAAACGCGGCATCGCCATGGTGTTCCAGTCCTACGCGCTCTATCCGCATATGACGGTCTACGACAACATGGCGTTTTCGATGAAGATCGGCAAGGAAAGCAAGGCCGAGATAGACAAGCGCGTGCGCCAGGCGGCAGAGATCCTGCAGCTGACCAACTATCTCGACCGCCTGCCCAAGGCGATGTCGGGCGGCCAGCGCCAGCGCGTGGCCATCGGCCGCGCCATCGTGCGCAACCCGAAGGTGTTCCTGTTCGACGAACCGCTGTCGAACCTCGACGCCGCGCTGCGCGTCGCCACCCGCATCGAGATCGCCAAGCTCAAGGAATCGATGCCCAACACCACCATGATCTATGTCACCCACGACCAGGTCGAGGCGATGACGCTGGCCGACCGCATCGTGGTGCTGAAGGAGGGCCATATCGAGCAGGTCGGCACGCCGATGGAACTCTACAAGAAACCCGGCAATCTGTTCGTTGCTCAGTTCATCGGCTCGCCGGCCATGAACATCCTGCCGGCGACCATCGACAAATCGGGCAATCCGACCGTCATCAGTCATGTCGGCGGCCGCAAGGCTACGGTGCCGATCGCGACGCCGGCCTCGGCCAAGGGCGCGTCGGTGAGCTTCGGCGTGCGGCCGGAGGACCTGACGATCGCCGGCGGCACGGACTATCTGTTCGAAGGAACGGTGGATTATGTCGAGCAGCTCGGCGAGGTGCAACTCGTCTATGTCGACATCGGCCGCGCCGACCTGCCGCTGGTGACCAAGCTGCCGGGCAATGTCGAGGTCAAGCGCGGGACGACGCTGCGGCTGAGCGCCGACGCCGGAGACCTTCATATCTTCGACGCGGATGGCCGATCCTTCGCGCTGCACGAGACGGAAGCGAAAGCGGCCTGAGAGCAGGCCATGAATTAATTGCCGGTCACGCAAAAACAGGAGCGGCGGGCAAAGCCCGCCGCTCCTGTCTGGTGTCAGCTTCGGCTGTTAGTGGCCGAAGAGATTCCGGTCACTGCCCTGAGGGGCGGACTTGTGTGCATCGCCCGACGAATTGAGCAGCTTGTAGACGGGCGAGCCGCTGTCGCGGATCGAAGCCGTGTGCGCATTGTCGACCGAGGTGACGGCAGGCTGGTTGGCGCCATTGGAGCCATAGTTGTCGCTGCTGGCGAAAGCGCTGCCCGAAACGGCCAGGACGGCGGCGGCAGCAAGGATGATCTTTTTCATTTCAAGTCTCCTGAATTCTCAAATTCCACCGCAGAGGCGGGCTTGCCCGCCATCTGCTGCAGGATCGGCTGTTAGTTGTTGCCGAAGAGGTTATGGTCGGCACCCTGAACAGGTGCCTGGGCAGCCGGAGCCGACGTCTTGGTCGAAGCGGTGTATGAGCTGTCCGTCGAAGTGGCCGCGGGCTGGTTGGCGCCATTGGAGCCATAGTTGTCGCTGCCGGCAAAAGCGCTGCCCGAAACCGCCAGGACGGCGGCGGCAGCAAGGACGATCTTCTTCATTTCAAGTCTCCTGAATTCTCAAATTTCGCCAGGACGGCGGAAGGCCCGCCGTCAACTGGAGATCGGCTGTTAGTTGTTGCCGAAGAGGTTGCGATCGGCACCCTGAACAGGCGTCTGGGCAGCCGGCGTCGACTTCTGGACCGAAGCCGTGTGCGCGTTGTCGACCGAGGTGACAGCAGGTTGGTTGGCGCCATTGGAGCCATAGTTGTCGCTGCCGGCAAAAGCGCTGCCCGAAACGGCCAGGACGGCGGCGGCAGCAAGGATGATCTTTTTCATTTCAAGTCTCCTGAATTCTCA
>NZ_VFUE01000003.1:0-401653 GCF_006441495.1 Mesorhizobium sp. B2-6-4
GATTCGGGCCGGATTGATTGCTGTATTGACGCTGCCCTCCAAGCAGACAATCTCCCCCCAAGAGGGGGAGATGCCCGGCAGGGCAGAGGGGGGCGCCGTGGAGCGCAGGCCTTGCCCAATGTCCAACCTCTAACGCTCCGCGAAACTCACCCGCCGCCCAGCCCGGCCACAATCACGACATGCTGGCAGACACTGTCGACGTCGCCGATAACATCGTCGTTCCAGAAGCGCAGGACGGTCCAGCCCAGCGCTTCGAACTTGGCGGTTCTTGCAGCGTCCAATTCCGACGTTTCGGCTTGGCCATGCTGGGAACCATCAAGCTCGACGATCAGCTTTTTTGTCCGGGCATGCAAAATCGACGATATGGCCGGCGATAGGCATCTGGCGCCGAAACCCCAGTCCCATCAACCTATGTGCCCTGATCTCATTCCAGAGCTTGAGTTCGGCGTCGGTCATCACCTTGCGCATCCTGCGCGCATTGCGGCGGTTGTTGGAGGATACGAGATTATGCGTCATCGCGGTTCGCCCCCCTCTGTCCTGCCGGACATCTCCCCCTCGAGGGGGAGATCGGATGCCACTTCGGCCTTCGCCAATCGCCAATGCTGTAAAAAAGGAAATCGAGTCCCGTTACCCCGCGCTCTGCGGATAGCAAATAATCGACAGATAGCGCATCGGCAGTTTCGTCAGCTGTTCCGGCCCGTGCGGGGCGTCGGCGTCGAAGAACAGGCTGTCGCCGGGCTTCATCGGATAGAGATTGCTGCCGTGTCGGTAAACGACCTCGCCCTCGAGCATATAGAGGAATTCCATGCCCTCGTGCTGGAAGGTCGGGAACACGTCCGAATCCTCGGTCAGCGTGATCAGATAGGGCTCGACGACGACGCCGCTGGTGTTCGAGCCGATGTGACCAAGCAGATTGTACTGGTGGCCGGCCCGCGTGCCGCGGCGCTCGACGTCCAACCCTTCGCCCGCCTTGACGAAAACGGCGCTGCGCTCCTCTTCGAAGCGGCGGAAGAAGGCGGTGACGGGAACACCCAGCGCCCGCGACAGCGCCTGCAAAGTGGTCAGCGACGGCGAGGTGATGCCGTTCTCGATCTTCGACAGCATACCCAGCGAAATGTCGGTGGCGACCGCCAGATCGGCGACAGTGATGCCGAGCTTCTTGCGGAACGCGCGCACCTCGCGGCCGATCGCCACTTCCAGCACCTTTTCACGCGTGTCGCGGATGGCGTGCGGGTTCTGGGTCAGCGGCGCGCGGATGGTCTTCCCGTCCACCGAGACCTTTGACAACGGCTTTGCCTTTGCGCCGCCGGCTCCAGCACCGGCCTTTGGATTTGAAGCGTTTTTCGCCATGTCGCCCCCCGGACTTCGCGGATTTATTTCACTCAAGGTGAACATGTTCGGTGGCGATACATGAGCGCAGCCGCGTCGGCAAGCCGTCTTATGTCGCATGCGCCAATCCCGCGATTTCGGCCAATGCGGGTTCTTCGCCAGGAATCCGCCTTGCGCAAACGCCGTTCCCGCAGATGGCTGTTGACAGTGCCGGAGGGCCAATTACTGTCACTGCCAGTGAAATTTGTTTCGCTGGGGAAATCAAAAAATGGAGGCCCGGAAATGAACACTCGCGTTGCCGTCATCGGGGCCGGACCGTCCGGCCTGGCACAGCTCAGGGCCTTCAAGTCGGCGGCCGACAAAGGGGCAGACATTCCCGAGATCGTCTGCTTCGAAAAGCAGTCCGACTGGGGCGGCCTGTGGAACTACACATGGCGCACCGGCCTCGACGAACATGGCGATCCGGTGCACGGCTCGATGTACCGTTATCTCTGGTCGAACGGGCCGAAGGAATGCCTGGAATTCGCCGACTACACGTTCGAGGAACATTTCGGCCGGCCGATCGGCTCCTATCCCCCGCGCGCCGTGCTGTGGGACTACATCAAGGGCCGCGTCGAAAAATCAGGCGTGCGCAAATGGGTGCGGTTCAACAGCCCGGTGCGAATGGTGACCTTCTCGGACGAGACGAAGAAATTCACCGTCACCGCGCATGACCGCACCAACGACGTCACCTATTCGGAAGAGTTCGACAATGTCGTCGTCGCCTCCGGGCATTTCTCGGTGCCAAACGTTCCCTATTTCGAGGGGTTCTCGACCTTCAACGGCCGCATCCTGCACAGCCACGATTTCCGCGACGCGATGGAATTCAAGGGCAAGGACATCCTGATCATCGGACGCTCCTATTCGGCCGAGGACATCGGCTCGCAATGCTACAAATACGGCGCGAAGTCGATCACCTCGAGCTACCGCTCCAAGCCGATGGGCTTCAAATGGCCTGAGAACTGGAAAGAGGTGCCGCTGCTCCAGAAGGTCGTCGGCAAGACCGCGCATTTCAAGGATGGTTCAACCAAGGATGTCGACGCCATCATCCTGTGCACTGGCTATCTCCATTCCTTCCCCTTCCTCACCGACGACCTGAAGCTCAAGACCGCCAACCGCATGTGGCCGCTGGATCTCTATGAAGGCGTCGTTTGGGAGAAGAACCCGAAGCTTTTCTACATTGGCATGCAGGACCAGTTCTACACTTTCAACATGTTCGACGCGCAGGCTTGGTTCGCGCGCGACGTCATCATGGGCCGCATCAAGCTGCCGTCCGCGCAGGCAATGGCCGAGCACGGCGCCAGATGGCGGGCGCGCGAGGAGACGCTGGAAGACGCCGAGCAGATGATCTGGTTCCAGGGCGACTACACCAAGGAACTGATGGACCAGACCGACTATCCCGGCTTCGACGTCGAGGCGGTCAACCAGACCTTCATGGAATGGGAGCATCACAAGGTGGAAGACATCATGAGCTTCCGCGACCATTCCTACCGCTCGTTGATGACCGGCACCATGGCGCCGCTGCACCATACGCCGTGGCTGCAGGCGCTGGACGATTCGATGGAGAGCTATCTGGAAGTGAAGGGCGTCGCGGCGGAGTAGCGGCTTTCAGGCCGGCAACACGACCCAGTCGTGGCGGCTTTCGCCATAGACGGCTTGCGTCGGCGCAGGGAAAGACGGATCGGCGAAACAGCCGACCGCGACAGCGACCGCCTCCGGTTTGCGCGACGGATACCAGAACACCGTCGAGCCGCAGTTTCCGCAGAAGTGGAAAGTGACGGGAAAGCCGCTGTCGGAATTGCGCCGGAATGTCTGGGATGAGCCCTCGATGTCGATCGCGTCGGCATCGAAGAAAGCCGCTATCCCGAACGGACTGCCGGTGCGCCGCTGACAGTCCAGACAATGGCAAAGCGATATTTTGACCGGCTGTTGCGGACAGCGGATCTGCAATTGGCCACAGGCACAGCGGGCAATCCTGCTGGTCATGTCTTCCTCCCTTGATAAGTTCGCCGCTTGAGCTAACCCAGCCTTGCCCGTGCCTTGGCCGTCCAGGCATTGAACAGCCGGTCGGCAACGATGCCGATGAAGGCGATGGCGAGCCCTGCGACGATGCCGCGGCCCGAATCGGCCTTCGACAGCGCGATGAACACCTCCTGGCCGAGATCACGGGTGCCGACCATGGCGCAGATGATGATCATCGCCAACGCCATCAGGATGGTCTGGTTGACGCCCAGCATGATCTCGGGCAGCGCGAGTGGCAATTGCACGCGAAAGAAAGTCTGGCGCGGCGTGCAGCCCGAAACCTTGGCCGCCTCGATCAGTGCCGGCGGCACCTGCCTGATGCCGTGATTGGTGTAGCGGATCGCCGGCACCACGGCGAAGGCGATCGTTGCGATCATCGCGGTGACGTCACCGACGCGGAACAGCATCACCACCGGAATGATGAAGCAGAAGGAGGGCAGTACCTGCAGCGTGTCGATGACGGGCGTGATCACCTTCTCGAAGCGGTCGCTGCGCGCGGCCATCAGGCCGATCGGAATGCCGATCAGGCAAGCGATGAAGGCCGAGATGCCGCAGAGATAGACGGTCGCCATGGTCTTTTCCCACAGCCCGGTGACGGCGCAGAAGGCGGTCAGCACTGCCACCAGAGCGGCCAGGCGCAGGCCGGAAAGCTGATAGCCGGCAAGGCCGAGCAGAAATACCGCGCCCAGCCACGGAAAGCTTTCGCAGAAGGCGCGCACCGGGTTCAGCACGTTAAGGATCAGCGCCACGCGGAACGCCTCGATGACATCGAAGAAGTTGATCGTCACCCAATTCACCGCCGCTTTCCACAATGGCGCGGTGGTGAAGGTGATCGCCTTCGGCACCGCCGCGAAGGCAGGCACGAAGAGGCCAAGCAGTGTGGTGACGATCAGGATGGCGACGGCCAGCGTCAGATTGCGCCGCCAGAAGGCGGGCTGGACTTGCCGGTGGACGTGACCTTTTGCATGGTTGGCGGCGATGGCCTGGCTCAGCCGGTCGAGCGCGATGGCTAGCGCCACGATGGCCAGCCCCGCTTCCATGGCTTCGCCGACCTTCAGCGCACGCAGCGCCAGCAACACGTCATAGCCTAGCCCGCCGGCGCCGATCATCGAGGCGATGATCACCATGTTCAGCGCCAGCATGATCACCTGGTTGACGCCGACCATCAGCGTCGGCCGCGCCGACGGCAAAAGCACGCGCCACAGTTTCTGCCGCGCCGTGCAGCCGGCCATCTCGCTGAAATCGTCGATCTCGGACGGCACCCGCGACAGGCCGAGCATCGTTGCCCGCACCATTGGCGGCGTGGCGAAGATGGCGGTGGCGATCATCGCCGAAACCGGGCTGTTGCCGAACAGAAGCAGCATCGGGATGAGGTACGCGAAGGTCGGGATGGTCTGCATCAGATCGAGGGCAGGGGAGACCACCAGCCGCTCCGCCCAGGGTTTCCGCCAAGCCCAGATGCCGACGAACAATCCCGTGGCGATGCAGAATGGCACGGCGATGGAAATCAGCGCCAGCGTCAGCATGGCGCTGGTCCATTGGCCGAACAGCGCGATGTAGAGAAAACAGCCGCCGACCAGCATGCCGAGCTTGCGACCGCCAGCGGCATGCCCGGCGAGGAAGGCCGCCGCGCAGATGCCGATCCAGGACAGGCGCGGCAGCACATAGGCGTCGGCGCCGTGGCCGATCTTGAAATTCTTAGCCAGAAGGTCGAGCGCGAAGTCGAGCGGCACGCCGAGCACGGCAGTGATCGACCGCGTCAGCCATGACAGGTTTATTTTTATCCAGCGCATCAGGGCGCTGATCCAGTCGGCGACCGGCACGATCGCCTCGGCCGGATAATTGACGGCCCAGGGGAGACTGTCCTGGAGCAGGAACACGACCAGCACCACGCCAAGCGCTGCGGCCCAGACCAGCAGCCGGGTCTGCGCCGGTCGCGGCCTCGTCCCACTGGCGCTTGCCGTTACTGTCATGCACCGGCTCCTGACCTCTCGATGCCGGCGAGCAGGTCGATTACCGCTTGCGGCGTCACCTCGCCGATCGGCTTGCCGCTGCCGTTGATCACCGCGAACGGTCTGCCGCCCGCCACGATGCTGGCCGAGAAGCTGGCAATCTTGGCCTCCGGCGCCACCGTGCCGCCATGCTCGGCGCCGTCGCAGGCGCGCATCAGGCTCTTCGCCGAGATCACCTTGGCGCGGTCGACGTCGCGGGTGAATTCGGAGACATAGTCTGTCGCGGGATTAACCACCAGTTCCTCCGGCGTGCCGATCTGGATGACTTCGCCATCCTTCATGATGGCGATGCGGTCGGCCAGCCTTATCGCCTCGTCGAAATCATGGGTGATGAAGACGATGGTCTTGTGCAGCATGGTTTGCAATCGCATCAACTCGTCCTGCATCTCGCGGCGGATCAACGGGTCGAGCGCCGAGAACGGTTCGTCGAGGAACCAGATCTCCGGCTTGGTCGCCAGGCTGCGGGCGATGCCGACACGCTGCTGCTGGCCGCCTGAAAGTTCGCGCGGATAGAAATGCTCGCGGCCGCGCAGGCCGACAAGCTCGATGACTTCGCGGGCGCGTGCTTCGCGCGTCGCACGGTCCTGCCCCTGGATGCTGAGCGGAAAGGCGATGTTGTCCAGCACGTTGAGATGCGGCAGCAGCGCGAAATTCTGGAACACCATGCCCATGCGGTGGCGCCTGAGTTCGATGAGCGCTGCATCCGAGATCTTGAGCAGGTTCTTGCCCTCGAACTCGACCTTGCCGTGCGTCGGCTCGACCAGACGCGACATGCAGCGCACCAGGGTCGACTTGCCCGACCCCGAGAGCCCCATGATGGTGAAGACCTCGCCCTGGCGGATTTCAAGATCGACGCCGCGTACCGCCCCGACCAGTCCGGCAGCGGCGACATCGGCCATGCTGGCCTTGCCGTCGCGCTCGCGGATGAAACTCGCCGCGCTCGAACCGAACAGTTTCCAGACATTGCGGCAAGCCAGCTTTATCGGGCGGGCATCCTTTGGCGCGCCCGCAGCGTTCGGTCCGTGTTCGGTCTTGTCAGGCATTCAAGCGTCCTTCTGGAATATCGACGATTGAGGCCCGGCCGATCGACGGCCGGGTCTCATTCTCCAGTCGGAGCGATCACTGTGCCCAGGCTTTCCAGTCGGCTTCGTGGGCGGCGATCCAGGCGGCGGCGACGTCCTCCGGCGTCTTGCCGCCGAGGTCGATCTCGCCGCTCATCTTGTTGAGCTCGTCGGTGTCGACCGTGTAGGCCTTGGCCACCTTGTAGGCGACGGGCCATTTGTCCTTCATGCCGTTCCAGGCATATTTCCAGATCTCGCCATGCGGCTTGCCGCAATCATATTTGGCATCGGGATTCGTGCCCCATTTCGGGTCGCTGTAGCATTCGGGCGTGTATTCGGGGAATTCGACCCACTCGCCCTTGTATTTGGCCGGCGCCCAATGCGGCGAATAGATCCACAGCATGATCGGCGCCTTGCGCTGGTAAGCGGAATCGAGCTCCGCGAACATCGCCGCGTCGGTGCCGGCGTGGATGACGGTGAATGGCAATTTGAGTGCCTCGACGCGCTCGTCGTCAAAACCCTCCCAGGTCACCGGACCGCCGAGATAACGACCCTTGGGCGCCGTCTCGGCCGTCGAAAAGGCCTCGGCGCATTTCGGATCCTTCAGCGCTTCCCAATTGGGCAGGCCCGGGCATTTCTCCTTCATATATTCGGGGAACCACCACTCTTCCTTGGCCTTGGGGCCGAGCTTGCCGAGGCGCTCGGTCTGGCCGGTGGCGTCGGAAGCCTTCATCGCCTCGCCGGCGGTCGTGTCCCAGAATTCCAGGCCGATATCGAGGTCGCCATTGGTGAGACCGGTGGTCAGGCTGGAGAGGTAATCGGCGGTCGGATATTCGACGGTGTAGCCGAGCTTTTCGAGAATACCGCCGAGAATCTTGGCGTTGAGATTGACGCTGGTCCAGTCGAACAGCGCGATCTTGATGGGATCGTTGGATTCAGGGGCTGCGGCGTGGACGGAAAGCGTTGGCAGGCTCAGTGCCGCGAGCGCGGCGGCGCCCATGGACAGTTTAGAAACTCCGCTCCGAAATGACATGCTTGTTCTCCTTCAAGCTGTGACGGTTATCGTTCGTTCCCTTCTTGCGTCTTTCTGCCCTTGCTGGGTTTTTTCTTGATTGTGTTGGAAAGACCTGCCGTTGCGCAAGGCCGTTTCCGCCATCGCGCGGCCAAAACCGGCGCAGGTGGATTGTGCTGAGTGTTTGATTTGCGGAAATGGTGCTGAAAGGTCGGCGTCATAGCTGCCGACGGATCGCTGCGACAACGATCACCTGCGGGTCGATTGCCAGCCTTACGACGCCCTGCAAAATGCGAGCCATCAGGGTCCCCTGACCTCGGCTATCGGCCCGGCAAGCCCCATCGCCAGAACCGTTTCATGAGATGAAATTATATATACCAACACTTATCGCGCGCAATGACTAAGGCTTGCTGGATGCATAATTTGGACCGCAGGCGAGGTCGCACCCAACCCACCTGCCGAGCCACCTTACCAGCAGACGTAGCCGCCATCGACGATCAGGTCGAGGCCGGTGACGAAGCTCGACGCGCGGCTGGCCAGGAACACGGTCGGCCCGACCATTTCCTCGGGCGTCGCCATGCGCCCCATCGGCGTGTCGCGCTTGAAGATCTTGATCTCCTCCGCCACCTCGGGCCTCTTGTTCATCGGCGTCAGCGTGTAGCCCGGGCTGACCACGTTGACGCGCAGGCCGCGGTCGGCCCACTCCATGGCGAGGCTCTTCGACATGTGGATGACGGCGGCCTTCGAGGAATTGTAATGCGCCTGCGTCAGCCCGCGATTGACGATGGTGCCCGACATCGAGGCGATGTTGACGATCGAGCCCTTGCGCCGCGCCAGCATCTTGCGCGCTTCGGCCTGGCAGGAAAGGAACACGCCGGCGACATTGACCTCGTGCACCTTCCGCCACGTCTCCAGGGCCATTGTCTCGGCCGGCTCCGATCCGGCGATGCCGGCATTGTTGACGGCAATCGTCAGGGCGCCGAGTTCGCTCTCGACGCGGTCGGTCGCCGCCGCGAGATTGCTCTCGGACGTCACCGTGCCCGTCAGCACCAGCGCCTTGCGCCCAAGCGCGGTGATACGCTGTGCGGTCTCCTCCAGCCCGCCCTTCGATGCATGGCCGAAACAGGCGACGTCGGCGCCGGCCTGCGCCAATCCGATCGCGATTGCCTGGCCGATGCCGCTGCCGGCACCGGTAACCAGCGCGACATCGCCGTCCAGCTTGAAAAGATCCATCGATAACCCTCCCTGCTTCAGGGAGGGTATGCGCTGTCCCGCGTTCCGATCAAGCCTTCAGCGCGGGCATTGCGACACGGCTAGAAATAGCCGTCGGAGGCGGCCGTGGCTTCTTTCGGGATCTCGACGCCGTCGACCAGGATCTTGTCGACCAGTTCGTGATGGAAGCAGACCAGGCCCTTGATGCGCTCCGCCTCATGCACCGGCTCGGGATAATACCAGACGAGGTTCTCGTGGCGCTTCTTGCCCGTCGTCACGTGATAGTAGTTGGAGATGCCCTTGTAGGGGCAGCGCGAGATGTAGCGGCTGGGCGCGAACATATCGAGCCGCGTGTCGGAGATCGGCAGATAATGGCGTACCGGATGGCCGGTCTCGAACAGGAACACGCCGCGCCGTGAATCGGCGATCTGCTCGCCGTCCAGGATGACCTGCACCCGCCGTGAGGACGGCAGGCAGTCGACCCGCCGGAACGGGTCGCGGGCGTGGACGAAGATCTCCTCGTCCTCCTCATACCAGTGCGTCATCTTGGGCCAGTAGAAGGACATGTAGTCCGCGATCGGCGGACAGCCCTTGACCGGGTCGAGATAGCGCCAGGCGGCATCCTCGACCAGCGTGATGCCGGTGTTGAGCGAGTAGTGCGTAGCCAGGCCCTTGAACGGATCTTCCGTCGTCGTCCTGCTCGGCAGCAGGAACTCCTCGCGCACGTCACTCATCGGGAAGTAGTAGACCGGCAGGTGATCGGATTCGTAGAACACCAGCGCCCTGGTCGTGTCGGCGACGATCATCGATCCCACTTGCACGCGCAGCCGCTTCTGCATCGGCATGGTGAAGGCGACGTAGCCGGGCTCGAACTCATACTGCACGATCGTGTCGAGCAAGGGAAAATGCGGCCCGCGGCCGCGCAAATGAGGCTTGCGAATGGTAGTCTCCCGTTTCTTTTCTTTTGTCATCGAGTGTTCGCGCAAAGCGAGATGGACCTGGATTGAGTCATCGTATCGGAGTGGGTTTCCGGGCGGCGGGCTTCTCCTGAGTCGAGCGGCTCGAACAATGGCCCCCCATCGCCCTTCGCAGCCCGCTGGCGGATAGCCTCGCCGCCCGAAATCAGAAATTGTCCATCCAGCCTCTATCCCAGCGACACCCGGTCGAGCAGCAGGCCGGCGGCGATCGGCGGCAGCCCGCTGACATTCTTGCGCACCGGCACCAGGAGGTCGGGGAAATAGCTGAAGATGACAGGCGTCTCGTCGAGCAGCAGCTTCTGGATGTCTGACGCCGCCGCGCGCTGTGCGCCGATGTCGAGCGCCTTGAGATAGGAAGTGACCATGCCGTCATAGGCTGGGCTCTTGAAATGCGCCGCGTTCCACGGACCGTCGCTGACCAGCGGGCTTTTCAGGAACACGTTCGGCACGCTGCGATGGGCGTAGTCGGTGATGCCGAGCGGGCTGTCCAGCCAGTCCGATTGACCGAACACCGCCTTGCCGTAATATTTGTCCTGGTCCTCGATGTTGAGCGAGACGCGCGCGCCGATCTCCTTGGCGAAGTTCTGGAACAGCTGCGCGTAGCCGGGAATGTCGGAGTAGCGCAGCGTCGTCAGCGTGATGTCGAAGCCGCTGCCGAGGCCCACGGCTTCCATAAGCTGCTTGGCCTTGGCGATGTCCTGGGCGCGCTGCGGCACCGTTCTGTCGGTCGCGGGGAAGGCCGGCGCAAACGGGCTGTCATTGCCGGTCGCCGCCATCCCGCGGCACAGCCCGTCCACCAGCTTGGAACGGTCGATGCACAGCGCCAGTGCCTGGCGCACGCGCTTGTCGGTGAAAGGCGCCATGTCGCAGCGCATGTGAAGCTGGCGGTGCGCGGTCGAGGCGACGCGCAGCACGGTGATGTCGGGGCTGTTCAGCACCACCTGGCTGACATCGAGTGGAACGGCGTCGAGAATGTCCACTTCGCCGGCCTGCAGCGCCAGGATGCGCGGCTGGACATCGCCGTAAAATTTGAACTCGAGCCGGTCCGGCAGCGCCTTCTCGCCCCAATAATCGGGGTTGCGGATGAAGGTCGCGCCGACTTTCGGCGTGTAGCTCTCCAGCCGAAACGGGCCGGTGCCTTCAAAGGTCTTTTCGTAATCGCCCTTGTAGCTCGCCGGCAGGATGACGGCATTGTAGTTGTCGATCGACACCGAATAGGGAAAGCTGCCGTTCGGCACGTCGAGATGGAAGGCGACGGTGTGGTCGTCGACCTTGCGGGTGCCGCCCTTCGACAGCAGGCCCTTGAACACCGAAAGCGCGTTCGAGGCCCCGTCCGGGTCGGCCAGCCGGTCGAAGGTCGCGACGACGTCGTCGGCCTTGAAGTCCTCGCCATTGTGGAATTTCACGCCCTTGCGCAGCTTGAACGTCCAGACGCTGCCGTCCTCGTTCGGCGACCAGCTTTCCGCCAGCACCGGCTTCAGCGTGAGGTCCGGCTGTGTGACGCAGAGGAATTCGGCGGTCTGGAAAACCAGCTGGTAGCTGCCGCTGTCGTAGTAGGTGACGGGATCGATGGCCCCGCCCGGCGTCGCCACGCCGGCGCGCACCGTGCCGCCCGGTTTGCCTTCGGCGCGGGCTTCTTGCGTGCCGAGACCGGCGGCGGCGAGAAGGCTGCCCAAGAACGGCAGCGAAAGGCCGAGAACGCTGCCATGGCGCAGGAAATCGCGTCGGTCGAGCCGGCCGGCCAGCAATTCGTCGACAGCGGAATTTTCGATTGCAGTGAGATTCCGGCGGGCGATGTCGATCCTCTCGAAACGCTTCGGCATGGCTGCAATCCTCGCTTGTATTGGGGCAGGCCATCTAGTTCATCGTTGACCGCCAGCGGAAAGCGATATTTTTTGATAGGGGCCATCGGAATTTTCGATGCGGAGAGCCAAGACATGGACACCGAAAACCTGCGCAGTTTCCTGGAGATTGCCGAGCATGGCAGCTTCACCGTCGCGGCCAATCGGCTGAACCTTGCCCAGTCCACCGTCAGTGCGCGGATAAGAGTGTTGGAGGAGCAGTTGGGGCGACGGCTTTTCGTCCGCGACCGCGATGGCATCACGCTGACGCCGGCCGGCCGCCAGTTCCTGCCGCATGCGTCCGCCATCACCCGCACCTGGGAGCAATCGAGGCAGGACATCGCCGTTCCCGATGGCTATGAAACACTGCTGCGGCTGACCGCGCCCGCCTATCTGTGGGAGCGCATCACTTCGCCATGGGTCGAATGGATGCGCGCCGAGCGGCCGAACGTTGCGTTACGGCTCGAGGGCAGTTTTCCCGATCTGGCGATCGACCAACTGGCCGAAGGCCTGCTCGACATCTGCATCCTCTATCTGCCGCGGCCGCATCCCGGAATCGTTTACGAAACGCTGGCCGTCGATCAGGTCGTGCTTGTCCAGCATGCCGCGCAGACGAAGCCATGGACCGAGAATTACATACTGATGGACTGGGGGCTCGAATTCCGCATCGAGCATGATCGGGCGTTTGCCGGCATGGTCAAGCCGGCCATTTCGGCCGGCCTGGTCTTCATCGGGTTGCAGCACGTGCTGTCGCAGCAAGCCGCCGCCTATCTGCCGCTCAGCGCCGTCAGCGCCCATATCGAGCGCGGCGAAATGAAACGCGTCGCGAACACGCCCGTGTTCCAGCGGCCGATCTATCTTGCCTATCCCAGCAATCCGGCGTCGTCGGATGTGCTCGACGTGGCCTTGGCGGGATTGCGGGCACTGACGAGGGATTGGGCCGGCGAGCAGGGCTTTGCCGAGGGCGACCGGTCCTTCAGCATGGCCGGCCATCCGTGAAGGGCAGGGGCCGTATGTTCGGCTACGCCGGCTCGGTATCGACCGCTGCCGGCCTCTGCAGCCTGGCGAGTTCCGCGTAGGGAATATGGCAGCGGATCGAGTGCCCGGGGCGCGCCTCGGCCAGCGGCGGTTCCTGCTGTTCGCAGATCGGGCCGATCTTGCGTGGGCAGCGCGTGTGGAAGACACAGCCCGGCGGCGGATTGGCGGCGCTGGGGATTTCGCCGTCGAGACGGATGCGCGCCGTCTCGGTCTGGTCGAGCCTGGGCACGGCCGACAGCAGCGCTTCGGTGTAGGGATGATGCGGGCCGGAGAAGACGTCTTCCGACGGGCCGAGCTCCATGATGCGGCCGAGATAGAGCACGGCGATTTTGTCGGAGAGGTAGCGCACCACGCCAAGGTCATGCGAGATGAAGATGTAGCTGACGTCTTCCTCCGCTTGCAGATCGGCGAGCAGGTTCAGGATCGCGGCCTGCACCGACACGTCGAGCGCCGAGGTCGGCTCGTCGCACACGACGATGCGTGGATCGCCGGCGAAGGCGCGCGCTATGGCAACGCGCTGTTTCAGTCCGCCCGACAGCTGGCGCGGCTTCACGGCCAGATGCCGGTCGGTCAGCCGCACCGAGCGGACGAGGTTGTCGAGGCGCGCCTCGAGCGCCTTGCCGCTCAAGCCCGCCAGCCGCTTCAGCGCGCGGCCGATCAGATGCCTTATCGAATGCGACCGGTTGAGTGCGGAGTCCGGATTCTGGAAGACGATCTGCATCGCCTTGACCTGGTCGTCGCTGCGGTCCCCCAGCCGCGGCGCCAGCGCCTTGCCCTCGAGCTCGATGCTGCCGCCGTCGTCGGGCGGCACAAGGCCGAGCAGCAGCCTGGCGAAAGTGGTCTTGCCGCTGCCGGATTCGCCGACCAGCCCGAGCGTTTCGCCCGGCCTGAGATCGAGCGACACGTCCTTCACCGCGCGCAGCGAATGGCCATGGCTGGCAAAGGTCTTGTTCAGCCCGGCGACCCGCAATACCGGCGCGGCTGCGGCTTTCGGCGCGGCGGGCGCGTCGCTGGGCGTCGCGCGCGGCAGGGATTGCGCCTTCTCGTGATAGTGGCAGCGCGACAGCCGGCCGCCCAGTTCGTAGAGCGGCGGCAACTCGTTGCGGCAGCGGTCGGTAGCGAGAGCGCAGCGGTCGGTGAAGGGGCAGCCCTTGATGTCGGCCCCGATGCCGGGCAAAAAGCCCGGGATGGTGTCGAGGCGGCCCTGGTCCTTGCGCTGGCCGCCGCGCGGCAGGCAGCGCAGCAGCGCTACCGTATAGGGATGGCGCGGATCGTTGAAGACGGCCTCCGTCGGCCCTTCCTCGACCAGCATGCCGGCATAGAGCACGCCGACGCGATCGCACATGTTGGAGACGACGGCGAGATTGTGGCTGATGAACAGGATCGAGGCCGACAATTCTTGCCGCAGCTGCGCGATCAGGTCGAGCACCTCGGCTTCGACGGTCGCGTCGAGGCCGGTCGTCGGCTCGTCCAGGATCAGCATCGAAGGATCGTTGGCCAGCGCCATGGCGATCGCCACGCGCTGCTGCATGCCGCCGGAAAGCTGGTGCGGATAGCGTTGCATGACGCTGGCCGGATCGGAGATCCGCACCCGGTTGAGCATGGCGATTGCGCGATCCTCGGCTGCCTGCCCCGTTTTGCCCCCAAGCTCGAAGATCTCGGTCAGCTGGCGACCGATGCGGATCGACGGGTTGAGCGCCTTGCCGGGGTCCTGATAGACCATGGAGACGCTTTCGGCGCGCATTTGCCTGAGCGCCTCGGCATCGAGCTTCATGACGTCCTGGCCGTCGAGCGAGATCGCGCCGCCTGATATCGAACCGTTTCGCGGCAGGTAGCGCACGACGGAAAGGGCGACCGTGGATTTGCCGCAGCCGGATTCGCCGACCAGCCCATAGGCCTCGCCTTGGCCGATGGTCAGGCTGAGATTGCGCAGCACCGCCCGGTTTCGGCCCGAAACACGATAAGCGACCGACAGGTCGTTGAGGTCGAGTGCGTTCTGGGCCTTCGCCTTCCGGGTCTTGGAGGGTTCAGTCATTGAAGGCTCCATGCACGCCGTCGGCCGCCAGGTTGACGCCGATCACCAATGAGGCGATGGCGAGCGCGTCGAACAGCACGGTCCACCAGAAGCCGCCGCCGATCATGCCGTAATTGCTGGAAATCGAGAGCCCCCAGTCCGGCGACGGCGGCTGGATGCCGAAGCCCATGAAAGAAAGCGTGGCAACCGCGAAAATGGCATAACCAAGCCGCACGGTGGTTTCGACCAGGATCGGCGGGATGACGTTGGGCAGGATCTCGACGAACATCGTATGCAGCGCACTCTCATGCCTGAGCTGGGCCGCGGCGACATAGTCGAGCTCGCGCTCAGCCAGCACCGCCGAGCGCACGGTGCGCGCGATGATCGGCGCGAAGCTCAGCCCGATGACCACGATGACGGTGGTCTTGGACGTGCCGAGCGCCACGATGGCGAGCAGCGCCACGATCACCACCGGGATTGCCATGAAGGCTTCCAGGATGCGGCTGACGACATCGTCGACGATGCCGCGGAAGTAACCGGTGAGCAGCCCGAGCGCCGTGCCGGCCACCGTCGCCAGCAATGTCGCCAGCGGCGCCACGGTCAGGATGTCGCGCGAGCCGACGATGACGCGCGAGAAGACGTCGCGGCCGATCTGGTCGGTGCCGAACCAGTGTTCGGCCGAAGGCGGCGCCAGCGCGTTGATGATGTCGTCGGCGAGCGGATCGTAGGGCGCGAAATGTTCGCCGAACAGCGCACAGGCGACCCAGAACAGCACAATGGTGATGCCGACGAGGAAGGTGCCGGAGCGAAGCAGCGAGGACAAAACCTCCGCCAGGGGGCTGCGCTGGCGGGTGTCGTCCTGTCTGGCGGGACTGGTCTGGACGGCGCTCATTGTTCTGACCCCAGCCGGATGCGTGGATTGAGCACGGAATAGAGGAAGTCGGCCACAAGGGTGGCCACGGCATAGACGATTCCGATGGTCAGGATGCCCGATTCCAGCATCGGGAAATCCTTGCCGCGCGCAGCGGTGAAGATCAGCGAGCCGATACCCTGGTAGCGGAACAGCGTCTCGATCACCACCAGCCCGCCGATGAGATAGCCGGTCTGGGTGGCAATGACGGTGATGGTCGGCAGCAGCGCATTGCGCAGCACATGGCGCCAGATCACCGTGCGCCAGGGCAGGCCCTTGAGCACCGCGGTTCGCGTATAGTCGGAATCGAGCGCCTCGATCATGCCCGAGCGCGCCATGCGCGCGATATAGCCGAACAGCACCAGGAACAGCGGCAGCGCCGGCAGGATCAGGTAGTAAAGCTGCGTGAAGAAACCGGCATCGCGCGGCCATGCCGCCGAGATCGGCAGCCAGCGCAGCCAGACGCCGAAGATCAGGATCAGGATGATGCCGGTGACGAACTCCGGCAGCACCGTCACCGACAGGCCGCCAAGGCTGATGATGCGGTCGAGCGGCCGGTTGAGGTTGAGGGCCGCGACGACGCCGCCAAGGATGCCGATCGGCACCACCAGCACGAAGGCGACCGCCGCCAGCTTCATCGAATTCCCCAGCGCATCGATGACGAAGGGGGCGACTGGCGAGCGGAAGATGTAGGACGTGCCCATGTCGCCCTGGACGAAGTTTGAAATCCAGCTCCAGTACTGGGCAAGCAGTGGCCGGTCGACGCCGAGCGAATGGTTGAGCGCATCGACGGCGCGCTGGTCGGCGAACGGCCCCAATATGGCGCGCCCGACATTGCCGGGCAGCACCTGCCCGCCCAGGAAGACCATGATGCTGAGCAGGAACAGCGTGACGAGCGAAAGCGAGACGCGCCGGACAAGGAAGGAGAGAATGGCTAACACTCCCTGAGTAGCCAGCTCCCGTCAGGAAGCTGGCTGTTAGAGGATTGGCTTTCCCTTCCGCTCAGGCCTTCGACGCCTTTTCCAGGAACAGCTGCGACATCGCGGTCGGCTGCACGCCGGCCACGCCCTTCGCCGTCGCCGTCAGATAGTCGTAGAAATAGCCGAAGATGACCGGCGTCTCCTCGAGCAGAAGTTTCTGGATCTTGCCTGCCGTCGCCTTCTGCGCTTCGAGATCGAGGGCCGCGATATAGCTGGTCGCCAGCGCGTCGTAGTCCTTGTTCTTGAAGTGCGCCGCGTTCCACGTGCCTTCGCTCTTCAGCGGGGCGGCAAGATAGACGTTCGGCACGCCGCGGTGGCCGTAGTCGGTGATGCCCATTTCCGAGTCCAGCCAGTTCGATTTGCCGAACACGGCGTCGCCGTAATAGGCGCTCTGGTCGAGGATGTTGAGCTCGAGCTCGATGCCGATTTCCTTGACCCAGTTCTGGATGAGCTGGGCGTATTCGGGGATTTCGAGATAGCGCTCGGTGGTCAGCGTCATCTTGAAGCCCTTGCCCGCGCCCGCCGCCTCCATGAGTTGCTTGGCCTGCGCGATGTCCTGCTTGCGCTGCGGCACGCTCGCATCGGTCGAGGGATAAACCGGGGCGAACGGGCTGTCGTTGCCAGCCACGGCGCGCCCCTTCATCAGGCCCGCGACCAGCTTGTCGCGGTCCAGGCTGAGCGCGATGGCGCGGCGCACGCGCGCATCCTTCATCGGCCCGTCGTCGCAGCGCAGGTGCAGTTGCTGGTGCGCCGACGATTTCAGGCTGATGATGTCGATGTTGGGATCGTTGAGCAGCGCCACGCCAGACAGCACAGGCATCTGGTTGATGATGTCGACCTGCCCGCCCTGCAGCGCCAGGATCATTGGCTGCATGTCGGCAAAGAAGGTGAATTCGGTGCGTTCCGGCAGCGCCTTCTCGCCCCAGTAGCCTTCGTTGCGGACGAAGGACGCGCCGACCTTTGGCGTGTATTTGTCGATCTTGAAGGGCCCGGTGCCGTCGAAGCTCTTTTCGTAGTCGCCCTTGTAACTCGCCGGCACGATGACGGCGTTGTAATTGTCGGACGACACCATGTAGGGAAAGTTGCCGTTCGGGGCGTCGAGGTGGAATTCCACCGTGTAGTCGTCGACCTTCTTGCTGGCGCCCTTCGACAGGATGCCGGTGAACACCGACAGTGCGTTGGACGAGTTGGCCGGGTCGGCGATCCGGTCGATGCTGGCCACCACGTCGTCGGCCTTCATCTCGCCGCCGCTATGGAACTTCACGCCCTTGCGCAGCTTGAAAGTCCACACCGAGCCGTTGTCGTTCGGCTTCCAGCTTTCAGCCAGCGCCGGCTTGAGCACGAGATCGGGGCCGTCGACGCAGAGGAACTCCGCGACTTGCTGCATGATCAGCAGGCCGCCGGCATCGGCGATGGTGACAGGATCGATCGTCGCCGCCGGCACGCTGCTTGCGACGCGGATTGTGGCGCCTGGCGCGCCTTGCGCCCGGACGAGCGACGGCATGGCGCCGAGGCCCGCGGCCGTGGTGATGCCGCCCAGCAGCGGCAGCGACAGGCCGAGCAGGCTGCCATGGCGGATGAAGTCGCGGCGGCTGACACGGCCGTCGACGAGACCGTCGATGAGGTGATTTTCGAGCGGCGAGCGGTTGCGCCGGATGAGGTCGAGAATGCGATAATTCTTGCTCATGGGTTTGACCCTTTCCCCTGTTTCTTATGGTTGACGAAAATTCGCGACTACACCGTTTCCGGTCGCCAGAGGCCTGTAGACCGGGACTTTAGCACGCGGTTTTGTCCGGTCCATCCAGTCCTTGGCGTGGACGTGCCGGTTTCTGGGCTGCACTGCTTCCTCTGGTCCGTGGCCACCCTTTCCGATCGGGATCGCGGTGGCTGGCTTCTTCTGTTTTGGCCGGCCGCCCTCATCTAGTTCAGCGGCAAACGACGGTAAGTTCCGGGCTTTGCCCGATCATGATATTTGTTGCAGGGCCCGTTCTCGACGAAATCGCGATGGCAGGCAGCGAGCCGTTCTCGCGACAATGTGATGCCGAGACCGGGCTCCTCCGGCACAGGCACGACATTGTTCCTCGGGCAAAACGGTCCTTCCTCGGTGATGTCGGTCGGTTGCATGCGAAACAGCGACTGGTTCGGTTCCCGTATCCAGCCGAGTGCCGCGCACAGATGCAGGTAAGCGGCGCTGCCGATGCCGCTGTCGCCGCTGTAGCACCAGAAATCGATGCCGGCGTGCTCGCAGGCGCCGACGAAGCGCAGCATGCGGCCGATGCCGCCATGCGCCGTCGGATTGCCGACGAAGGCGTCGGGCACCTTGAGGTCCATGGCGCGGGCGATGTCGATGTTGTGGGTCGAGAACGGGATCGAGCAATGGCGCCTGAGTTCGCGCATCTCCTCGATCGTCGCCACTGGATCCTCCCAATTGCGCACGCTAAGCTCTTCCAGCGGCCGTGCCAGTCGCCGGGCGGTGCTGAGCGAATAGGCCTGGTTGGAATCGATGCGGATCATCGCATCGTCGCCGAGCTTCCTGCGGATCAATTCGATCATCTTCAGCGAGATTTTTGGATCCTGCGTCGAGAACTTCCCTTCGAAGAAGGTCGTTCCGTGGGTCTCATGAAGCTCGACGCAGTAGTCGGCGACTTCCTCCGGCGTCGTCTCGCCTTTCACCCTTGGCCCGTCGCCGCGCAGCGAAAAGTAATCGGTGAACGGGATCTCCTTGCGCACGGCGCCGCCGAGCAGTTGGTAGAGCGGCTGGTTCCACACCTTGCCGCGCAGGTCCCAGAGCGCCATCTCGATCGCGCCGAAGGCCATGATGCGGGTGCGGTCGTTGATCGACTGCACGCCGGTCCAGTAGGGGAGGCAGACATGCTCGGCGCCCGCGATGTCGAAGGCGTCGCGGCCCACGAGCCGCGGTGCCAGGATGTCGTTGATGATCGCGGCTGCTGCCGGCGTCGGTGCTTCGCCGAGGCCGATCAGGCCATCTTCGGTCTCCACTTCGACAATGGTCGGCGAGAAGCCGTCGAGTTCACCGAACACCCAGGCATAAGGCGCCTCGAGCCTGAGGTTGATCGGCGTCGCCTTGATGCCGCGGATTTTCACCGGCCGACCTCGAAGAAGGGCTTGCCGAGAAGATCCGGGACGACGTCGATGCCGAGGCCCGGACCATCCGGAACGCCCATGCGGCTGCCGGTGACCGGCGGCTTGTTCGACGCCGTGCGCACCGTCACCCATTCGTGGAACGCGATGGCGTGCAGGCGGCGCTCCTGCGGCGTCGACAGCGACAGATGCGCCATGGCTGCCGTGTCGATCTCGGCGCCGCCGGTATCCTCGACGGTGATCATGAAGCCGAGGTCGACGGCGACATCGCGGATCAGCCGGGTCCTGCCGACGCCGCCGAGCCGCGAGATCTTCAGCGTCAGCCCGTCGGCCGCGCCTCGGCGATGGATTTCCAGCATGTCCTCGAGCGAGGTGACGGATTCGTCGAGCACCATCGGCTTGTCGAGCATGCGGCGCACCGACATGTTTTCCTCGATCGTCGTGCAGGGTTGCTCGAATGTGTAATCGATCGAGCGCGTCGCATCGGCGAACTGGCGCGCCTGGTAGGGCGTCCAGCCGGCATTGGCGTCGCAGAAGATGACAGTGTCTTTCGGCACTGAGGCGGCGACCGCCGTGACGCGTTCGATGTCGTCGCGGACGTTGCCGCCGACCTTGACCTGCAGCCGGTGGAAGCCGTCCTGGACGATGCGCTGCGCAAGGGCGGCCATGGCATCGACGCTGCCATGGGTGACGACCTTGTAAAGCTCGGCCGTATCGCTCTCCTTGCCGCCCAGCATCGTCACCAGCGGCACGTCGGCGGCGCGCGCGGCGAGATCCCAGCAGGCCATGTCGAGCGCCGACTTGATGTAGGGATGCCCTTTGAACACGATGTCCATCAGCCGGCCGATGCCGGCGAGGCCGCGCGGGTCGTGGCCGATGAGGTGCGTGGCGATCTCCATAACGCCGGCACGGGCGCCCGCCGGGAAGGCGGCCGAATAGAAATTGCCGAGCGGCGCCATCTCGCCCCAACCGGTGATGCCATCGTTCGAGGTGATGGCGACGATCACCGCGTCGAAGGCGTCGGCGACGCGCCCCTTGGACATGCGGTAGGGGCCGTCCACGAAGGGCTGCACGACATGGTAGGCTTTGATGGTTGCGATCTGCACGTTAATGTCCGTTGTCCGCTGGGGAAGTATCAAGCGCCTTTCGACGGGCGCCGTTCGAGAGCGCGCGCGTAGGCAAGAAGCTCTTCGAAGTCGTGGTCTATATGCTCGCGGGCGTGGCGCTGGGCAGCGCGCATGTCGTCGCCCTTGAGCAGCCGCACGTAAGTCTCGTGAACGTTCTCGGCAGGCACCGCTTCGTTGCGTGCCTGCTGGTGCAGGGCAAAATACATCTGCAACCGGCTGGTCAGCCGTTGCCATGTTTCCAAAAGAACGGAATTGTCGGCCCATTCGTGAATCAGGCCATGCAGTTGCAGCGCGGTTTCGATCTGCCTTGTGGTGTCGCGGTCGCGCGTCGCCTGCTTCACCGCCTCATGGCGCCGGTCGAGCTCATCGAAAAAGCGCCGATCGCGCAGCTCCCATGTCCGCTCGATGGCGAATTCGTCGAGCACCTTGTTGAGCGAGTAGACATCGTCGATGTCCTTGGCGGTGACATTGATGACGAAGGTGCCGGCATAGGGGATGCTGGTCAGGATGCCTTCCTGCACCAGCTCGCGCATCGCTTCGCGCAAAGGCGCGCGGCTGACGCGCATCTGCTCGGAAATCCGCAGCTCGTTGAGCTTCTGGCCCGGCTCCAACTGGCCGGTCAGGATTGCCCGTCGCAGCAGCGCCACGATCTCCGCGCGTCGGGTCGTATCCGCGATTGGACTGAAATCCGCCTTTGCCATCCCGGCCACTCCCGACGAAACAAGGGCAAGACAAGCAGATTGTCGACAATCTAACAAGGACTTTTGCGGCTTTTTTCACATGGCCGGTACTGGTCGGGCGGAGCTGCTCCCAAAAGCGGCGCCCGCGACCTGTGGGAAGGCCGGGGCGCCGCGCTGAAACCGGGCCTGCGGGGGAGTCAGGTGGCCGGTTTCTGTGGCAGTGGCGAAATCGGCATTCCAGGGCCGATCTTCTGCAGATTGCCTGTTATCACCTGGTCGCCTTCCGTGACTCCGCTCAGGATGGCCACCAGGTCGCCGCTGGTCGGCCCGGTCGAGACCAGCCGCTGGTCGACCGTGTTGCCCTTGCCGACGACGTAGAGATATTTGCCGAGCTGGCTCGAACCCAGTGCCACCTGCGGCACCATCAGCGCATCGGGCTGCTGTTTGACGTGCAGCCGGACGCGGACATATTGGCCAGGCAGCAGCGCGAACTTGGCGTTGCCGATGGTGGCGCGCGCGGTGATGGTGCCGGTCGAATGGTCGATCGTGTTGTCGATGAAGGTGAGTTCACCCTTCTGATGGGCTTCGGTCTCGCCCGGGAGCAGCACCTCGACCTCGATCGGGCCGGCGGCACGAGCTTCCTCGATCTGCGCCAGATCGCTCTCGCTCGGATTGAAGGTTACATAGATCGGGTCGAGCTGCACCAGCGTGTTGAGCACCGTGCCGGCGACGCTGACCAGCGTGCCGATCGAGGCCTGGTTACGGCCGATGCGGCCTGCGAAGGGAGCGCGAATCTCCGAATAGCTCAAATTGAGCTCGGCCGAGCGGACCGCCGCCTGGTTGAGCGCCAGCGACGCCTGCGCCTCGCGCAAGGTGCTGGTGCGCTGGTCGAAGCTGTCCTTGGCCAGATAGCCGCTCTTGGCGAGCTCGGTGCCGCGGCCGAGATTGGAGCGGGCATAGTCGAGCGTCGCTGTATCACGCTGCACCTGCGCCTTCGCCTGGTCGAGCGCCGCCTGGAAGTCCTGCGGCGCGATCCTGTAGAGGAGGTCGCCCTTCTTGACGTCGGCGCCGTCTTCGGCGGCTTGCTCTTCCAGGTAGCCCGGCACTCTGGCCTGCAGCGTGACGCTGCGGATCGGTTCGGTGCGGGCGGCATAGTCGAGATAGATCGGGATCGTCTTCTTCACCACGCTGGTCACCGGCACCGGCATGACGAATGCCGCGGGAGCGGGCGTTGCCGCTCCGGCCGTGCCGGCATTGAGGCTGAGGCTGCCCATATCGAGCAGGTGAACGCTCGCCACCGAGATTGCGCCCAGCGCGACAGCGGCGCCCAAAGCGATTTTCCATTTACGCATGTTCAGTCTCCAATCTTATTCGGCCGCTTGCGCCATGGGCGGCAAGGCGGGTTCGGCAGTTGGTTCGGAATGCAGGGAAGCGGGCTCTTCACCGCCGCGCCGTTCGCGCAGCTGTTCGATGACCGCATAGAAGACCGGCACGAACACCAGCGACAGGATGGTCGCCGCCACCATGCCGCCGAAGACGGTGGTGCCGATCGATTGACGGCTGGCAGCACCGGCGCCGGTCGCGAACATCAGCGGCAGCACGCCCAGGATGAAGGCGAAGGCCGTCATCAGGATCGGCCGCAGCCTCAGCCGTGCCGCTTCCATCGCCGCTTCGACGATGCTGAGGCCTTCTTCGCGCCGTCGCCGGGCGAACTCGACGATCAGGATGGCGTTCTTCGCCGCCAGGCCGATCAGCATGACGAAGCCGATCTGCGAGTAGACGTCGATCTGCATGCCGCGCACCCACAGCACCACGAACGCGCCGAACAAGGCGAGCGGCACTGCCAGCAGCACCATGAACGGCATCGCCCAGCTCTCATATTGCGCCGCCAGGATCAGGAAGACGAAGACGATGGCGAGGCCGAAGACGACCGACGCGATCGATCCCGCCTTGAGCTCCTGGAAGGTGATGCCGGTCCATTCGAAGCCGAAATCCCTTGGCAGAGCCGTGGCGGCGGCCCGTTCCATGGCGGCGACCGCCTGGCCGGACGAATAGCCGGGCGCGGCGCCGCCATTGATCGAGGCCGAGGCGTTGTTGTTGTAGTGCGGCACCGTTTCCGGGCCGACGAACGGCACCAGCTTGCCCAGCGTGCTGAGCGGCACCATGCCGCCGGAGGCATTGCGCACATAGAGCCGCGAAATGTCGGCCGCACCCGCGCGTGCATCCTTGTCGGCCTGGATGGTCACCCGGAAGGTGCGGCCGAACAGGTTGAAGTCGTTGACGTAGAGCGAGCCGAGATAGATCTGCAGCGTGTTGAAGACGTCAGGCAGGTTGAGCCCGAGCAGCTTCGCCTTGGCGCGGTCGAGGTCGTAGTTGAACTGCGGCGTCGAGGTCGAGAATGGCGAGAAAAGCTGCTGAGGGTTGATTTCCGGCTGCTTGCGCGCCTCGGCGATCACGGCTTGCGTCGCGTCGTTGAGCGCGGTGCTGCCGCGGCCGGTAAGGTCCTCGACGACGAATTCGAAGCCGCCCGTGGTGCCGATGCCCGGGATCGAGGGCGGATCGAAGGAGAGCGCGAACGCCTCCGGGATCTGCATCAGCTTGCCGCGCACGTCGGCGACGAGCTTGGAGGCGCTCTGGTCGGGACCGCGCTCCTCCCACGGCTTGAGGATGGCGAATTCGACCGCGGAATTCGACTGCGCCGCGCTGGTCAGGAAATTCAGGCCGCTGATCGAGCCGACGATGTCGACGCCGGGCGTCGCCTGCAGGATGTCGCGCGCCTTCTGCGCCACCGCGTCGGTGCGTTCCAGCGAAGCGCCGTCGGGCAACTGGATGACGACAAAGAAATAGCCCTGGTCCTCGACCGGAAGGAAGGTCGAGGGAAGCTTCGCCCAGACGAAATAGGTGGCGACCAGCCCGGCCGCGAACAGGCCGAGCATGATCCAGCGCAAACGGATGAGGACGCGCACGCCATTGGCATAGGCATGCGACAGCCTGTCAAAGCCCGTATTGAACCAGCGGAACAGCACGAATTGCGTGCCTTGGCGATGGCGCAGGAAGGCTGCGCTCAGCGCCGGGCTCAGCGTCAGCGAATTGAAGGCGGAAATGCCGACCGAGATCGCCACCGTCAGCGCGAACTGGTTGTAGAGGCGTCCCGAAACGCCGGGGATGAAGGCGACCGGCACGAAGACGGCCATCAGCACGGCTGTCGTGGCGATGATCGGACCGGTGACTTCGGCCATGGCGGCCTTGGTAGCCGCCAACGGTTTCAGCCCGGCCTCGAGCTGTCGTTCGACATTCTCGACCACCACGATGGCGTCGTCGACGACAAGGCCGATCGCCAGCACCATGCCGAGCAGGGAGAGCATGTTGAGCGAGAAGCCCATCATCTCCATGACGACGAGCGTCGCTACCAGCGACACCGGGATGGCGATCGTCGGAATGATTGTGGTGCGCCAGCTTTGCAGGAAGATGAAAACCACGGCGACGACGAGGACCAGAGCCTCGCCGAGCGTGATCAGCACGTCATGCATGGAGGCCGAGACGAAGCGCGTCGTGTCGTAGTGCATGGCATAGCTGACGCCCTTGGGGAAGCGGGCGGACAGCTCCTGCATCTTGTCCTTGACGCGCTGCTGCAGATCGAGCGCGTTGGAGCCGGGCATCTGGTAGACGGCGAGCACCACGGTCGGGTCCTTGCCGAAGAAGGCCGACGACGAATATTGCAGGGCGCCGAGCTCGATGCGGGCGACGTCGCGCAGCCGCACCAGCGAACCGGTGGTGGTGTTGGCGCGCACGACGATGTCGCCGAACTCCTTGGGATCGCTCAACCGGCCGACGGCATTGACCTGCATCTCGAAAGCGGTGCCGGCAGGCGCCGGAGACTGGCCGATCTTGCCGGCGGCCACCTGGACGTTCTGCTCGGCAATGGCGTTCTGGACGTCGACGGCGGTGATGCCGAGATTGGCGAGCTTGTCCGGATCGAGCCAGACGCGCATCGAATAGCGCCGCTCGCCGAATATCTGCACGTCACCGACACCGGGCAGCCGCTTCAGCGGGTCGACCACTTGCAGATAGGCAAGGTTCGACAGCGCCACCGGGTCGACGGAGCCGTCGGGCGAGGTGAGGTTGACGATGAGGACAAAGTTCGGATTCTGCTTCTTGATAGTCACGCCGCCCTGATTGACGATCGCCGGAAGCGACGAGGCAGCCTGCGAGACGCGGTTCTGGACGTCGACGGCGGCGGTGCTCAGGGAGTAGCCGACATCGAAGGTGATGGTGATCGTCGAGGAACCGTCATTGGAGCTGGTCGACGACATGTAGGTCATGCCTTGCACGCCGTTGATCTGCTGCTCCAGCGGCGTCGTCACAGTGTCGGCGACCACCTGCGCGCTGGCTCCCGGATAGTGGGCGCTGACCACGACCTGCGGCGGTGTGATGTCGGGAAACTGCGAGACGGGCAGCAGGAAATAACAAATCGTCCCGGCGAGCACCATGATGATGGCGATCGCCGAGGCGAAGATCGGGCGGTGAATGAAGAAGTTTACCACGACACGCACGCCTCTCCGGCTGCTCTTGCCCTGCCGAACGCACTGGCAACCCTGGACAGCCTCTGGCCGCGTCCGAACTCTTCCGACGAACGGAGCAACGGCACCTCGCCGCGCTGCGAACCGGCAAGCGTGCGCAGCATTGTTTCGAAAGCGCGCGGATCGACCCCGTCGGCTTTCATGACCAGCCGGATCATCGGATCCCGAACGGCTTCATCTATGGTAAGATCGCGGCGCTGTGGCATTGGCCGGCTCCTTGTCTGTCGATTCGCAGCCCATGCTCGCGAACCGTTTTTCATCTCTTCACCGGCCGGAGCCGCATGAAATGCAATTTTTCGCCCGCCCCGATCTGGCCGGACCAGATCACGGTCTTGTTATTGACGGCGGACGCCATAGGTGTTACCAGTAAGTAACATTCTGGAAGTTACAGACCGGTAACACCCTAGTCAAGAGGTGGCCGAGGGATTTTTGGAAACGAAAGGAGATCAATGATGACAGACGGCGTCGTGGAGCGTCCTCGTCCCCGGGATCGGATCCTGGAGACGGCGCGCGACATGTTCCACAAGCACGGCATCAAGGGCGTCGGCGTCGACGCCATCACCGAGGCTGCCGGCACGAACAAGATGACGCTCTACCGTCATTTCGAATCCAAGGACGATCTGATCATCGAATGCCTGCGCGCCACCGCATCAAAGGCCGGCGCGATGTGGGACGCATTCGAAGCCGAGCACCCGGGCGACAAGCTCGCGCAACTGCATGCCTGGGTTCGCAAGGCGGCCGAGATGCTTACGGCCGATTGCCGGGGCTGCGACATGGCCAACGCCGCGGTTGAGCTGACTGAACCCGACCATCCGGCCAGGCGCGTGATCAAGGAACTCAAGGAAGCCCAGCGCGAGCGCTTGGTGGCGCTCTGCCGGGGCGCCGGCATCGGCCAGGCCGAACTTCTGGCCGATACGCTTTCGCTGCTGTGCGAAGGCGCGCGCGTGAGCGTGCAGACCGTTGGCACCGAAGGTCCCAGCGCGCAATTGGTGCGCATGGCGGAAGGGTTGATCCAGTCCTTCAGGGGCGGAGCCGCCGCGGGCTGATCCATCGGCAAGGCTCATTGGCGCCGGACAGCGCGTGCGCTTCCGGTTTGCCGTGGCTTTGATGTTGCGTGGATTCCCTGCCGTTCCCGGAAATGTCCGGCATGCAATAAAAAAGCCCGCTGCCGGGAGGAGGTGGCAGCGGGCTCGATTTCGAATGTGGTGCGGGAGGAGGTGCACCCCACTCAGCGTCGGCATCGCATCTGGGAGGAGTAGATGGCCGACAACCAAAAGCTATGAGTTGCCCAATGATTCGGCAATCGTGAATCGTGCATAGCAGCTGTGCAGATTCGCCGTATCGCTCGCGACGTGACCGGAAGGCCTCGCGGCCCGCGTCACTGCACCGGGACGTTTTCCCGGAAGATCAGCCGCGGCTCGATGAATTTCCGCGTCAGGTAGGGCGCCGATGATGCGATCGAGCCAAGCAGGCGGATGACCGATTGCTCGGCGATCAGCCTGGCATTCTGGTCGATGACGACGTCGGCGAGATCGTCGACGAGATAGCCGCGCGTTTCCCTCGTCAGGTCGTGACAGATGAATACCGGCTTGCGGTTGGGCCTGGCCTCCCGGATGGCCTTGGCAACGCCGGAGCGTCCGGCTCCAATGCAATAGATGCCGAGCAGTTCCGGCTCGTTGCGCAGCGCCTTCATGGTTTCGGCATAGCTGGCACCGGTCTCGTCGTTGATCTCGACGGCGCTGCTGACGCTCAGGTTGGGGAACTCCTCGCCGAGCACGGAGCGGAAACCCATCTCACGTTCCTCATGGCCGCGATAGGAGCGCGAGCCGACCACCATCGCCAACTGGCCCTCGCGGTCGCCGAGGAAGCGCCCCATCAGGAGTGCGGCGGTCCGTCCCGCCACCCGGTTGTCTATGCCGACATAGGCCGAGCGTGGTGCGGCCGGAATATCGGACACCAGCGTCACCAGGCGAATGCCGGCCTCGACGATGTCGCGCAGGATGTTGCGCGTCCTGGGATGATCGACGGCGATGACGCCGACGCCGTTGGCTTTCAGCGACAGGTTTTCGACGGCGGTCTGCAAAGCGTTCGGCGAGATTCCGGCGAGGTTGTGGATCCGGCACGAGGCAACGAGCGGCAGGCGCGAGGCATAATCCTCGATATGCCTGGCCAAATCCTGCATGAAGGCGTTGCTGCCGATCGGCAGGAAGAATTCCAGATTGGCCGGCCGCGAGGGGAGCGTTACCTGATCGGCGACCGGCAGATAGCCGAGCTGCTTGGCGGCCTCCATGACGCGCTGCCGGTTGGCCGCGCTGACCCCCTTCCGGTTGTTGAGCACCCTGTCGACCGTCGCCGTCGACAGTTCGCAGTTCCTGGCGATGTCAGAGACGGTGGCTTTCATGCCGCAACCCTATTGCCGATGCGATGGCACGCCAGACGGGCGATTTGAGCGGCGCCGATCGCGCCCATTCGCCCGGATGCCCATTCTGCTGTTTCGCCAGGGATGTTGCGCTCGTCCTCAATGCGACCCCTTGCCATCGGCGATGGCGTCGCGGATCTCCTTGTCCGACATGCCGGTGATGACGCGTTCAACCTCCGCCACGCTGGTCGTCTTGGGGTCGATGTCCCCGGCCACCACCTTGCCGCGCCGCATGACGACGATGCGGTCCACCACCTGGAAGACATGGTGGATGTTGTGCGCGATGAAGATGCAGGAATGGCCGGAATCGCGCGCGCTGCGCACGAAGCTCAGCACGCCCTGGGTTTCGGCGACGCCGAGATTGTTGGTCGGTTCGTCGAGGATGATGAGATCGCTGTCGAAATGCATGGCGCGCGCGATCGCCACCGCCTGGCGCTCGCCGCCGGAGAGCGAGCCGATCGGCGTGGTCGGCGGAATGTTCTTGGAAATGCCGACCTGCTTGAGCAGGTCGCGCGCGACCGTGTTCATCGCCTCCTGGTCCATGCGGTTGAGGAAGCGCGGCGGCTTGATCGGCTCGCGTCCGAGGAACAGATTGCGGGCGATCGACAGTTGGGTGACCAGCGCCGAATCCTGGTAGATGGTCTCTATGCCGTTGGCGATGGCGTCGCTGGTGTTGCGCAGGTTCACCTTCTTGCCGCGGATGAAGATGTCGCCGCTGGTCAGCGGCACCGCGCCCGACAGCACTTTGATCAGCGTCGACTTGCCGGCGCCATTGTCGCCGAGCAGGCCGACGATCTCGCGCTCGTTGACATGGAAATTGGCGTCCACCAGCGCCTGCACGCGCCCGTAGGACTTGCGGATGTTCTGCATGCGGATCAGTGGCTCGGCCATGGTTCACGTCCCTGCCTGATGCCGGCGTTCCAGCCATGAATGAAGCGCCATCATGCCAAGGATGATCGCGCCGATGAAGATGTTGTAGGCAAGGCCGGGCACGCCGATCAGCACGATGCCGTTGCGCATGACGCGCAGGATAAGGATGCCGAGCACGGTGCCGATGATGGTGCCGCGCCCGCCCGTCAGCGCCGTGCCGCCGATCACCACCATGGCGATGACCTCGAGTTCGTAGCCGGTGCCGCTGTTAGGGTTGGCCGCCGAGGTGCGCAGCGAGGAGATGACGCCGGCAAGCGAGGCCATGACCGAGGACAGCACGAACAGGCCGATCTTGACGCGGCTGACATTGACGCCGCGCGCCCTCGCAGCGTTCGGGTTGCCGCCGGCGGCCTGGATCCAGTTGCCGGTGCGGCTTTGCGTCAGCACATAGCCCAGCGCGATGGCCGCGGCGATGAACCAGAACAGCGACATGTAGATGCGGAACGGGCCGATGAAGAAATCGCCGACCAGCGCCTCCGCCAGCCAACTGCCCTCGGCGCTCCAGGTGCGCTGCGGAAAGCCGTCGGTGACGAACAGCGCGGTGCCGCGCACCACCAGGAGCATGCCGAGCGTGACCAGAAAGGACGGGATCTTGAGCTGCGTGACGAACCAGCCATTGACCAGGCCGATGAAGGCGGCGACCAGCAGCGCGACAACGAAGCCCATCTCCAGCGAGGTGAGGCCGCTGTTGAACAGCGTCCACATCAGCACCGGCGAGAAGCCGAACAGCGAGCCGACGGAAAGGTCGAATTCGCCCGACGTCATCAGCAACGTCATCGCCAGCGCGATCAGCCCGAGCTCGACCGTGAAGGCCAACGTGTTGGAGATGTTCTGGGGTGACAGGAAGTCGTGGTTGAAACCCCAGAAGACGGCGATCTCGACGACGAGCAGCACGAAGGGGCCGAATTCCGGCCGCGCGATCAGGCCTTGGACAAGCGAACGATTTTCCACGTGTAACCCGCGACTGGTTGGAATGGGCCGGACCATCGGGCCGCATCAAACGGCTCGATACCAGGCGAAAGGGCGGGACGCCGCACGCCCGGTGGACGCGCGGCGCTGGAGATCAGGGGCTATTTGCCGGACAGGATTTTGTCGTAGATCTCGGCGGTATCTTTCTCATAGAGCGCGCCGGTGATGACGTTGAAGCCCGGGGGAATGCCGCTGGCGGCCATGTTGGCGAGCGACAGCGCGACATAGCTGGTCGCCTGCGGATCCTGCCACTGGCCGGCATTGACGTAGCCGTTCAGCACTTCCTGGGTGGTGTCGAGCGAGTTGCCCCAGCCGACGACGGGGATTTCGCCGGGCTTGACGCCGACTTGGTCGAACACGCGCTTGATCGAGCCGGTGACGAGGTCGCCAAGGCCGATGATCGCCTTCACCTTGGCCTTGTTGGCGGTGAGATAGTCGACCATGCGGTTGATCACCTCGGCCTGGTCGAGCGTCGCCTCGGTCACCTCATAGGTGATGCCGAGCGGCTCGAACACGCTCTTGATGCCTTCCTCTTCCTGCACGCCGTAGGTGGCGCCGGGAATCTCGACAGGCATCCAGACGAAGTCGCCCTTCTTCACCAGGCCCTTGTCGACCAGATACTGCGCCCAGTGCTTGCCGAAGGTGACATTGTCGCCGCCGACATAGGCGTTGAAATTGGCCTTGGGATCGGGCGTGTTGAAATTGATGATCGGAATGTTGGCCGCGCGGGCTTCCTTGACGATCTCGACAAGGCTGCCCGGATCGGGGCTGGTGGTGGTGATGCCGTCGGCCTTGGCCGAGATCGCGGCCCGCACCGCCTCCTGCTGCGAGGCGACGTCGCCATTGTGGAACGAGGTGTTGACGGTATTGCCGGTGTCCTTGGCCCATTGCTTGGCGCCGGCAAGGAAGTATGTCCAGACCGGATCGGCCGGGCCGCCATGTGAAATCCAGTAGAACGTCTTGGCCTGCGCCGCCGCCGGAATGACCGTCAGCGCGACCAGCAGGCCGTATAGAACCACTCTTAGCCGTGTCAGCATTTGATTTCCTCCCGTTTGAAACTGATCAGTTCGAAACCGCCCTCTTGATCGGGCAAGACCGCGTCCTCCTCGCCAACGCCGTGTTGGATGATCAGAGCATCCTCTTTTTCGACAAATGGCAAGCCTCCGCCTGTCAGTCGTAGTCGGCGCCTGACGGGACGCCATCAGCGGTCCCATCAGATTGCATCAGTTCGGATGATTTTTCGCGGCAGGCGATACCGGCCTCGAGGGTCGCCGGAGCGATGATTGACCGCCCTCGGGTGAACCCAGAGCTAGAGGAGGCCGGCCCTGGCAAGATCGCGCATCAGATGGCTGGCGCCGTAGGTCCAGTGCGGGCAGTCCGGCGACAGTCGCACCCGGTTGACCAGCGCGCCGAATTTCTCCGACGAGATGGTGACGATGTCGCCGACCTTGTGGGTAAACCCCTTGCCCTTCTCGCCGCGGTCCTTCGAAGGCACGAACATGGTGCCGAGATAGAGCGCCAGGCCGTCCGGGTACTGGTGATGCGGGCCCATGGCGGCGGCAACGAGCTCTTCCGGCGAGCGGCTGATCTCGGCCATCGAGCTCGCGCCCTCCAGCGAGAACCCGTCCTCACCTTCCACTTTCAGCCGGACCACGGCCCGCTTTACGTCGTCGATCGAGAACGTGCCGTCGAACAGGCGGATGAAAGGCCCAAGCGAGGCGGAGGCGTTGTTGTCCTTGGCCTTGCCGAGCAGCAGTGCGGAACGCCCTTCGACATCGCGCAAATTGACGTCGTTGCCGATGGTGGCGCCGACGATCCTGCCGCTTGAGGCGGCGATCATGGCGATCTCCGGCTCCGGATTGTTCCAGGTCGAGACGGGATGCAGGCCGACATCGGCGCCGAAGCCGACCGAGGCCATCGGCTGGCATTTGGTGAAGATCTCGGCGTCGGGGCCGATGCCCACTTCCAGATATTGCGACCAGGCGCCGCGTGCGATGAGCTTGGCCTTGATCTCCATCGCTTCCGGCGAACCGGGCTTGAGCTTGGACAGATCGTGGCCGATCAGCCCGGCAATGTCGGCGCGGATGGCGTCGGCCTTTTCCGCCGAACCGCGCGCCTGTTCCTCGATGACGCGTTCCAAAAGGCTGACGACGAAGGTGACGCCCGAGGCCTTGATCGCCTGCAGGTCGACGGGGGAGATGAGATAGGGCCTTGCCGGATCACGCGCGGCCTCGAAACTGTTGGCCGCGATATCATCGAGCGAGCCGATCGGCTTGCCCTTGGCCGAGCGCACATAACCGGCCGGATCGGCCATCTCGCAGATATCGCGCACGGTCGGCGCCGTGCTCGACGTGATGTCGAAGACGGTGCCATCACGCACCGTGACCACCAGGGGATGCGAGGCGTCGCTGCTTCTGGCGCGCCCGACAAAAAGGCCTTCGGCGGGCAGATGCATCGGGTTTGTCATGCGTGCGGTCCTCTGATCATCAAAAATGCGGCTTGCTGGTTCGGCGCGGCACTTTCACCGGATTCCTGTCAAAGGTCTATCCCGTTTGTGGTGAGCCAGGCGCCATGTCTGCCGGCGTCGTCGGTGATTGGCGTACCGCAAGGAAGCACTCCTTCAGGGGTTGGATGCATGCGGCGGTGCGGGAGCCCCAACGCCTGCGTCATTTTTCGGCTTGCGCTTGTTCTCGTTTTGTTCTAATATGCTCGCCCTGAGTCAATTGGCGGACGAGATCAGTATGAGTGGGCAACCCGCATTCGGAACCGCGAAGAACGGCCAGGCCTTTTTCCGATGGGAACAGGCCGGGAAGCATTTCCACCGGCTGTTCTTTGCCATCCTCGTCGGCAGCGCGATTGCTGGTCGTCTCGCGCGAAAGGCCATTGCCTTGAACCGTGAGTTCGGATTGCAAGGCTGGCTGGTTCCGGAAAATCACATCCACATCTCGCTTGTCGGCCTCGGCGACCATGAGGAGTATCCGCAAGAGCTGGCAGAGGCCGCCTGTCATATCGGATCGATGATCGTTGCGAAGCCCTTCGAGGTATCGTTCGATCGCCTGTCGGCTTTTGGCGGTGGTGCACTGGTCCTGCGCGGCAGCGATGGCAATCCGCCGCTGCAGAAATTCTGGCGTGATCTGACGGCGGTGATCTCGGACAGCCCGCTAAACCCCTTTCTCACCAGGTCCATCGAACCGCATGTTACATTGCTTCGTGATGAAGTGGGCGTTCCCAGCATTCGCGAGCGGTCGATCGATCCGATCGGCTGGACTGTCCGGGATTTTGTGCTGATCCACAGTCTCATTGGGAAGGGCGCCTACAAGCAGCCCGGACGTTGGCGGCTGACCGGCCAGGACGATGCACTGCCCGCCATGTGAGAGCCTGCATCGTCCTCGCATAGTCCGCGCGGTCCATCATCCTGACATGGCATGTCAGCTACCAGACGGCACGACGATGGCAGGCCGCCAACCTTTCCCTATTTGCAATGCGTCTGAACAGGAGGAACACATGACCAACACGGAAATTGCCAAGGATTTCACGGAGCTTCTCAAGCGCGGTGACTACGAAAGTGCTGCCGAGAAATACAATGCCGACGACATCGTCAGCTATGAGGCCATGGAGGGGCCGATGGCCGTCTGCCGCGGCAAGGACGCCGTCAAGCAGAAAGGCCAGTGGTGGCAGGAAAACAACGAAGTCCATGGCGGCTCGGTCGAGGGCCCTTATGTCAACGGCGACCAGTTCGCCGTGCGCTTTACATTTGACATAACGCCCAAGGCCACGGGCCAGCGTGTCACCATGGACGAGGTTGGCCTGTACACGGTCAAGAACGGCAAGATTGCCGAAGAGCGCTTCTATTATTGAGACGGGTTTTCGGCTGTCGGCACATTTCGCCGCATCCTAAGCGGCCAGGATCATGTCCTGGCCGCTATCCGACCTGATGCACATCGTCGTCACGGATCGGCGACCGCGCGCCCGCCATTGAAGAAACTTACTCTTCGATGGTTCTGCCGGGCCGCTGGCAAAGCGCGCCGGGGCTGCTTAATCTGCGGCCAGATTCGAAGTCCGGAAGGCACCTGTTTTGACGATCACCATGTACGGCATCACCACCTGCGACACGATCAGGAAGGCCCGCGTCTGGCTGGAGGGCCACGACGTGCCTTACCGGTTCCACGACTATCGGGCGGAAGGCATCGAGGCGGGCAGGCTGGATGGCTGGGTCCGCAAGGTCGGCTGGGAAAAGCTGCTCAATAAGGGCAGCACGACGTTCCGCGAGTTGCCGGACAAGGATAAACAGAGCCTGGATGAAAAGAAGGCCAAGGCACTGATGCTGGCCAAGCCGACGATGATCAAACGGCCTGTGCTCGAGGTTGGCGACCGCATCCTGGTCGGGTTCAAGCCGGATGTTTATGAGGCAGCGGTGGTCGGAAAGTAGGGCGCGGTACACTCTCAGTTCGTCATCCTAGGGCGGAGCAAGGAGCGAAGCGACGCGGCGCAGACCCTAGGATCCATGCCGTGACTTTTGGGCGTCGCAGCCATGCAGATTCTGCTCCGTTGCATTTCCGGACGGACGTCACGGCATGGATCCTCGGGTCAAGCCCGAGGATGACGAAGGGACAGGTCACTGTCCTCTCAGATACCCCGCCAGTGCCACGGCATTGTTGTGCGCCTCGTCATGGGCGCCGTAGAGCAGCGTCACCTTGCCGTCGCGGAGCAGGGCGCGCAGTTGCGCCACGGCCTCGCCATTGCCTTCCAGTTCGGCACGATACCGCTTCTGGAACTCGGCCCATCGTTCGGGCTCGTGCCCGAACCACTTGCGCAAGTCGGTACTCGGCGCGATGTCCTTCAGCCATAGCGCCAGCGCGGCATGCTCCTTGCTGACGCCACGTGGCCAGACACGATCGACCAGGACCCGCTGCCCGTCATCGGGCGAGGGTGGTTCATACACCCGCTTGACCGCGATCTCGAAGGCCATCCGCTCTCCTTCGTGCGCTCCCGTCAGGCCCACTCGCCCTTGCGCATGACCGGCACGCGGCTGCCGTCCTTGCCGACGCCTTCGATGTCGATCTTGTCCGAGCCGATCATCCAGTCGATGTGGATGAAGCTCTTGTTGCCGCCGCGCTCCGCGATCTCGGCCTGGCTGAGCGAGGCGCCGTCGACGAAGCACTTCGAATAGCATTGGCCGAGCGCGATGTGACAGGCGGCGTTTTCGTCGAACAGCGTGTTGAAGAACAACAGGCCGCTCGCCGAGATCGGTGAGGAATGCGGCACCAGCGCCACTTCGCCAAGCCGGCGTGCGCCCTCGTCGGTGTCCAGCACTTTCTTCAGCACGTCCTCGCCCTTCGAAGCCTTCGCCTCGACGATCCTGCCGCCCTCGAAACGCACCGAGATCTCGTCGATCAGCGTGCCCTGGTAGGAGAGCGGCTTGGTCGATGAAACATGGCCTTCCACCCGCCGTGCATGCGGCGTGGTGAAGACCTCCTCGGTCGGGATGTTGGGATTGCAGGTGACGCCGTTCTTGGCGGTGGAGGCGCCGCCCATCCATTCATGGCCGTCGGCCAGCCCGACCGTCAGGTCGGTGCCCGGCCCGGTGAAATGAAGCGCATGGAAAGCATGGCCGTTGAGCCATTCGGTGCGGCTGCGAAGGGCGGCATTGTGCGCCTTCCAGTTGCCGATCGGATCTTCCACGTCCACCCGCGAGGCGGCAAAGATGGCGTCGGCGAGCTTGGCCACCGCAACGTCGTCGGCATCATCGGGGAAGACCTGCTTGGCCCAGGCGAGATCGGGATAGGCGACGATGTTCCAGTTGATGTCGAAGCCGGTGATCTTTTCCAGCGCCGGCTGGTAGGCCATCGAATTGGCCTTGTTGGCGCGCGCCACGTTCGCCGGGTCCTGCGCCGACAGGAGCGAAGGATCTTCGCCGCGCACGGCAAGTCGCGCCGCATTGTTGGAGAAGGCTTTGGCCATGCCTTCATAGAGCCAGCCGGCGGCGCGGTCGAAGCCGGCGTCCGCGCCATAACGAAAGCGCGCCAGCGTGATCTCGTCATCGTTGAAGATCGGCGTCACCAGCCCCGCGCCGGCCTTGTAGGCATGCTCGACGATGCGCCGGGTCAGCGGCAGCGCGGCGATGGAGGAGGTCAGCACCAGGTCCTGCCCGGGCTGCAATTGCAGCCCCACTTTGATGGCGACTTCGGCCAGCCTGTCGAGCTTCACCGGGTCGATCGTTGCGGAAACGCCGCGCGAATGTGTGGTCATGATGCTGCCTGCCGTAGTTTGATGTCGGACTCTACATAGACCGGCGCCACGGTGCTTTCCACCGTGATCGCATCGGTCGTGCCCGTCTTCGCGGAGCCGAACCGCGCCATCGTCGCCTCGATCTCTTCCCTGATCCAGAGCTTGAAATCCCGGACCTTGCGGCTTTCGGCCTTGGCGGCGGAGGTCACCAGCCAATAGCCAAGCCCGCTCTGGGCGCGGATCCCGAACGGCGCGACGAGCCGCCCGTCCGCCAGCGCGTCGGCGGCGAGCAACTGCCAGCCCAGCATCACGCCATGGCCGGCAATCGCCGATTCCAGGCAAAGCATCGGATCGGTGAAGCGCGCGCCCTTCAGGAAGGTGACGGGTTCGACACCGGCTGCGGCGAACCAGCTTTCCCAGTTGATCATCGCCCGTTCGTCGGTGATCGCGCAGGTCTGGGCAAGGTCTTCGATCGCTTTCAGTTTCTTCGCTATCGAGGGCGCGCAGACCGGGAACACCTCTTGTGCCAAAAGCAACTCCGCCTTGCCGCCCGGCCATGTGCCGTCGCCAAGCCGGATGGCGATATCGATATCGGAATGGTCGAGGTCGGCCAGCCGCACCGAGGCGTCGATGCGCAACAGCACGTTGGGATGCCGGGTGAAGTGATGCGACAGCCGCGGCAGCAGCCATTTCGAGGCGAATGCCGGCGCCACGGAAACCACCAGCGTGCATTGGCGCGCCTCGTCGGCCACGGCCTGGGTGAGCTCGCGGAAACCCGCGCCGAGGCGCATCGCGAACATGGCGCCGAATTCCGTCAGGACCAGCCCCTTGGCCGTTCGCTCGAACACGGCCTGGCCGAGCTGCTGTTCCGCGCGCTTTATCTGCTGGCTGACGGCGCTGGCCGAAACGTTGAGTTCGCCGGCGGCCGCGGCGAGCGAACCGAGGCGGGCAACGGTCTCCACGGCGCGAAGGCCGTTGAGGTGGACGCGGTTGAGCATGGCCATTGAGTTTTTCTAAACCAGCGGGGCTGAAATCTCAATTGAAAGTGATGCCGAAAACGCAGACTTTCACGGGACAGGCCTGCGGAGGCTGACATGTTGAGGCTGTTATCGTCGCTCAAGATAGTATTCCCTGTGCACGAGCCGCCATACGGTGGCGAAGCGGTCGCCTGGCTGGCCGATCCGCTTGCGCATCCCGTGCTCGACGCCATGTCGGAGCGTGAGCTCGGCGACATACCGTTCCGGCTGACGGCGCGACGCACCGCCCACGAGACGGCGCAAGCGGGCTGCCGCTGATTGGTGCTGACGGTCCGGCGCCTGGCCCAACGCAAGCACGTTGTGTCGCCGGTCTTCGCACTTATTGTGCACCGCGATGACATCCGCCACCTCAACAGCGCTGCGGTTCGCTTTCGCCGGCATGATCGCCATGGCTGTCGCCATGGGCATTGGTCGTTTCGTCTATACGCCGATCCTGCCCGGCATGATGGAAGAACTCCATCTGTCGGCGGCCGATGCGGGCTGGATCGCGTCGGCCAATTATCTCGGCTACCTCGCCGGCGCCTTTGCCGCGGCGGGCGGCTGGGCGCATGGGCGCGAGCGCCTGCTGATGCTGGCCGGCCTCGGCGCCAGCGCCTTGCTTGCCGCGCTGATGGGGCTGTCGGATACGATCGCCGCGTTTCTCGTCATCCGCTTTCTTGCAGGCCTGGCCAGCGCCTTTGTCATGGTGTTCCTGGCCAGCATTGTTTTCAGCCATCTTGCCGCGGCCGGCCGCAGCGATCTGCAGGCGTGGCATTTCGGCGGCGTCGGCCTCGGCATCGCCCTGTCCTCGGTGCTGATGGCGGCCCTGGTCAGCGAACATGCCGGCTGGGCGGCGGGCTGGCTGTGGTCGGCGGCGATCTCGGCTTGTGGCTTCGTCGTCGTGGCGCTGTTGGTGGACAGCGGTCCGCTGGCCAGCGGCGATACCGGCCGCGAGCCGGCGCTGCCAAAAGACCGCTCGCTGACCAAGGTGATCGTCGCTTACGGCTTGTTCGGCTTCGGCTACGTGGTAACGGCGACCTTCCTTGTCGCCATTGTCCGGCAAGGCGGCGGCGGACGCGTGTTCGAGGCGGTGGTCTGGATGGTCACCGGTCTTGCCGGCTTTCCCTCGGTCTGGCTCTGGCAGAAGATATCGGCACGGATCGGCCTTTACGCGACCTATGCGCTGGGATGTTTCGTCGAGGTCGTCGGCATTGTCGCAAGCGTCGCGGTGGGCGGGCGCACCGGGCCGCTGCTCGGCGGGCTGCTCGTTGGCGGCACGTTCATTGCCATCACCGCGATCGGCCTGCAGACCGCGCGGCAACTGGCGCCACAAGCTCCCCGGCGGACCTTCGCCTTGATGACGGCTTCGTTCGGTCTTGGCCAGATCATCGGCCCGATTGCCGCAGGGCTCCTGGCGCAGGCGTCGGGCGATTTCTTCCTTGCCTCGATCGCCGCCGCGGCCGTTCTGGTCGCCTCCGGCGTCATCACATGGTCGGCCGCGCCAAAATCGCCATGATTGTGGGTTTGCTCGGTGCCGGGCATCGGGCATGGGCATTTTCTTTCCCCCTAATGTGTGACTTTATGCCTGCTGAACCCAGCTGATTTGCGCAAAAATCGAGGAATTCGCCACAGTGTTCGTATCCTTCTTCCCGCAGCCGAAGCTGTTTTTCTCTTCGGCCGCCGTCTGGAGCCTTGCGGCAATCCTGTTCTGGTTTTTCGGGGGTGAGCAACTGGGCGCCGTCTTCGGCCTGCCGCCGGCAGCAGCCGGTGCACCGCCCATTATCGGCATCGCCGTCCTCGTCTCGAAGCCGTTTCTCTGGTTCTACATCTACTTCGCGTTCTGCGTGGTCGCTTTCTATGCGTTCTGGAGCTGGTATTCGCCGCATCCGTGGCAACGCTGGTCGATCCTGATGACGGCGGTCATCCTGTTCTTCATCTATTTCAATGTGCAGGTCAGCGTCGCCGTCAACGCCTGGTACGGGCCCTTCTTCGACTATGTGCAGGGGCTGATGTCGGGCACCGGAAAATCGACCAACGCCGAATTCTACATTGGGCTGGCCGATTTCTCGTGGCTTGCGCTGGTCGGCATGAACGTGCAGGTGGTCAACGCCTTCATCGTCAGCCATTGGATCTTCCGCTGGCGCACGGCGATGAACAACTACTTCGTCGAGAACTGGGGCAGGCTGCGCCACATCGAAGGCGCCTCGCAACGTATCCAGGAGGACACGATGCGGTTTTCCCAGATCATGGAAGATCTGGGTTCCAGCTTCGTCCAGTCGATCATGACGCTGATCGCCTTCCTGCCGGTCATGATCCAGTTGCAGGCCCATATAACCGAGTTGCCGATCATCGGCGCGATCCCCCAGCCATTGGTGGTCGCGGCACTGGCCTGGTGTCTGTTCGGAACGATTTCGGTCATGATTGCCGGCATGAAGCTTCCAGGGCTGCAGTTCCGCAACCAGCGCGTGGAGGCGGCCTACCGCAAGGAGCTCGTTTACGGCGAGGATCATGCCGACCGGGCCCAGCCCGCCACCACCGCCGCGCTGTTCGCCAATGTTCGCCACAATTATTTCCGGCTGTATTTCCACTACATCTATTTCAATGTCGTCCGGTACACCTACCTGCAGGCCGACAATATTTTCTCGCTGCTGATCCTCGGGCCGTCGCTGGTCGCCCACAAGATTACGTTCGGCGCGCTGAACCAGATTTCGAATGCATTCGGCAAGGTGACAGGTTCCTTGCAGTTCCTGCTCACCTCCTGGTCGACCATCGTCGAACTGCAATCGGTGCATAAGCGCCTGCGCGCCTTCGAGGCGACGCTGCAGGGCGAGCCGCTGCCGGAAATCGACCAGCGCTATCTGGCGCGGCAAGGCGCCGAGGATCCCGCTTAAGTCAGGAAAGACCTGGGTGCGAAACGGGTCGGCGGCTCAGCCGCCGACGGAAGCCTGCTTCTGGCCAGAACCCTGCCGCGAGATGTAATCGCGAAAACTGATGCATTCGACGTCTGATTTGACGCAGACCTCGCCGGCAAAACGCTCCAGCGCGTTCCAGTAGGCGCCGTCATTCATCAGCGCGAAATGGAAGCCGAGTTGCAGCGGAACGCGCTTGCCCCGGTATTGATCCTCGAAGGCGGCGCGGAAAGCCTGGTAGGTGCGGTCCGCGAACTCGCCTGCCTTGCTCGGCCGCTCGAAGCCGCCGGAATGCCTGACATAGAGATTGTAGTCCATGGCGATCACCGGCCGCGATTTCGGTCCTTCCGGGATCTGCGGCAGTGAAAAGCGCGCGAGGCCGGCGGTGGTCGGCGGCTGGACCGGGCCGCGCGAGACGCCGCTGGCGTCGAACCGGTAACCGGCGGCGGGCAGCGCCTCGTAGAGCGCCTTGCTCGTCGACAGATAGGGCGCGCGGAAGCCAACCACCGCATGCCGCGCGAAATCGCGCCAGCCGGTCGGCTCGGGCTCGATGCCGTTGTTCGCATAGGCGTTTTCGAGGATGTGCTCGAACGAGGCGAACTCCTTCAGCCAGTCGGCCTTGCTCCAGTCCTTGCCGTCGAAATGGCCGCAGCCATGACTGGCGATGTCATGGCCTTCCGATGCCGCAAGCCCGATCTGCTCCAGCCGCTGGCTCACTTCCTGCGTCGAGGCGGCGAAGCCGATGTTGGATTTGCCCGATGTCTTGCCCGGCGCGGTGTATTGGCTGCGCGTTTCGGGTGACAGCAGGAAGACACAGGAGAGGAAATAGGTGAAATGCGCTCCGGTGCGCTTCGCCAGCGCCCGGCTGCGCTTCCATTGCGAGATGTCGCGGGCGCTGTCGAAGGAGATGATGACGACCTGCTTCGGTCTTGCCGGCAAAGGCGCCCGCGAGCCGGGTGGATCGGCGAAAGCCGCACCGGCCGTGGCGAGCGAAGCGAGACAGAACGCGGCAACGCGAGACGAAAAGGATATTGGCAACAGCTACTGACCCCGGGCGGTTTTGGCCCCGCTATAGCGCAAATGTGGCGTGGGTGCGGTGGCCTTTTCGTCCGTTTGCCCCGCGAATAGGTGATTTTCCGGTCGAACCCCTTCCATGCCGACAAAATTTCGCTAAAACGCGGGCTCGCGAACGCTCCGGCCCGGGGCAGGAATGGTTTTATTGATGTCCGACGACAGTTTTATCCGTGAAGTCAATGACGAGATCCGTCGCGAACAGGCGCAGAAGCTGTGGGACCGTTTCGGCCCGGCCCTGCTTGTGGTCGCGGTGCTGGTCGTGCTCGGCACCGCCGCCTTCGTCGGCTACCGCTACTGGGACGAGACCCGCGCCAACCGTTCGGGCGATGCCTTCTCGCAAGCGTTGAAGCTGGCCAATGACGGCAAGAACGACGAGGCGCTGGCCGCGCTCGATCAATTGGAGAAGGATGGCTACGGCGCCTATCCGCTGCTCGCCCGCATGCGCGCGGCCACCGTCAAGGCCGACAAGGGCGACGTCGACGCAGCCGTCAAGGATTTCGACGAGGTGGCGGCCGACGCCGCCATTCCCCAGGGCATTCGCGACATGGCGCGGTTGAGGGCGGCGCTGCTGCTGGTCGATCACGGCTCCTTCGCCGATGTGTCGAGCCGCGTCGAGGCCCTGACCTCGGACACCAACACGCTGCGCCACACCGCGCGCGAGGCGCTCGGGCTGGCCGCCTGGAAGGAAGGCAAGACCCAGGATGCGCTGAAGCTGTTCGACCAGATCGCCGCCGATGACGGTGCCCCGCGCAACACCCGCGAACGGGCGACCCTGATGTCCGAGCTGATCCGCGGCTCGGGCAGTGCGTCGTGACATATGAGCTTCAAAGTCGCCATCATCGGCCGGCCTAACGTCGGCAAATCGACTCTTTTCAATCGGCTGGTGGGAAGGAAGCTGGCGCTTGTCGATGACACGCCGGGCGTCACCCGCGACCGCCGCGTCCATGCGGCAAAGCTTTACGACCTGCATTTCGACGTCATCGACACTGCGGGTTTCGAGGACGCCGCCGCCTCGACGCTGCCCGGCCGCATGCGTGCGCAGACCGAGATCGCTATCCGTGAGGCCGACCTGATCTTCTTCACCGTCGACGCCAAATCCGGCCTGTTGCCGGACGACCGGACCTTTGCCGAGATCGTGCGCAAATCCGGCAAGCCGGTCGTGCTGGTCGCCAACAAGGCCGAGGCGAAGGGCGCGCAGGGCGGCATGCTGGAGGCCTGGGAGCTCGGGCTTGGCGAGCCGGTTCCGGTCTCGGCCGAACACGGCCAAGGCATGCCCGACCTGCGCGACGCGGTGATCGCCGCACTTGGCGAGGCGAGAGCCTTTGGCGAAGATGAGGACGACGACGAGGAGATCGCCTCCAGCGAGGTGCTGATCGGCGAGGATATCGCCGATCCCGACGCCGACGAGGTGCCGGCCTATGACGACACCAAGCCGATGCGCATTGCCGTCGTCGGCCGCCCCAATGCCGGCAAGTCGACGCTGATCAACGCACTGATCGGCGAGGAGCGGCTTTTGACCGGACCGGAAGCCGGCATCACCCGCGATTCCATCTCGGTCGATTGGGACTGGCGCGGCCGCCGTATAAAATTGTTCGACACCGCCGGCATGCGCCGCAAGGCCAGGATCCATGAAAAGCTCGAGGTCATGTCGGTGCAGGATGGCCTGCGCGCCATCCGCTTCGCCGAGATCGTCATCATCGTGCTCGACGCCACCATCCCTTTCGAGAAGCAGGATCTCCAGATCGCCGACCTGATCATCCGCGAGGGCCGCGCGCCGGTGATCGCCTTCAACAAATGGGACCTGATCGACAATCCGCAGGAACTCTTGGCCGAACTGCGCGAAAAGACCGAACGGCTTTTGCCGCAGGCGCGCGGCATGCAGGCGGTGACGGTTTCGGCCGAGACCGGACGGGGCCTCGACAAGCTCATGGAAGCCGTCATCCGCACGCACAAGGTCTGGAACAGCCGCGTCTCGACCGGCAGGCTCAATCGCTGGCTGGAAGGCATTCTTGCGCATCATCCGCCGCCCGCGGTTGCCGGTCGCCGGCTGAAGGTCAAATATGTCACGCAGGCCAAGACGCGCCCGCCGGGCTTCGTCGTCTCGTGCTCGCGCCCGGATGCGATGCCGCAATCCTATGTCCGCTATCTCACCAACAGCCTGCGCGAAGCCTTCGACATGCCGGGCGTACCGATCCGCATGGCGTTGAGGACTTCGGACAATCCCTTTGCCGGCAGGGCCAAGAAGCGCTGACGTCCGGGGGAAGGGTGCCAACCCTTCGACGCGGTGTAGACCCTGGAATGACGAAGAGGGGTTGCGACCAGGGCCTAGGCGACCTTCAGCAGGTTCTCATCCGTCCGCGCGCCCTCCGGTAGTGCCTGCCGCGCCGCTTCCAGCAGGATATCGGCGAGGCGGGCGGCCACCGGTTCGGGTTCGGCATCCCTGCGGTGCAGGAACAGCGTCATCCTGGGCAGCGCCGGCAGACCGGCAATCTCCGGCGTCATCGCGCTGACGCTGGCCGGCAGGCCGATGTCGGTGCGGATCGTCAGCCCGAGCCCGGCTGCAACAGCCGCCCAGATGCCACCAAGGCTCGGGCTGGAGAAGGCCATGCGCCAGGGCAGGCCGGCGCGGTCGAGCGTTTCGGTTGCGACCGTGCGCAACAGGCAAGGTGCTTCCAGCGCCACCAGCGGCAGCGGCTCGCCATGGCGCAGGCTGGTCTCGATGCGCTTTGCCGGGCCGATCCAGCGCATCTGCACGTCGGCGACATGCTGGCTGTATGGCAGCGTCGCGCCGCTGTGCCAGGCAAGTGCGATGTCCAGGCTGCCCGAGATGATCCGCTCCGCGAGCTCATGGCTGCGCGCGATGCGGGCCTCGATCTTGACTTTGGGATGGGCACGGGCGAAGCGGCCGAGCACGTCAGGTAGCACCGCCTCGCCAAAATCCTCCTGCAGGCCGAGCCGCACCCAGCCTTCCAGCTCGACATCATGGATGGCGGCGGCCGCCTCGTCATTGAGCTCGACCAGCCGCCGCGCATAGCCGAGCATGGTCTCGCCAGCTTCCGTCAGTGCCAGCCCGCGTCCCGACTTGCGGAAGATAGGCGTCGCCGCCTGCTCCTCCAGTTTCTTCAACTGCGCGCTGACCGCCGAGGTCGAGCGGCCAAGCCGGTCGGCCGCCTTGGCGAAGCTGCCAAGCTCCATTCCGGTGACGAAGCTTCTGAGGACGTCGAGGTCGAATGTCACGCGTCGCATGATAATCCCGTTTTTTAGGATTGTGCGTCAAAAACTTCCTGATTTTATGGACAAAGCTATGGCGATAGACATGCGCCGTCAAGGCCGGTCACCGGGCCGCAAACGGGAATGAAACCATGTCCGCCATCGTCACCCGCACCGATTGTCAGTCGACGCCACGGGCCGAAGGCTCCGGCTCCAGGACCTTCACGCCCAATCACCGCTGGAAGGTGCTGGGCATCGGCGTCGCCGCCAATGCCGGTTTTTCCGCTACTTTCTCCGGCATACCGGCAACCGCGGTGCTGATGCGGCAGGGCTATCATCTCGGCAATGCTCAGCTCGGCCTGGCGCTTGGCCTTCTCGGTCTGGGCGTTGCGCTCAGCGAACTGCCCTGGGGCCTGCTCACCGATCGCTGGGGCGATCGCCGTGTGCTTTTGACCGGGCTCGGCGCCACGGCGGCGTGGCTGTTCCTGATGGCGTTGCTCATCGTTCCATCCTCGTCCGGCGAGCCGGGCGTTCATGTCCTGGCCGCTGCCTTGCTCGTCACCGGCCTGCTCGGCGGCAGCGTCAACGGTTCGAGCGGCCGCGCCATCATGGGCTGGTTCCGCGAAGGCGAGCGCGGATTCGCCATGAGCATCCGGCAGACGGCGGTGCCGCTTGGCGGCGGGCTGGGCGCTCTTGTCCTGCCCTCGCTTGCCGCCAGGCATGGCTTCGCGGCGGTCTATGGCCTGCTCGCCGCCTTCTCCGTGATCTCCGCCTTCTTCGCCTGGCGCTGGCTGCACGAACCGCCGACGCAGGGTTCGGCCGCGCCGACCGTTCTGGCCGGGCCCCCGCCGCTGCGCAATGTCGAGGTCTGGCGCATCGCAGCGGCCATCGGCCTGCTGTGCTTTCCGCAAGTGGCCGTACTCACCTTCGCATCGGTCTTCCTACACGACTTCGCCGGCATGGGGACCCTGGCCACCAGCGCAAGCCTCGCCGCCGTGCAGACCGGCGCCATGGCGATGCGCGTCTGGAGCGGCCGCTTCACCGACCGCCACGGCAACCGCCGGCCGTTCCTGCGCCTGTGCAGTGCGCTCAGCGCGCTTGCCTTCACGCTGCTCTGGCTGCTGGTCCTGGCCAGCCCGACCATATCAGGCGGCCAACCCGTCGTGATGGCCACGCTTCCCGTGATGCTGATTGTCGCAGGCATCCTGGTCTCCGCCTGGCATGGCGTCGCCTACACCGAGCTTGCCACGCTTGCCGGCGCTGGCCATGTCGGCACCGCGCTCAGCCTGGCCAACAGCTTCGTTTTCATAGGTTTCTTCCTGGTTCCGGTGGCCATTCCGGGGCTCTTGCATCTCTGGTCCTGGCCCGGCGTCTGGTTGTCGGCGGCGGCGTGCGCGTTGATCGCGTGGCCCATCTTCCTGCGGCCGGCCTCCATGTCCGTCCCGCCGCAAAACCGCCCCACTTCGCAACCACGAGCCTGAGCCGACCGGGAAAACCCGATCGAAGCTGTTAACGTCCCATCAAGGTTAATGCATCATTTTGCTCTCCAGTGGGGTCAGTAGCGTTCCTGGAGAGAGTTCCGTGCATCGACGTGTCTTGACGCGCCTTGTTGCCGTCGCCGGTGAGAAGAAACGCAGCCTCGTGGCACCTTTCATCGTCGGCCTCGGCATCTGGATCGGATTTCCGACGGTTTCCGCCTACCAGGATATGACGAGCCTCGTTTCCGGCCTCGAGGCGCCGACCCGCTGGAATTCCTATGTCGAGAAATCCGTCGCCGGATCGGTCCATGCCGCCGAGATGCCGTTTGTCGACGACGCTGTGACGGGTTCGCTCTCCGGATCGGGGGTGCGCCTGCCCGGCGTCGGCGCCGTCTCCTTTCGCGGCAAGGGCGGCAAGGTCAGCACGACGCCTGATGAGGACCGCATCGTGCGCGCCGACAAGAAGGGCCGCATCGTCCAGATCTCTCCCGTCGCCCCGCCGAAGAACTTCAACGCCGGCTCGATCTTCGAGCGCACCTCATCCCTGCTGCGGCCCAGCATGGACAGCGGCCTGAAGATGGCTTTCGCCAAACCCGAGATCAAAGGCAAGGAAATCCAGATCGCCGCGGCATTCCACGCGCGTGAGGACAAGAAGCCGGATCCCGGCGTGTCGCCCATGCTTGCCGCCCTGGTCAACAACGATCATCCGGATGTGCTGGCGACGGCCTATGCGCAGGCCGCGCCCGATTATGCCAAGGCGTCGCCCTTCGAGGCCCTGCTCCAGGACGAGGAGCCCAACAACGGCCGTTTCATCCCGCCGATGGCCAAGGGCGACCATTCGTGGATCCAGAATCCACTTCCGGCGAGCGTCTTCTCCAAGCCCGAGCAGAAATGCCTGGCCAACGGCATCTATTTCGAGGCGCGGGGCGAATCCGTGCGCGGCCAGGCCGCCGTCGCCCAGGTCATCCTCAACCGTGTCCGCAATCCGGCCTATCCCAATTCGATCTGCGGCGTCGTCTACCAGAACGACAGCTGGTTCAACCGTTGCCAGTTCTCCTTCGCCTGCGACGGCAGGAAGAAGCGCATCGACAACCCGGTCGCCTACAAGACTGCGCAGGACGTCGGCATGGCGGTGACCGCCGGCAAGGTCTTCATTCCCGAAGTCGGATCGTCGACCCACTATTATGCCAATTACGTCCATCCCAACTGGGCGCGCACGATGCAGAAGATGACCAAGATCGGCCTGCATATCTTCTATCGCACCTATGGCGGCGGCTGGAGCTGAACGCCCGATAGGCGTCCATATTTTTGCGCGGCTGCGCGGTCTCTCGAAGAGCCGTCGCGCGGAGGATTCGCGCAAGGCGTCCGCGTCGCCATGGCGGGCACGATGTCGCACCTCTATACTGCATTGATTTCATTGTATAAAATACATGGTAACGAACTTCCGCCCGTGGCTTGACGGGCGCAAACCCTCTAACTATGTTGCCGGCGACTTTAGAAGCGGACGGACGGTGACGGTCTGCCCGGGCAGGGGGGTTGCGATGGCCGATGAAACTGGGCCAGGCGGAACCGGAGAAACCGGCCGCGGCAAGCAGCACGAAGCCGCCATCCGCGACGACGAACTTGAGCGCCGCCGGCGTGAACTTGAAGCATCGCTTGCGACAAGGCGGCCGGACCGGCTCGAGGGGAAAGATGCGAAACCAGTGACCGGGTACGGTCAGGCACTCAAGCTGTCCAGCGAGTTCATCGCCGGGGTGGTGGTCGGTGCCGCCATCGGCTGGATCATCGACCGTCTGGCGGGGACATCGCCATGGGGTCTGATCGTGTTTCTGCTGCTTGGTTTTGGCGCGGGCGTGCTCAATGTCATGCGTTCGGCAGGCGTTGTGGCGGAATTCGGACAGGGCGACAAATCGCGCTCTGGCCGCGACGACAGCAAGTGACCGCTCTTCAGGCGGCATTTGGAAATAGCCGCCTTTCGACGGGCGGCATGGTAACAAGGCCGCATGCGGCACTGACGGGGTTTGAACGTGGCAGCTGACAAGGTCGATCCGATCCACCAGTTCCATATCAACAAGCTGATACCGATCGATATCGGTGGCTACGACTTGTCCTTTACCAATTCGGCGCTGTTCATGGTCGCGACCGTTGTCGTCGCTGCGGCATTCCTGTTTCTGACGACGTCGAGCCGCAGCCTCGTTCCCGGCCGGCTGCAATCGATCTCCGAAATGGCCTATGAATTCGTCGGCAACATGTTGCGCGACGCCGCCGGCACGCAGGGCATGAAGTTCTTTCCCTTCGTGTTTTCCCTGTTCATGTTCGTGCTGGTCGCCAACCTGCTTGGCCTGTTCCCGTATTTCTTCACCGTCACCAGCCACATCATCGTCACCTTCGGCCTCGCCGTCTTGGTTATCGGCACCGTGATTGTCTACGGTTTCGGCAAGCACGGCCTTGGTTTCCTCAAGCTGTTCGTGCCGCAAGGCGTGCCGGTGTTCCTGCTGCCGCTGGTGGTGCTGATCGAAGTGATCTCCTTCGTCTCGCGCCCCGTCAGCCTCTCGGTTCGTCTGTTCGCCAACATGCTCGCCGGGCACATCACGCTGAAGGTCTTCTCCGGCTTCGTGGTCAGCCTCTCGGCGCTGGGCGCGGTCGGCGTCGCTGGCTCGGTGCTGCCGCTGGCGATGGCCGTGGCGTTGACCGCGCTCGAACTGCTGGTCGCCTTCCTTCAGGCCTATGTCTTCGCGGTGCTGACCTGCATGTACCTCAACGACGCCCTGCACCCGGGGCACTGATAAAAAATTTCCGGCGCAAGAGTTTTCAACATTGCCGCCGGAATGGAATCGCAACGGAATTTCAGATCCAAAGGAGTTGAACAAATGGACGTAGAAGCAGCAAAGTACATCGGCGCCGGCATCGCTTGCCTCGGCATGGGCGGCGCGGGCATTGGCCTCGGCAACATCTTCGGCAGCTATCTCTCGGGCGCGCTGCGCAACCCGTCGGCCGCCGATGGCCAGTTCGGCCGTCTGATCTTCGGCTTCGCCGTGACCGAAGCTCTGGGCATCTTCTCGCTTCTCATCGCGCTGCTGGCCCTGTTCGGCTGAGCCCCTGTTTGGCTGAGCCGCTATTTGGCTAAGCTATGGGAAGATTGGACAGGCCGGCCGCGAGAGCGGCGGGTCTGATATCAGGGGATAGTCCATGTTCGTGACATCTGCCTTTGCGCAAGAGTCCGCGCCTGCCACCGAGGCTGGCCACGCTGCGACGGAAGGCGACACGCATTCCGGCACCAGCGTGCCTGCCGAGGCTCATGGCATGTTTCCGCCATTCGATCCGGCGACGTTTCCGTCGCAGCTTCTTTGGCTGGCGATCACGTTCGGGCTCTTCTACCTCTTCCTGAAGAGGGTGGTGGTGCCGCGCGTCGGCGGCATCATCGATGTCCGCAACGACCGTATCAGCCAGGATCTCGATCAGGCCGCGAAGTTGAAGGGCGAGGCCGACGCCGCCGTTGCTGCTTACGAGCAGGAGCTGGCGGAAGCCAAGAAAAACGCCAACGCCATCGGCCAGCAGGCCAATGACGCGGCCAAGGCGGAAGCCGAGACCGCGCGCAAGAAGATCGAGGCCGCGCTCGACGAGAAGCTCGGCGAGGCCGAGGCGCGCATTTCTTCCATCAAGGCCAACGCCATGAAGGAAGTCGGCAGCATCGCCGAGGACACTGCCTCGGCGATCGTCGAGGCGCTGGTCGGCGGCAAGGCCAGCAAGGCCGAGATTGCGGCCGCGGTCAAGTCCGTGGCCGGGTGAGGAGCGCATCATGGACGCCACATCTCTTGCAACGCTCTGGGCCACGATCGCCCTGGTCATCTTTTTGGGTATCGCCATCTACATCAAGGTGCCCCGCCTGATCGCCAAGGCGCTCGATGCCCGCGCCGCCAGGATCAGCAGCGAGCTTGACGAGGCGCGCAGGCTGCGCGAGGAGGCCCAGCAGTTGCTTGGCCAATACCAGCGCAAGCGCAAGGAAGCCGAGCAGGAGGCCGCGGACATCGTCGCCGCGGCCAAGCGCGAAGCCGAACTGCTCGCCGCCGAGGCGCACAAGAAGACCGAGGACTACGTCGCGCGGCGCACCGCTCTTGCCGAACAGAAGATCGGCCAGGCCGAGCGCGAGGCGATCGGCGAAGTGCGCGCCAGCGCCGTCGACATCGCCGTCGAAGCCGCTCGCACGCTGCTCGCCGGCAAGATCGACGCCAAGGCGGGAGCCGACCTGTTCAAGACCTCGCTCGCCGATGTGAAGGCGAAGCTGAACTGAGTTGAAAACAACAGAAATGAAAAAAGCCGCCTGGGAAACCCGGCGGCTTTTTTGTTGTGGCGCGGAGGTCAACGCTGCCGATCTCCCCTCTCGTGGGGGAGATGCCCGGCAGGGCAGAGGGGGGCGCGAAGGAACGCCAGCGCTCGATTCAAAATCAGCTGAATTGGGTGCCGATAGTGCAGGGAACCTGGGCAAGACTAACTGATAGGCTGGAGGGACAGCGCCCCCCTCTGTCCTGCCGGACGTCTCCCCCACGAGGGGGGAGATTGGCTGTCACCGCCGCTTTCGCCAATCCTACCAACGCAAGATAGATCGAGCCGCCCTAATCCAGCCCGGCGAAGCTCTCTTCTTCCACCACCTCGGCACCTTCAAGCCTGAATGGCGCGAACGACACGCGGTGCAGCCGCGCCACCGGCCCGTGCGTCTCGATCGCGGTGCGATGGCGGACCGTGGCATAGCCCATATGCACTTCGAAGCCATAGTGCTGGTGATGGCTGCCGCAGCCGCACATCATGCGGTCGCGCATCACCTTGGCGACGATCGAGGCGGCGGCGATGGATTGCGAGCGCTGGTCGCCCTTGATCAGCGCGCGCCCCGTGCAAGGCAGGCCCGGCGGCACGTCGCGCCCATCGGCAAGCGCGAGCTTCGGCTGCACCGGCAGGCCGGCGACCGCACGGCGCATCGCCTCCAGGCTCGCCTTGAGGATGTTACTGCCGTCAATGCCCTCGGCGCTGACCGAGGCCATCGACACGCCGAGCGCGGAGCCGATGATGCGCACGAACAGCGCCTCGCGTTGCAAATGGCTGAGCCGTTTGGAATCGTCGAGGCCGTCGGGGATGTTGGCAGGGTCGAGCACGACCGCAGCCGCCACCACCGGTCCGGCCAGCGGGCCGCGTCCGGCCTCGTCCATCCCCGCGACCGGCCACAGGCCTTCGGCCATCGCCTTCGTCTCGAAGGAGAAATCGGGTTTCTCGACGATTTCGAAGAGAGGCGGAGAATCAGAACGCGCGCGAGCCATGTTGCGGCGAGGTTCGCATCGGCTCTGATTCTCCGCAAGTCCCTCCGGGTCGGGTGGGGCGCCGGACCGGGAGGGCACCGTCTGCAGGCCGGGGCAGGCCGGACGGGATTTTTTCGCCACGGCGGCAAACAGCCGCGGTCGTTCAAAGCAGCATCAACTGCTCCTGGTCCTTGCCGGCGGCGACGAACTGGTCGGTCCGCAGCGTGCGCCGCTCGGCATTGAGACCGAGCCGCTTGGCGGTGATTTCGAAGCGCCGGCCGATCTGCCAGGCGTAAGGACCCGCGCCCTTCATGCGCTTGCCCCATTCCGAATCGTAATCCTTGCCCTCGCGCATCGAGCGGATCAGCGACATCACATGGCGATAGCGGTCGGGATAGTGGCGCAGCAGCCAGTCCTTGAAGATCGGGCTGACCTCGAGCGGCAGGCGCAGCACGACATAGCCCGCCTCGCGTGCGCCGGCATGGTGCGCCGAATCGAGGATGCGTTCCATCTCCTGATCGGTCAGCCCGGGGATGATCGGCGCGACCATGACCGAAGCAGGGATGCCGGCATCCGCAAGCTGCCTGATCGCCTCCAGCCGCTTGGCCGGCGTCGAGGCCCGTGGCTCCATGGTGCGCGCCAGCATGCGGTCGAGCGTGGTCACCGACAACGCCACCTTGGCGAGGCCCCGTTCAGCCATGCGTGACAAGATGTCGATATCGCGCGTCACCAGGGCGGATTTGGTGACGATGCCGACCGGGTGGCCGCGCGCCTCCAGCACTTCGAGGATCTCGCGCATGATCCGGTACTGCTTCTCGATCGGCTGGTAGGGATCGGTATTGGTGCCGATGGCGATGGTTCGCGGCTGGTAACCGTCCTTCGACAGTTCCTTGTCGAGCAGGCGCGCCGCGTCGGGCTTGGCGAACAGTTTGGATTCGAAATCCAGCCCCGGCGACAGGCCCATGAAACTGTGCGTCGGCCGCGCAAAGCAATAGACGCAGCCATGCTCGCAGCCGCGATAGGGATTGATCGAGCGGTCGAAGGAGATGTCGGGCGATTCATTGCGGGTGATTATGGTACGCGGCTTCTCGACCTGCACCTCGGTCTTGAAGGGAGGCAGTTCCTCCAGCGAGTTCCAGCCATCGTCGAAGACATGCCGGCTGACCGGCTCGAACCGGCCGGACGGGTTGATGCCTGCCGACCGGCCGCGGTTGCGGTCCGGACGCACGCGCATGCCGCTCTGCTCGATCATAGCATTGGCTATTTCGGCTCGTCCTGCTCCGAAGGCGGCAATGTCGGCGCGCATGATCGGTTCCATCTTCGCCCGCTCCCAGGGACTGTCCATGTTGTTTCGAATCGCTCTGCTCATGAATTTAATCCTATTTGCCGAACGAGAACAAAGCAAGAACTTTCTATGGTGCGCCGCAAAAACTGGCGCTGCGTTCCGCTTTCCGCTATTCGGCAAATGATGCTCACCGTTCTCATAGAGACCCACAATGACGAGGAGGGCCTCGCTCGCACCCTGGCGACGCTGATCGGCGGCGCGGTCGAGGGCGTGGTGCGCGAGGTCATCGTCTGCGACACCGGTTCCACCGACCAGACTCATCGCGTCGCCGAGCATGCCGGGTGCCAATATGCGACCGACGGCGTCGCGGCGGCCATCCGGCACGCGAAAGGCGATTGGCTGTTGCTGCTGGAACCGGGCGCGCGGCTGGTCGACGGATGGATCGACGAGGTCGTTGCGCATACAGCGAGGCAAACCATGGCGGCGCGGTTTTCACGCACACGCGCCGGCCGCGCGCCATTCCTGGCCCGGATCTTCTCGGCAAACCGTGCCTTGGCCGACGGGCTGCTGATCAGCAAGCGCCAGGCCGCGTCCTTGTCGAAAAAAGCCGGCAGCGCCGAGGCCCTCGCACGCGGCCTGGCGACCAAGCGGCTGGATGCCGAAATCTGGGCCGCTCCGGCAAAACAAGAGCACCGCCCGTCCAAATGATTTTGCAGCTGCTCTGTCTACGTGCGTTGCACATGTGACGCGCAGCTAGTTTCCGATCACGCGGGTGGCGGCGCGCTGGCCGCGGCTGATGATGGAAGTGGTTTCGGTGTCTCGCGGTCCTCGCGCCGGCGCTTCCACGGCGAGCCGGTCATTCGCTAAAACGCATCTCGACAGGCATCCAGCGAAGACGACGTCTGGCTTGACGCTGTGCCTTGCTTTCCGCGTCGTAGTCGACCGGGATCGGTTCCTGACTGAACGACCTTTGATCGTCCAGGGCGTTGATGATGACGATTGCCCTGGCATCGTCCTCTCCGGCGATTGCGGCGGTATAGACACCGCATTCACCGCAGATCAGGTAGTCGGCCGTCCCCAATCCAAAACGGTATTTCTTCAATCGCTGGATGTCCTTGACTGAGATGACCAGCCTGCCGTCCGGATCGGCGACGGCGCGCGAGCCATGCTTGGTACAGAACGAGCACTGGCAGGCGCGAACCTCGATTGTCGATGGATCGAGCTCGGTTGAAAATCGAAGGCGTATGTTGCCGCAATGGCACCCGCCATTATGCACTGTCATCGCGTCCGCCCGTCTTCAACGGCGATGGCCGCCGCCGCGAGACGATACGTCCTGCCGCATCCGGTTTGGAATGGTCTTTCGAAGGCGAAGGCGGTGTTCTGCCTGGCAAACGCGGCGTGAAACCAGCGCCTTGCCTCGGCCTTCACGGAGCCGACATGCCGCGCCGCAGGTGCTCGTCCAGGCGCGGCATGATCTCGACGAAGTTGCAGGGCATGTGCCGGTAGTCGAGTTGCGCCTTCAAGATGCCGTCCCAGGCATCCTTGCAGGCGCCGGGCGAGCCCGGCAGCACGAAGACGAAGGTGGCGTTGACGACGCCGCCGGTCGCCCGGCTCTGGATCGTGGAGGTGCCGATCTTGTCGTAGGAAATGCGGTGGAACACCTCGGAAAAACCATCCATGCGCTTTTCGAAGATCGGCTCCAGCGCGTCCGGCGTCACGTCGCGCCCGGTGAAGCCGGTGCCGCCGGTGGTGATGACGACGTCGATGTCCTTGTCACGCGACCACGCCAGAACCTTGTCGCGGATCTTGTCGCGGTCGTCGGTGACAATGTCGCGGGCGGCGAGGATGTGGCCGGCATCCGCGATGCGGTCGGCCAGCGTCTGGCCGGACCTGTCGTCGGCAAGGCTGCGCGTGTCGGAAACGGTCAGCACCGCGATGCGCACGGGGATGAAGGAACGGTTCTCGTCAGTCCTGGCCATGGGCATCTGCCTCCGCCGTCATGCTGCGCGTCGCGGCGACGAACCAGTCGGGTTGCCGGGCGCGGATGTCCGCGGCCGCGCGCTTGGCGACATTGCCGGTCTCGAACAGGCCGAAGCACGTGGCGCCGGAACCCGACATGCGGGCAAAACCGGCCCCGGCCTTGTTCAGTACCGAAAGTGCCTTGCCGATGGCGGGCTCGATGGCGCGGGCCGCCGGCTCGAGATCGTTGCGCGTTATCTCCAGCCAGTTGCGCAGCCCGTGGAAGTCAACCACATGCGGCAGCGGCGGCAGCGCATCATTGTCGCGCCGCGACAGCGCGTTGAACACGTCGGCTGTCGAGACCGCCTTGCCGGGATTGACCAGCACCAGTCCGAGCGCCGAGAAATCAGGCACGATCGACAGCTCCTCGCCGATGCCGCGTGCAATCAGCGGCCTGGCTGCCAGACACATGGGAATATCGGCGCCAAGCGAAAGCCCGATCCGCGCCAGCGCGGCATCGTCGATGTCGAGTTGCCAGCTCGCCGCAAGCCCGCGCAGCACCGCTGCCGCATCGCTCGACCCGCCGCCGACGCCGGAAGCGACCGGCAGGTTCTTTTCGAGCTTGATGGCGACCGGCGGCGTGCCGCGAGGACCGGCCGCCTGCCGCAGCGCGTCACGCGCCCTGAGCACCAGATTGCGGCCGTCGACGGGAACATCCGGAGCGTAGCGGCCGGACACGCTGAAATCGTCTCGCTCGGCAAGCTCGATCTCGATCCTGTCACCAAAGCGCGTGAACACCGCCAGGCTTTCGATCAGATGATACCCGTCATCGCGCCTGCCGGTGACATGCAGAGCGAGGTTTATCTTGGCGGGCGCCGGCCACATCCGGACGCGCTGGCCGGATTCCAGGCTCTCGATTGCGAGTGAAATGAGGCTCAGTCCTTGGCCAGCCGGTACTCGCCGGTCTTCGGATCCTTCACCAGCGTCCCCATCGCGCCGTTTGCCGTCTGCTTTTCGGTGCGCCGCACCTTGGCGGTTACGCGCTCGGCCTCGCGGATGAAGGTGCGGTAGCCAAAATAGGCGGCGATCCCGACGACGGCGAAGAAAATGATCTGCGGCATATCAAAACTCCTCCCACGCTGGGCCGGCGAAGGGCGGCCGGTCGGGTCGGTTGGCGCATGTCGTCCAAAGGCGGTTTCTGGAGAAAAACGACATGCATGGAACTTCGAGGTTCATGCTAGACGGTTTTGCCAGGTTTTCAAAGCCCGAAGCGCGCCCACAGAGCGCGCTCTTGCGCCGCATCGATCACGCCGCCGGTGGCAGCGGCGGCAATATCGGGCGCCGAAAATCCCTTGCTCGAGCCGAACAGCCCGAAGCGGCCGAACAAACCGCGCGGCGCCGAGATCAGCTTGAGTTGGGTTTTCGCCCCGAACCGCGTCTTGAGCACGGATCGCATGTCGCCGAGCGCATCGACAAGCCCAAGCTCCAGGCCGCGCTTGCCAGTCCAGAACAGGCCCGTGAACAGGTCGGGATCGTCCTTGAGCTTGGTGCCGCGCCGCTCCTTGACCAGATCGATGAAGGTTTCATGCACTTCGAGCTGCAGCGCCTTCAGCCGTTCGATGTCTTCCTTCTTCTCGGGCTTGAATGGATCAAGCACCGACTTGTTCTGGCCAGCGGTGTGGACGCGGCGCTCGACGCCGATCTTCTTCATCAGCTCCGGGAAGCCGAACGAAGCCGAGACCACGCCGATCGAGCCGACGATGGACGACGGGTCGGCGAAAATCTCATCGCCGGCGACCGCGATCATGTAGCCGCCCGAGGCAGCGACGTCCTCGACGAAGACCAGCACCTTTCTGTTCTTCTCGGTCGCCAGGTCGCGGATACGCTTGAAGATCAGCCGCGACTGCACCGGCGAGCCGCCGGGCGAATTGATGGAGATGGCGATGGCAGGCGCGTCGAAGGAAAACGCCTTTTCGATCAGCCCGGCGGTGGAGGCAAGCGACAGGCTGGGACGGAACGGGCCGCCGCCCGCCAGGATGGTGCCGTGCAACCGGATAACCGGAATGGTGACGACCGTGGAACGCCAGGATTTCGGCAGCAGGCGGTTGAAAAGGCGTTTCACTGAGGTCGATCTCCGCTCGATGGGTTGCCAGCATGTAGGAATTTCAAGGCCAACGGCAATGCCGCGGCCATCGCGGCCAGGTTGTGTTCAATCTCCGAACAAGGAGGCGAGGCCGTTGTTGATCATCTCCGTCCGTTCCGACGGGCCGTCGCCCGTCTGCGCGTGAAGCATCAAAGGCGGCCGGATAGCGAGTTTGCCGCGCGCCCCGAGCGTTGCCCTGACGATGATGCGGATCGCCGCGGCATCGGGGCGGGGATGCACGGCCAGCATCTCGGCGTCGCCGAAACGGCCCGCGATCGCATCGAGAAGCGAACCGAGTTGCTCGGGCCGCGCGATGACGGCAAGCCCGCCGCGCGGCCTGACCACTGCTGCGGCACTGCGGATCCAGCCCTCTAACAGCCCGTCCTCCATGACATGCGCTTCCTTTCTCAAGCGCTCGGGCGTGGCGCGGTCCTGCGCGGCGTTGAAGGGCGGATTCATGATGACGAAATCGAAATCATTGTCGCCGAGGCCGGCCGCCGTCCTGGCGCGGCCCGAAAGCGCGACATTGGCGACGAGCACCGAAGCGCGGTCGACGAGGTGAGCGTTGCCGGGATGCGCGAGCGTGGCCGCGGCGAAAGCCGCCATTTCCGGCGCGCGTTCGACCAGCACGGCCCGGGCCGTCGGGCAGCGCGCCAGAACGGCAAGTGCCGCGGCACCGGCACCGGCGCCGAAATCGGCGAGACGCCCGTCGAAGGAGGACGGCACGGCAGCCGCCAGCATCATGGCGTCCATGCCGGCGCGATGGCCGCCATGCTTGGGCTGCACCAGCCAGAACCGGCCGCGATGGAAGGCATCGACCGTGTGGGCTGGCGTGTCCGGGGCGAGGGCGGCTGGCGCGGCGGACATTATTTTTGGCGGATCTCGTTGGCGATGCCGGCATCCGTCAGGATGCGCCGCGCCGTGTCGGCCTTGTCGGCGTCGACCATGACGCGCCGCGGCAGGATGCCGAGCGAGCCGTCGAGCACGCTCATATTCTGGTCGGCCACGAAGCAACCGATGCCGGCATCGCGCATCAGCGATTCGACGAAGGAGATGATGACCGCGTCGTTGGTGCGAATGAGCTCTATCATCTGACGAAACTCTCAGTTTGCCGCGTTCATGTAAACGCATGCGAGGCCCGAAACCAGAGAAGCCGCGCCAATTCGCCACTTGCCGTGGCCGCGTTCGCCGCCCTAGAGTCCGTAACGGAACTAAGGGTGCCGTCGCACGCGTTACATCAGACGGGAGAGTTTGTCGTGGGTGTCGTTCTCAACATCGAAAACGGAAAGCGGGAACCCGCCTCCATCAAGGATCTGATCGACCTGACGGCGGCCGACATGGGGCGCGTCAACGAATTGATCCTGTCGAAGGCCGGATCCGATGTCGAGATGATCCCGGAGGTCGCCAACCACTTGATCTCGTCGGGCGGCAAGCGGCTCAGGCCAATGCTGACGCTCGCCGCCGCACAGATGTTCGGCTATGCCGGCGAGGGCCACGTCAAGCTCGCCACATCGGTCGAGTTCATGCACACGGCGACGCTGCTCCACGACGACGTCGTCGACGAGAGCGGCATGCGACGCGGCAAGAAGACGGCCCGCATGATCTGGGGCAACCAGGCTAGCGTGCTGGTCGGCGACTTCCTGCTTGGCCAGGCATTCCGCACGATGGTCGATGTCGGTTCGCTGGAGGCGCTCGACATCCTGTCGAGCGCGGCCTCGATCATCGCCGAGGGCGAGGTCATGCAGCTTGCCGCCGCCAAGAACCTGGAGACCACCGAGGACGAGCATTTCGCCGTCATCAAGGCCAAGACCGCGGCCTTGTTCTCGGCTGCCGCCGAGGTCGGCCCCGTCATCGCCCAGGCGACGCGCAACGACCGCGCCGCCTTGCGCTCCTACGGCATGAATCTCGGGCTCGCCTTCCAGCTGATCGACGATGCGCTGGACTATGGCGGCACCAGCAAGGATCTGGGCAAGAATGTCGGCGACGATTTTCGCGAGGGCAAGGTGACGCTGCCGGTCATTCTCGCCTACCGGCGCGGCAGCAAGGCCGAGCGCACCTTCTGGAAGCGGGCCATCGAGGACAATGTCACCGATGACGCCGGCCTCGAAAAGGCGATCGGGCTGATGACCCACCACGGCGCGATCGCAGACACGATCGGGCGCGCCCGTCATTTCGGCGAGATCGCCCGCGACGCGCTGGCGCCGCTGGAGGCGACGCCGCAGAAATCGGCGCTGATCGACGTCATCGACTTCTGCATCAGCCGGGTGAACTGAGCCGCTGCCTTTCACGCAGCTCTCCTCTGGCTCGTGCTGGGGAGAAATCCGTGAATCCTTCTCCGCCGCCTCGACAAGCTGCCCGGCTGCAAATTATCTATAAAACATGGCAAAGGGCACGGACGACACCATCGCGGTGCGCATCGGCAAGGTTCTGGCGGATCGCATCATCTCGGGCGCGATCGAGCCGGGCGCCCGGTTGCGGCAGGACCATGTCGCCGAGGAGTTTAATACCAGCCATGTGCCCGTGCGCGAGGCCTTTCGCCGCCTCGAGGCGCAAGGCCTCGCCGTCAGCGAACCGCGCCGCGGCGTGCGCGTGGCGGCTTTCGACCTCGGCGAGGTCAAGGAGGTCGCCGAAATGCGGGCGGCGCTCGAAGTGCTGGCGCTGCGCCACGCGGCGCCGCATCTGACCTCCGCTATTCTCGATCGGGCCGAGGAGGCCAGCAAGGCCGGCGACAAATCCCGGGACGTCAGGTCGTGGGAAGAAGCCAACCGCGCCTTTCACCGGTTGATCCTGACGCCATGCGGCATGTCGCGTCTTCTCGCCACCATCGATGACCTGCACGCCGCAAGCGCCCGTTTCCTGTTCGCCGCATGGCGCTCGGAATGGGAGACCCGTACCGACCAGGACCACCGGGCGATATTGGCCGCCTTGCGGCAGGGCAACACCGAATCGGCCGCGGCGACATTGGGGCGGCACGTGCAATGGATTGGCCGCAAGCCGGTCAGGACAGCCTCCGGCACCACGCGAGAGACCTTCGCGATCGTGGGCTAACCGCCTTGCGCAAGGCGTGCCTTGCCATCGTCCGAAAATTGTGGCTTCGATAATAGATCGAAGGCAAAAATTATCTATAATTTTGGATCGACCAAGGGAGCCCCTATGACCGACATCGCGTTCTCGTCCGCAAAACCGTCCTTCAGCCCGCTCCGGCTTCAGGAGCGATCGCTCGGCTGGCAGGCGGGCGCCGTCGTGCTCGGCACCCTGTTCCTGGCGCTGTCCTCCTACATCGAGGTGCCGATGGTGCCGGTTCCGGTGACGATGCAGACCTTTGCCGTGACGCTGGTCGGCGCGCTCTACGGCTGGCGGCTGGGCGCGATCACCATCGCCGCCTGGCTGGCCGAGGGTGCGGTCGGCTTCCCGGTTCTGGCCGGCGGGGCTGCCGGCGTACAACATTTTATTGGCCCGACGGGCGGCTATCTCTTCGCCTTCCCGGTTGTCGGCGCACTGGTCGGCTGGCTGGCGGAGCGCGGTTGGAACGGCGGCAGGGTCGTGCTTGCCTTTGCCGCCATGCTGCTCGGCAACCTGCTGTGCCTAGCCCTTGGCACGGCGTGGCTCGCCGTCATCATCGGCGCCGAGAAGGCTGTTGCCTTCGGCTTCCTGCCGTTTGTCCTCGGTGGCCTGCTCAAGTCGGCGCTTGGCGCCGCCACGCTGATGGCGCTCCCGCGCGGCAAGGCGAAATAGCGCCAGCCGTGACGATAAGGCTGCGCGCTCATCACCTCCTTTGCCTGCTCACCTATGTGGGCAAGGGATACAGCCCCGCATTCACGGCCAACTACGACGGTATCGCGCAGCGCCTTGGCCGGGGCGAGGACATACTGGTCGTGTCCGGCCCGGACGACATCTGCGCACCGTTGCTGGATGAACAGGAGCCACATTGCCTGCGGGACAGCGCCGCCGAGCGGGACCGGCTTGCCGCCCACGATGCCGGCGCCTTGCTCGGGCGACCAATCCGGGCCGGTGCGCGCCTCGATCCCGGTGCGGACATGCTGGCGCGGATGCGGCAGGCCTTCTCGGCCGGCCTCACGCGCGAGGCCTGCCGAGGCTGTGAATGGAGCGGCCTGTGCAGCGCGGTGGCGTCAGGCGGATATCAGGGCGCGCGCCTGCGGCCCTCCGGTCTTCCGGGCACTCCTGACGCCGATGCGCCGGTTTCGGGCTGAAAGCCGTTCTTTGCCGGCATGGTTTGTTAATCGGGTGACCCGATTGTGAATTCGAGGCGGATTGAAGCGTGACCCCAAAAAGGCCATGCTTTTCTCCGAAAGATCGAATCTACGTCGATCCCGCTGACGCGGAGATGGCGCCTGGCTGAAAGGGATACGATGCAGCAGGGACGTGTGCGCTGGCTGACAAGGCTGGCACTTGTGACGGGCATGGCGATTTCGGCGCTGCCGGCCTATGCCAAGCAGACCACCGAACCGGTGAAGATCACATCTTTCTCGGGAGCCTATCTGGCTGCCCGGATCGCCGAGGGTGACAACGACCTGGATAATGCCATTGCCTACTACAAGCAGGCCCTGGCCTTCGATCCAAGCGATACGGGCCTGCAGCAGAGCCTGATGCTGTCGCTGATCGCGCAAGGCCGCTTCGACGAATCCCTTGTCTATGCCGACAAGCTCAAGGAAGTTCCCGACGTCGAACGGTTCTCGCGCCTGGCGCTGGCGGTCGATTCCTTCCACAAGAAGGATTTTTCCAAGGCGCAGTATTGGTTGAAGCTGTCGCTGGAATCCGATCTCGACCGGCTGATCTCCGGCGTCATGTCCGGCTGGGCCCAAGAGGGCGCCGGCGACCCCAGCGAGGCGATGGCATCCATCGACAAGCTGCAGGGGCCGGACTGGTTCGGCCTGTTCAAATCCTTCCACCGCGCACTGATCGCCGACGCGTCCAACATGCCTGAGAAGGCCGACGCGATCTACGCCGCGACCATGCAGGACACCGCCGCTGGCAGCGCGGCTCCCGAAACATGGATGCGCAATGCGCAGGCCTATGCCTCGTTCCTGGCCCGCAAGGGCGACACGGCCAAGGCGGTATCGGTGCTCGACCAGGCCGAGGCGTTTTCGCCGGGCAAGCTGGAAATCGTTGCCTTGCGCGACAGGATCAGCAAGGGCGACAAGATCCCGCCCTTCATAGCCGGCCCATCCGACGGCGCCTCCGAGATACTGCTCGATCTGGCAACCGCGCTCAATCGCGGCGGCGGTGAGCCTTTCGTCAGGCTCTATCTGCAATATGCGCTGGCGCTGAAACCCGACAGCGATGCCGCCCTGGTGCAGCTTGCCGCCGTTTCCGAACAGCTGAAGGACGGCGAGGGGGCCATCGCGCTCTACCGACGGATACCGGATACCTCGCCGCTGAAGGAGCTTTCGGACTTACAGCTTGGCCTCAACCTGGCCGATCTCGATCGCCATGACGAGGCGATCACGCATCTGAAGGCCTTCGTCGATAAGCATCCCAACGACATGCGCGCCTATCTGGCGCTTGGTGGGGTCTATTCGTCGAAGGAGGATTTCCGTTCCGCCGCCAATCTCTACGACAAGGCCGTCGAGGCGCTGAAGACGCCGACCGCCGCCAACTGGAATATCTTCTACCAGCGGGGCATCGCCTATGAGCGGCTGAAGGAATGGCCGAAGGCCGAGCCGAATTTCCGCAAGGCGCTGGAATTGCAGCCCGACCAGCCGCAGGTGCTGAACTATCTCGGCTATTCCTGGGTCGACATGAATATGAACCTGAAGGAAGGCCTGGCGATGATACAGAAGGCCGTCGATCTCAGGCCGAGCGACGGTTACATCGTCGACTCGCTGGGCTGGGCCTATTTCCGCCTCGGCAGGTACGATGACGCGGTGCGCGAAATGGAACGCGCGGTGTCGCTGAAGCCGGAAGATCCGGTGCTGAACGACCATCTCGGCGACGCCTATTGGCGCGTCGGCCGCAAGCTGGAAGCCACCTTCCAGTGGAACCAGGCGCGCGACCTGAAGCCGGATCCCGACGTGCTTGCCGCCTTGCAGCAGAAGCTGATGAAGGGACTGCCGCCGATCGAGTCCAACACGGCGCAGGAAACCCCCAAGGTCAAGCCGGCACCGGCTGCGCCGAAGGGCTAAGATGAAATGATGTTGCTCGCGAACGGGGCCCTTGTCGGGCTCCGTTTTCGTTGGCAGCCGTGTCAGAACAGCTTGCGGTAGACGACGAAGCCCGAGCGTTCGCCGATCCTGTCGTAGAGCTTCATGGCGGTGTGATTGGTCTCGTGCGTCAGCCAGTAGACCCGGCCCGAACCGGCCGCCTGCGCCCGCTCGTAGACGCCCTCGATGAGAGCCCGGCCGATGCCCTTGCCGCGCAAGGTCTCGTCGGTGAAAAGATCCTGCAGATAGCAGTTCGGCGCGACCGCCGTGGTGCTGCGGTGGAAGAGGTAGTGCACGAGGCCGACGAGCCGTCCTTCACTTTCGGCAACCAGCGCATGCATCGGCTCATAGGCGTCGAAGAAGCGCGACCATGTCATGGCGGTGATCTCGCTTGCCAGCGCCGTCTCGCCCGAGCGCCCGTAAAACGCGTTGTAGCCGTCCCACAGCGGCAGCCATTGCGCGAAATCCTGGCGCGTGACCGGGCGGACGGTGATGGAGTTGGGCATGGCTGACCTGTTGTCTGGCGAGACGGAGTTGTGAGCGTTCACCAGAAGGCACGTGCTCATCGCCGGCAATGGGCCAGCCGCTCGCAAAGCTTTCGACATGCCTCGCGACGCCCGCGCCTTGCTTGACGCTTCGCCGCCGTGTCTCTAGGACGGGGCCGCAAGTCAGCCCTTGCAGCCGAGGCCACCGTGACGATTGAAATCCCCGCCCATATGCATCCCAGCCGCTCCTTTCAGGGGCTGATCCTGACTCTGCACAATTACTGGGCGGACTATGGCTGCGTGATCCTCCAGCCCTACGACATGGAGGTCGGTGCCGGCACCTTCCATCCGGCCACGACGCTGCGGGCGCTTGGACCGAGGCGCTGGAACGCCGCCTACGTCCAGCCTTCGCGCCGTCCCAAGGACGGCCGCTACGGCGAGAACCCCAACCGGCTGCAGCACTATTATCAGTATCAGGTGATCCTGAAGCCAAACCCGCCGAACCTGCAGGAACTCTATCTCGGCTCGCTGGCGGCGATCGGCGTCGACCCGCTGCTGCATGACATCCGTTTCGTCGAGGACGACTGGGAAAGCCCGACTCTGGGCGCCTGGGGCTTGGGCTGGGAATGCTGGTGCGATGGCATGGAGGTTTCGCAGTTCACCTATTTCCAGCAGGTCTGCGGCATCGAATGCGCACCGGTGGCTGGCGAGCTGACCTACGGGTTGGAGCGGTTGGCCATGTATGTGCAGGGCGTGGACAATGTCTACGACCTCAACTTCAACGGCCGCGAAGGCGCCGACAAGGTGACATATGGCGATGTCTTCCTGCAGGCCGAACAGGAATATTCGCGCCACAATTTCGAGTACGCCAACACGGCGATGCTGCTCAGGCATTTCGAGGACGCCGAGGCCGAGTGCAAGGCGTTGCTCGACGCCGGCGCGCCGGCATCGAACGACAATCTGCCGATGCATCGCATGGTCTTTCCCGCCTATGACCAGTGCATCAAGGCCAGCCATGTCTTCAACCTGCTCGACGCGCGTGGCGTAATTTCGGTCACCGAACGGCAGAGCTACATCCTGCGGGTGCGCAATCTGGCGAAAGCCTGCGGCGAGGCGTTCCTGAAGACGCAGGCAGGTGGGTTGGCGGCGTGAGTTCAGGCACCCTCCCTCATCAATTCGAGGGAAACGTTGATCGGCGATAGAATCTGGCCGCTCGGGCCGGCTATAATGCGCAATGCTTGGCGCACGCCCGGCATCGAGAAGGCGCCATGGGCCTGAGCGGTGAAGCAGGCGCTGAGCGCCAGGATTTGCAAAAGTCTGGATACCGTTTTCATGGTCGTTCAGCCAATAGCTCTCTGCCTGAGCGTGGGTCGCTTCAGCGCTGCGTTCGGTTCATGGAAATCTTTGATCCAAGGACGGGTGGGATCATCCCGTCCCGACAGGACGCCCAAAATTTCTGGAAAGGGTGACAGCGGCCAGCCGAGTTGCTATGGCCTCTTTACCTCCCCCTGGATGGGGGAGGTCGCCGCGAAGCGGCGGGTGGGGGTGACAGCGCGACTTCTCATGCCGAAACTCGATCGGTTCAAACTGCGGTCGGCGCAACGGCTTCGTGCGGCGATGACCGACGAAGAACGCATCTTGTGGCGGCACCTATGGCGCATCCCGGTGGAAAGGCACTCATTTCGCAAGCAGGCGTCGGTCGGTATTTACTTCCCTGATTTCATCTCGCACCGCCTGAAGCTGATCATCGAGGTGGACGGCGCTCACCACAGTTTCGATCGTCAGCAACGACACGACGAAATTCGGACAAAATGGTTCGAAAGTCAGGGCTATCGTGTCATCCGCTTCTGGAACCACGAAATCAAAAACGAACTGGATTCCGTGCTCGATACGATCTATGCGGCGGTGGAAGAACGAAAATCAGACCTTCGCCCGTCAGACGCCGAAGGCGCTTGAGATTGAGACGCCGCCACCCCACCCCGGCGCTGACGCGCCGACCCTCCCCATCGAGGGGAGGGTGAGGAGCTATCCATGCCTGACCTGCTTCTAGAACTTCGCTCCGAGGAAATCCCGGCCCAGCCGCGCGCCCGCAGCGCCGGAGGCGCGAGGACGCGCGAACAGGAAAATGGCATGCGGGCGGAGACACTCTGATGCCGGATCTTTTGCTCGAACTTCGCTCCGAGGAAATCCCGGCCCGCATGCAGCGCAAGGCGGCGGGCGATCTGAGGAAGATGCTGACCGACGGCCTGGTCGAGGCAGGGCTGACCTACGAGGCGGCGCGCGAGTACTGGACACCGCGGCGACTGGCGCTCGACATCAGGGGCCTGACCGCGCGCTCGAAGGATATCCGCGAGGAGATCAAGGGGCCGTCGACGACGGCGCCGGAACAGGCGGTCCAGGGCTTCCTGCGCAAGGCCGGGCTTTCCTCGGTCGCCGAGGCACACGTCCATTCCGACCCGAAGAAAGGCGATTTCTACGTCGCCCATGTCTCGAAGCCGGGCAGGGCGGCGGAAGAGATCATCGCCGGACTGGTGCCTGACATCATCCGCAATTTCCCGTGGCCGAAATCGATGCGTTGGGGGCCGGCCTCGGCCAAGCCCGGCTCGCTGCGCTGGGTGCGGCCGCTGCAATCGATCCTGTGCACCTTCGGTCCGGAAACCGAGGAGCCGGTCGTGGTCGATTTCGAGATCGACGGCATCCGTTCGGGCAATGTCACTTACGGCCACCGCTTTCACGCGCCCGGCGAAATCACCGTGCGCCGCTTCGACGATTATGTAAGCAAGCTGGAAGCGGCCAAGGTCGTGCTCGACGCCGACCGGCGCAAGGAGATCATCCTTGCCGATGCCCGCAACCTCGCTTTCGCCAACGGGCTGGATCTGGTCGAGGACGAGGGGCTTCTGGAAGAGGTGTCCGGGCTGGTGGAATGGCCTGTCGTGCTGATGGGCGCGTTCGAAGACGCTTTCCTGGCCATTCCGGCCGAGGTGATCCGCCTGACCATCCGCGCCAACCAGAAGTGCTTTGTGACATCGCGCCCAATCTCCCCCCTCGAGGGGGAGATGTCGGCGAAGCCGACAGAGGGGGTCGGCACGACGGGACGCGACTCCCTTTCGCACACAGAGGACGCCGGCGCTCCACATGAGACGACCCCCTCTGCCCTGCCGGGCATCTCCCCCTCAAGGGGGGAGATCAGCGAACTTTCCAACCGCTTCATCCTCACCGCCAACATCGAGGCGAGCGACGGCGGCAAGGAGATCGCCCAGGGCAACGGCAAGGTGGTGCGCGCGCGCCTCTCCGACGCGCTCTATTTCTGGACGACCGACCAGGGCGATCTGCCCGATCTCGCCGAGCTCGAGGCGTCGGCGAGAAAGTTCGGGCTTGACCTGAAGAAGCCTCTCGACCAGCGCATCGCGCGCCTCGACCACCTCAATGTGACCTTCCATGCCAAGCTTGGCACGCAGGGCGCGCGCGTGGAGCGGATCAGGCGATTGGCGGAGGAACTGGCGCCGCTCGTCGGCGCCGATCCCGCGCTCGCCGCTCGCGCCGCGGTTCTCGCCAAGGCCGATCTGACCACCGAAGTGGTCGGCGAGTTTCCCGAATTGCAGGGCGCCATGGGCCGCAAATACGCGTTGCTCCAGGGCGAGCATCCGTCCGTGGCGGCAGCCATCGAAGAGCACTACAAACCGCAGGGGCCGTCCGATTACGTGCCGAGCGATCCGGTGTCGATCGCCGTCGCGCTCGCCGACAAGCTGGATACGCTTGTCGGCTTCTGGGCCATCGATGAAAAACCGACCGGCTCGAAGGATCCTTACGCGCTGCGCCGCGCTGCGCTCGGCGTGGTGAGGATTTTGGTCGAGAACCGCATTCGACTGGGGCTGACGACGATCTTCGGCAGCGCCTCCATGAATTACACGGTTGGCAGTACGGATCAGGTCCGAGACCTCCTCGCCTTCTTCCACGACCGCCTGAAAGTCTACCTGCGCGATCAGGGCGCTCGCCACGACCTGATCGACGCTGTCATCACGCCGCAGTCGGATGACCTGCTGCAGATCGTACGCCGCGTCGAGGCGCTCGGCACTTTCCTCGACACCGAGAACGGCAAGAACCTGCTTGCCGGCACCAAGCGCGCGGCCAATATTTTGGCTGCCGAGGAGAAGAAGAAAACGGCGATCGCCGAAACCGTCGAGCCCGCGCTGTTCCGCGAGGATGCCGAGAAATCGCTGTTCGCGGCGGTGAATCAGGCCGAGAAGCAAGCCGGCGAAGCGATTCAAAACGAAGACTTTTCCGCCGCCATGCTGGCGCTTAGCGTTTTGCGCGAACCGGTTGATTCATTCTTTGAACGCGTTCTCGTGAATGATGAGGATCAGGCCGTGCGCGCCAATCGATTGGCGCTGCTCGCCCGCATCCGCGCGGCCACCGACCAGGTTGCGGATTTCTCCAAGATCGCGGGCTAGAGACTTCAGGCGGCGACACTCGTCCACGGCGCAAAAGCGGCCTGTCCGGCAATGGTGCCGGACGCCGGACCGACGTCAAGACAGCCGCTACTTGAGCTTGCCGACTCCAGGGACGGGCTGCTGCGCTGCCGCCGCCGGCGCGGCTGCCGGTGATGTCGCCGGGGTCTTCTGCCCATTCGCCGCCGGTGCCGTCGAAGCGGTGGCGGTTGCAGGGGCAGTGGCCGGCACCTTGGCCTGCGTGGGCGTCGAGAAGGCGCTGCCGACGATACCGCCGCGAATGATCATCGGGTTTTGCAGGAAGCCGTGCCGCGCCTCAGGCGCGTTCGGGATCGCCGCCACCTTTTCATAGGTGACGTCAGGGTCGCCGAGTGCGGTGACCGACCGCGTATCGCCTGCCTGGGCAGCGTCGGCTGCCTCCAGCGTGACAATGGACGGCGTTGCGGACGGCGCTCCGGGAAAGACCAGTGACGAGGCCTGGGCCCCGCCGGCCATCGCCGCCAGAGTGACACCCAGCGTTCCCCAAATACGCACAGACACGATGAAAGCTCCCCATTACCCGGAAGCCCCACGATAGCGGGTCGGAATTGATGCCGGCTTTCGCGGAACCGTAGCATTTTAGGGATTGTTAAATCGCCAAGGGCCGGGCTTGCCCCTTGGACGCCATCGTACTACGCAGCCGGCATTCGTGAGGTGACCAGAGTGGCTGAAATTCTTGCCGTCGGCGAGGCGATGGAACGGGCATTGGCGCTGCTTGAAAGCGGCGAGGTGGTCGCCATTCCGACCGAGACCGTCTATGGGCTCGCCGGCGACGCCACCAACGGCATCGGCGTGGCGCGCATCTTCGAGGCCAAGGGGCGGCCGCGCTTCAACCCTCTGATCGCCCATATCGCCGATATGGAGATGGCCGAGCGCATCGCTGTGTTCGATCCGCTGTCGAGGAAATTGGCGCTTGCGTTCTGGCCAGGTCCTTTGACGCTGGTGCTGCCGCAGCGGCCCGGCAACGGCACCCATCCTTTGGTCACCGCCGGGCTCGACACGATCGCCTTGCGCATGCCGAGGGGCTTTGGCGGCGACCTGATTGCAAGGCTCGGCCGGCCGCTTGCGGCCCCCAGCGCCAATTCCTCCGGCAGGATCAGCGCGACGACGGCGCAAGCCGTGGCGGCTGATCTCGGCGCACGCATAAAGCTGGTCGTCGATGGCGGGGCGACGCCGGTCGGGCTGGAATCGACCATCGTCAAGGCCGAAGAGGGAAAATTGCGTCTGCTGAGGCCCGGCGGGATTGCCGCCCAGGAAATCGAGGCGGTCGTCGGCATGGAGTTGTTGCGCGGCGCCGACGCCGGTGTCGAGGCGCCGGGCATGCTTGCCTCGCACTATGCGCCTGACGCCGCGGTGCGGCTCAACGCCGGGACCGTCGGCGAAGGCGAGGCGCTGCTGGCCTTCGGCAAACGTCGCGCCGAAGGCTGGCAAAACGCGGCCGCCTGCCTCAATCTGTCCGAGGCTGGCGACCTGCGCGAAGCGGCGAGCAATCTTTTCGCCTACATGCAGCAACTCGATCGCAGCGGCGCGCGGACCATCGCCGTGGAACCCGTTCCCTTCGACGGGCTCGGCGAAGCGATCAACGATCGGCTTTCGCGGGCCGCCGCGCCGCGTGACAATAGCTTGCCGCCAACATAGTTTCGCGCACATGACCGACATCGCCGAGATTCCCGACACCGCTCTCATCGACCGCTTCGCGGCGATCGTCGGTGAGAAATACGCGCTGCGCGACCAGCGCGATATAGCACCCTACATCACCGAACGGCGCGGGCTGTGGCATGGCGCGACATCGCTTGTGCTGCGGCCAGGCAGTGTGGAGGAGGTCAGCCGGATCATGCGGCTGGCGACCGAGACGGCAACGCCGGTCGTGCCGCAAAGCGGCAATACCGGGCTGGTCGGCGCCCAGGTGCCGGACAACTCCGGCCGCGAGATCGTGCTGTCCCTGTCGCGGCTGAACCGCATCCGCGAGATCGATGTCTTGTCCAACACCGTGACGGCGGAGGCCGGCGTCATCTTGCAGACGTTGCAGGAAGCGGCCGATGCCGCAGACCGGCTGTTTCCGCTGTCGCTGGCCGCGCAGGGCTCCTGCCAGATCGGCGGCAATCTTTCCTCCAATGCCGGCGGCACCGGCGTGCTGGCCTATGGCAATGCACGCGAGCTCTGCCTCGGCGTCGAGGTGGTGTTGCCGACCGGCGAAGTGTTCGACGATCTGCGCAAGCTGAAGAAGGACAATACCGGCTACGACCTCAAGAACCTGTTCGTCGGCGCCGAAGGCACGCTCGGCATCATCACCGCCGCCGTGCTGAAACTGTTCCCGAAGCCGAAAGGTCGCGAGGTCGCGTTCGTCGGCCTGCCGTCGGCCGAGGCGGCGCTGTCGCTGTTCAGCCTGGCGACGGACCGCGCCGGCGCCGCGCTCACCGCCTTCGAACTGATCGGCAAGCGGCCCTACGATTTCACGCTGGCGCATGCCCAGGGCGTGGTGCGGCCGCTGGCGCAGGATTGGCCGTGGTATGTGCTGATGCAGATCTCGTCCGGCCGTTCACCAGAAGATGCCAGGGCCTTGATCGAGGACGTGCTCGGGGCCGGGCTGGAACAGGAAATCGTCGGCGATGCGGTGATCGCGGCCAGCCTTGCGCAAGGCGATGCCTTCTGGAATTTTCGCGAGGTGCTGCCCGACGCGCAGAAGCCCGAGGGCGCCTCGATCAAGCATGACATTTCGGTCCCGGTGGCATCGATCCCACGTTTCATCGAAGAGGCCGCCGGCGCGGTGGCTTCGGTCAGCCCCGGAGCGCGCGTGGTCTGCTTCGGCCATATGGGCGACGGCAATCTCCACTATAACATCTCGCGGCCCATCGACGGCGACGACCAGGCGTTTCTCGATCTCTACCACCCCATGAACAAGGCCGTGCACGACGTCGTGCGCTCCTTCCACGGCTCGATCTCGGCCGAGCACGGCATCGGCCAGTTGAAGCGGGACGAACTGATCGCCACCGCCCCGCCGATGGCGATCGACCTGATGCGCAGGGTCAAGCAGGCCTTCGACCCGGCCGGCATCATGAATCCTGGTAAGGTTATCTGATCCTTTCGGATTCAAGCGCTCGGTCGCATTCCGATAACCATCCCCGTGATCAGCAAAATTTAACCGACTTTCTTAAGCGCGGCGGTAAGGAGGCCGCGCTACTGTTTCCCCATAACGAGGCCGGGAAAACTGGCCCGGAGAGAACCGGACACCGGCTCTCAGGAGAAACAGGAAGGCATTCAATGAACACTGGACTGAAGCCAGTCTGGGCGGGACGCAACATGCGCCTCGACCCATTCCGCCTGCCGCAGGTGGTAAGCTACGCCACGCGCGACGACTATGGCGACGTGACCTTCACCATCGACCACCGTGGCGCCGTGATCCGCCGCCTGCTCGAGATGAGCGGCGTACCGGCGATCATCGCTCTGCCCGCCAATGCGTTCCGCGGCGTTGCCGCCCGCGCGATGGAGGACCCGGAAGGTAACGTCACGGTGACTTTGGAACTCCTGCACAATGATCCGATGCTGTCGGTGCCGCTGCTGGTGGCCGACGATCTCGACGACGTCGCCGCCGACTGGCGCGCCTGGGCCGACGCCTATCGCCTGCCGATGCTGTTGATCGAATCGGACGGCATCGCCCGCACGCTGGAGGAATCGCTCGGCGCCGCCATCAAGACGCTGCCGCCGCAGGACCGCCGCAAGGGCCGCGTTTCGACCATGCGCCGCCCGCGCTTCCTCGCCCGCCGCAGGGCGGGTGACCTCGGTCTCAGGCTGGTGATCGGCGGCGAGGAGATCATCGCGCGCGAATAGGCTGAAATTCTGTCTGGAAGGCTGGCGCCGGCTAGCGCCACCTTCTCTCCGTAAACGGGGAGAAGGAAAAGAAAACTACACCAGTGGCTTCAGCGCCACCCACAGCGCGCCGCCGATGAGGCCGAGGAAGATCAGCCAGCCGACCTGGTTGTTCGACCTGAACAGCCGCAGGCATTGATCCGGATTGTCGATATCCAGCACCAGGATCTGCCGCGCCATGTGGGCGCCGGCGGCGATAAGTCCGGCCAGAGCCACGACAGGGGCCTGCGCTGACGCGAAGGCGATGGCGAAGCAGACAAGCGCGCCGCCGTAAAGCCCGGCCAGCCACGACTTGGTATTGTCGCCGAACAGGCGCGCGGTCGAGCGTACGCCGACGACGGCGTCGTCTTCCTTGTCCTGGTGCGCATAGATCGTGTCGTAGCCGATCACCCACAGGATCGAGCCGAGATAGAGCATGACGGCCGGCCCGTCGAGGTCGCCGAACTCAACCGCCCATCCCATCAGCGCGCCCCAGGAAAAGGCAAGGCCGAGAACCAGTTGCGGCCAGTTGGTGATCCGCTTCATGAATGGATAGATGGCGACGATGGCCAGCGAGCAGACGCCGAGCAGGACGGCGAAGCTGTTGAACTGCAAGAGCACGGCAAGTCCGACCAGTGCCTGCAGGATGACAAACAGCCACGCCCCACGCCGCGTGACCTTGCCCGACGGAAGCGGCCGCGAGCGCGTGCGCTCGACCTGATTGTCGATGTCTTCGTCAGCCAAGTCGTTGTAGGTGCAGCCGGCGCCGCGCATGGCGATGGCGCCGGCCAGGAACAGCACGAGATACAAGGGCGCCGGCAGCAGTGAAAGCAGCGGATCGCCCGGGCGCGGGTAGGCGCTGGCCGCGAGAGCCGCGGACCACCAGCACGGCCACAAAAGCAACTGCCAGCCGATCGGCCGGTCCCATCGGGCAAGCTGTGCGTAGGGCCATATCGGCCGCGGCAGCACGCGGTAGACCCAATGGCCGTTCGGCGCGTCGGCGACGCGGCCCTGGGCTGCTTTCGACTGAACCGTTTCCATGACGATGGAGTGGCAGCAGCCGCGCAAACCGTCAAGCGGCGAGCAGGGCAGTGGCATTCGTCAGCGCTTCAGGAGGCGAAGATGTCGCGGGTGGAGAACCAGCCCTTTGCCACGTCGATGAAGGCCAGCACGGCATTGGGCAGGCGCTGATGCGTGTCATGGGTGAGGATGATGCGCTGCATGGGCAGCGGATCGGAAAGCGGTTTGCAGACGAGAGGCAAGCCGTCATAGCTGCGGTCGCCATGCGGCCTCGTGTAGCTGACGGCGACGCCGAAGCCGTTGGCCACCATGCTGCGCTGGAGTTCGAACGAGCTTGTCTGCCTGTCGGCGACCGGCGACAGGCCACGGCTGCGGAACAGGTCCAGCATGTGCTGCCAGCTATGCGGCTGGTCCGTCGTGATCAGCGGATAGGCGGCCAGATCGGCCAGGCTGACATCGGGACGATCCGCCAGCGCGTGTCCAGCCGGCAAAAGCGCGTGCGGCCTGAGCTCATGCAGCAGGATGCGGGCGAAATGCGAAGGCAGCCCAAGATCATAGGTGAGCCCGAGGTCGACGGCGGCATCGCCGAGGCGCCGCCCGAGCGTCTCGAAGGTCTCGTCGCGCACGATCACTGCAACCTCAGGATGGCGTTCCGAGAAGGCGCGGATCAGGGCCGGCGCGAAATAAGGCGCCAGATCTTCGAAGCATCCGAGCACCAGTTCGCCCCCGAGCGCCGACTTGCGCGAGCCGAGACCGATGAGCTCGTCCGTCTCGGCAAGGACCTGTTTCGCCTTGGTCACCACGGCGCGGCCGAAGGATGTCAGCGAAACGCCGCTTCCGCGCTGGCGCACGAAGAGTTTCTGGCCGAAATCCTGTTCGACCGCGTCGATCGCCACCGAAATGGACGGCTGTGAGACGTTCAGCGACCTGGCCGCGCCGGTAACGCTGCCGTGGCGAGCGACGGCAACCAGGTAGCGCAATTGCGTGAGGGTCAAGCTCATAGAGTAACCCTATATGACGGATGAGAAGTTATTATTTTACTGAATGAATGTGGCTTGCGATAGTGGCATCGATCCCTGAAAGGAGAACGCCATGGCTTTCCAGACCGCACCTCGCGCGATCGACACAGGCTTGATCGATGCGAAGTCGATTGAGGATTACCAGCGCGACGGCGCCGTCTGCATCCGCGGCGCTTTCAAGGACTGGGTAGATACGATTGCCGCCGGCATCGAGCGGAACATGCAAAACCGCAGCGCCACCGCGTCGGATGTCGCCAATGGGCGAGGCAGCTTCTTCGACGACTACTGCAACTGGGAACGCATTCCCGAATTCGTCAAGCTGGTGCGCGAATCGCCGGCGGCCGAACTGGCGGCCGCGGTGATGCGGTCGCGCACGGCGCAGTTCTTCCACGATCATGTCCTGGTCAAGGAACCGGGCACGCAGAAGCCGACGCCCTGGCATCAGGACATCCCCTATTATTTTGTCGACGGCCGGCAGACAGTGAGCTTCTGGATCCCTATCGACCCTGTAAAGGAGGCAACGCTGCGGCTGATTGCCGGGTCGCACAAATGGGACAAGATGATCCTGCCGGTGCGCTGGCTCGACGACAGCAATTTCTATGGCGACGAGGGTGACTACCTGCCGGTGCCGGATCCAGACACGGACTCCTCGCTGGAGGTGCTTGAATGGGAAATGGAGCCGGGCGATGCTATCCTGTTCGATTTCAGGACAGCGCATGGCGCACGCGGCAACCTCACTGCGGCGCGGCGGCGGGCGCTTTCGCTGCGCTGGGTCGGCGACGACGCCCACTATGTCGAACGGCCGGGGCGCACCTCGCCGCCCTATCATGGCCATGGCATGCAGCCGGGGCAGAAGCTGCGCGAGGACTGGTTCCCGATCGTTTTCCAGAGCTGAAGCGCTTTCCAGAAAATCGGCGACGGTCTCCGCCGCCGATTTTCGGGCAGGGGTAACGTTCCCGTGCGCAATTCCGATCAAAGCGCCCGGATGCCTTGACCCGTCGTCCAGAGAGCAATAGCGGGTTCTTTGGAAGATTACAGGCATCAAGAGGTGGCCATGAACGTTCTTCTTCTCGGCTCCGGCGGCCGCGAACATGCGCTCGCCTGGAAGATCGCCGCGTCGCCGTTGCTCACCAAGCTCTATGCCGCGCCCGGCAATCCTGGCATCGGCCGCGAGGCAGAGCTGGTCAAGCTCGACATCGCCGATCATTCCGCTATCGCCGCCTTCTGCAAGGACAGAGAAATCGGCCTCGTCGTGGTCGGGCCGGAAGGGCCGCTGGTGGCCGGCATATCAGACGATCTGCGTGGCTGGGGCATCCGCGTCTTTGGCCCGTCGCGAGCGGCGGCGCGGCTCGAAGGATCGAAGGGCTTCACCAAGGATCTTTGCGCCAGATACGATATCCCCACCGCCGCCTATGGCCGTTTCGCGGACCTGGCATCGGCCAAGGCCTATGTCGAGAAGATGGGCACGCCGATCGTCATCAAGGCCGACGGCCTTGCCGCGGGCAAGGGCGTCACTGTCGCAATGACGATGGATGAGGCGCTGGCCGCGCTCGACGCCTGTTTCGACGGTTCTTTCGGCACCGCCGGTGCGGAAGTCGTGGTCGAGGAGTTTCTGACCGGCGAGGAGGCCAGCTTCTTCTGCCTGTGCGACGGCACTACAGCACTGCCCTTCGGCACCGCGCAGGATCACAAGCGCGTCGGCGATGGCGATGTCGGCCCCAACACAGGCGGCATGGGCGCCTATTCGCCGGCCCCGGTGATGACGCCCCAGATGGTGGAGCGCACCATGCGCGAGATCGTCGAACCGACCATGCGCGGCATGGCTGCAACAGGTGCACCGTTCGCCGGCATTCTCTTCGCCGGGCTGATGATTACGGACAAAGGGCCGAAGCTGATCGAATACAACACCCGCTTCGGCGACCCCGAATGCCAGGTGCTGATGATGCGGCTGAAGGACGACCTGCTGGTGCTGCTCAATGCCGCCGTCGATGGCCAACTCGCGCACATGTCGGCGCGCTGGAGCGACGAGGCGGCACTGACCGTCGTCATGGCCGCGAGAGGCTATCCCGGCACGCCCGAAAAAGGCTCGGTCATTCGCGGGCTCGATGAGGCTGCCAGCGAAGGCGCCCAGATTTTCCATGCCGGCACCGCCATCAATGGCGGTGCGCTGGTCGCCAATGGCGGTCGCGTCTTGAACGTCACCGCGGTCGGCGCGACTGTCGGCGAGGCGCAGGAGAAGGCCTATGCCGCGCTCGACCGTATCGACTGGCCGCAGGGCTTCTGCCGCCGCGACATTGGCTGGCAGGCCGTGGCGCGCGAAGCGGCAGGAGCAAGCTGACCGCAAGCATCCGGTCGCACAAATTCAGCGTTTGCCGCGGTCGGGTTCGGTAGAAGCGGTGCTCACCGGGTCCGCCGCCGCAGCGAAGGCGGCGTCGAGTTGCGCGGGGGTACGCTGCCCGGTGCGCTTCCAGGAGACATATTGGACGATGCCGAAGATCGGCCGCCGCGGCACCGTCTTCACGACAGGCATGCGGAACCCGTCGCGGAATTTCGACCAGCGCGAACCAAGCACCGCGACCATTTCCCCGAAACTCGGTGGCGTCGCCACATCGGCGTAGATGAGAGTGGTCTTGCCGGCCAAAGCGGCTTCGCGCGAGAGCGGCACCGGTACGCTGGCGAGATAATCCGCCGGCACGTCGATCAGCCCGCCGAACGGCCATTGCTGGCGCAGCGTGGCGGCATTTGTCGGCGCGACGTTGACGTCGATGTCGTCCGGCGTCCCGGCTACCCTGTAGGGGCAACGGAAGCGGCCGCAATTGGCCTGGGCCGAAAACTGCCAGAGCGCATAGCCTTGCCAGTTGCCGATGGGAAAATGCACGTCGATGTCAGGCTTGTAGCGGGCATACCAGAGCGGCAGCCGCGACAGCAGCCGGTATTTGTAGCTGTTGTCGGCGATATACTGGGCGGTCTTGCCATTGGTGTAGAGTACCGGGAAGCGGCCGATGCGCCGATGCACCTGGCGCACGAACGCCTCGGCGTCGTCGAGCGACATCCATTGCGCGGGATCGATGCCTTCGATGTCGAGGGCCATGAGGTCGTCCGGCGCGGGATCAGCGAAATCAAGGAAATTATTGGCCTGCTCGACTGGATTGCCGGGGCGGGCGAGGTGATAGGCGCCCCATTTCAGGCCGAGCGCCTTGGCGACCACCTTGCGCGTCTGGAACAGTTCGCGCGTCACCGCATGGCGTTTCCACAGTGCCTTGCAGAGTTTGACCTCGGTATCGTCTCCGGAGCAGGAATAGGGCGGCGACATGCCGTCGGAGGCTTTGTTGATGAAGCCGACGACGCGCTTGTCCGTGGCAAGCTGCGCCCAGTCGATGGAATTGTATTCGTAGGCATCGACGACAAGCGCCCGGTCGGCACTTTTCCACGGCTCGGAGAAATCCGAGGCCCTTGCCGCCGGTGTCAGCGCCATCATCGCCGCGAGAGCGATCGCTGGGCGGCGAAGAAGATGCGCCGTTCTCTTCAAACAGGAATCCCCGTTGATCAAAGGCAAATCCTGGACCGCTATGGTTAAGGATTCGCTTTCAAGGCAATGCGGTCCGTCAGCCGAACAGCTTCAACGCCGTCGCTACTGATAGGAACAGCGACAACCGCCGGTCTTGAAATGGCCTGAAACCATATTTGCAATAGAAGGCGGCGGCCATGTCGTCCTTTGCGTCGACGATCAGTGCGAAGGAAGCAGGAGCAGCTTGGGCGCAGCGCCGAAGTGCATCCACGATCAGTATCGATCCTACTCTTTTTCCCTGATATCGGGTATCAACTGCCAACCTTCCGATCAATATGGCGGGCAGGACCGGGTAACGCGGTAGGCGTCTTGTCAGGTCTTCCGGCAGAGAAGTGATGGGCACATTTGACGCTGCAAGAGTGTAGTATCCGGCAATGAGATCGACATCACGGTCCGCGGCGACAAAGCAGTTGCTAACTCGGCGTTTGACGTCCTGGCTTGCCAACTCGTGTAGATATTGGCCGAGTGCCAGCACGCCACAGCTGAATGTCTTACGATCATACGATCCGCCCAGCGGCTCGATGATCAAGCCTAGACTCACCGGGATTCGACGACAACTCGCTTGTAGGCGTCGGCGGCTTTGCGCAGCGCTTCATTAGGTTCGGGCGGATTGAGAATGGCCTCTACCAGAGCGAGCTGATCCTCGATGGACAGGCGGATGATAGCGATCTCCTCAATGGTGCGTTGTGCAGCTTCCTGCGCTGCGGAGACCACGAAGTCGCTGACGCTGCGGCCCTGGATTTCGGCGGCACGTTTCATCACACTCAGCATATCCGGGGATATCCGAGCTTCGAGACGGGAGGTACGGGTCAGTTGGTTTGTCATTTCGATCACCTCTAGCACGGTATGTACGGGAATACATATCAAGTGCGACGGTCAGCGCGGCCGAATGGCTGAACTTCAAACGGATCCGGCGCGGGCTGTTGCGGCAGCGTGCCTTCGGCCGCGCGTTTGCGATGATGGGCGATCGAGCATTTCGGCGAGCACAATATACCGCGATCCGACCAATAGGCGGCGCCGTTTTCCAATTCACCGTGATGATATGAGAACCCCGCCGCCCGGTAGGGCAGGCCGCACTCGATACAACGGTAGGCGTCAGGTCTGGCAAGCATGAGTTGGTTTCCAGTCGGCTGGTTCTGGTCTGTTGCCGGTCGATTTTGACCCGGCGTCCATCGCATTTAATACGAGCCGGCGCGATTGCAAAATCAGCGTGACAAAATTTGACGTTTACGTAAAAAGAAGATGGGCGATCGCCCAAAGGCGAAATACGGTGTGTGGCAAGCAGGTCCCACTCAGGTCCTAGGATCAGCCTGGCCGATGCATCAGGAGGAGCGAGCGGCATGTATCTGGCACCGGTCGAGGACATCGCGTTCACCCTCAAGCATGTGGCCGGCCTGAAGCCTGCCCTCGATGACGGCACGTTCGGCGATCTCGGCGAGGATCTCGTCGACGCCGTTCTTAGCGAGGCCGGCCGCTTCGCCACCGAAGAGGTCGCGCCGCTCTACAAGATTGGCGACGAGCATGGCGCGGTGCTGAAGGACGCGGCAGTGACCATGCCGCCGGGCTGGAAGGAACTTTATCGCCGCTGGATCGACGGCGGCTGGAACGCGCTCTCCGGCCCGGAAGGATATGGCGGGCAGGCGCTTCCGACCATGCTCGGCGTCGCCGCGCTCGAAATGTGGAATTCCGCCGCCATGGCCTTCGGCATTGGCCCGACGCTGACCATGGGTGCGGTCGAGGCGCTCGACAAGCACGCTTCGGAAGAGCTCAAGGCCAAGTATCTCGCAAAGCTCGTCTCCGGCGAGTGGATGGGCACGATGAACCTGACTGAGCCGCAGGCCGGCTCGGACCTCGCTGCCTTGCGCACGCGCGCCGAACCGGCCCGCGACGGCACCTACCGCATCTTCGGCCAGAAGATATTCATCACCTATGGCGAGCATGATCTCACCGACAATATCGTCCATCTGGTACTGGCGCGGCTGCCTGACGCGCCTGCGGGCACGCGCGGCATCTCGCTCTTCCTGGTGCCGAAATTCCTGGTCGGCGCGGACGGCTCGCCTGGCGCACGCAACGACGTCTTCTGTTCGGGCCTCGAGCACAAGCTCGGCATCCATGCCTCGCCGACCTGCACCATGATCTATGGCGACGGTTTTCAGGGCGCCAAGCCCGGCGCCATCGGATGGCTGATCGGCGAGGAGAACAAGGGGCTGGCCTGCATGTTCACCATGATGAACAATGCCCGCCTCGCCGTCGGGATGCAGGGCGTGGCGGTCGCGGAAGCCGCGACCCAGAAGGCGATCGCCTATGCCAATGAGCGCCGCCAGGGCAAGGCGGCGGATTACGCCGGCGCCGGCATGGCGCCGATCGTCCATCACCCCGACGTGCAGCGCAATCTCCTGACCATGAAGGCGCTGACGCAGATCGCGCGGGCGATCAGCTATTCCTGTGCCCATGCCATCGACCTGGCGCGCGTATCGTCTGGTGACCAGGCGGCGCATTGGCGCGACCGGGCCAACCTGTTGACGCCGCTTGCCAAGGCTTTTTCGACCGATATCGGCGTCGAGGTCGCCTCGCTTGGCGTCCAGGTCCATGGCGGCATGGGTTTCATCGAGGAGACGGGGGCTGCGGCACTCTATCGCGACGCCCGCATCGCGCCGATCTACGAGGGCACCAACGGCATCCAGGCGATCGATCTGGTGACCCGAAAACTGCCGCTCGGCGGCGGCGAGCATGTGCACGGCTTCATCGCCGAGCTTGCCGCTGTCGCCAGCGCCGTGCGGACATCAAATCTCGAAGGGTTTGGCCATACGGCCGATGCTCTCGACCGCGGGCTCGACGATCTGACGCAAGCGACACGTTTCCTGCAAAAACTGTCGGCCGATGGCCGGACTGGCGAGGCGCTTGCCGGCGCGACACCCTATCTCCGGCTGGTCTCGCTTGCAGCCGGCGGCGCCTACTTGGCGCGGGGCGCCGTTGCCGATCACGGCCGCGTCGCCCTTTGCCGCTTTTTCGCCGAAAACCTGCTCGGCGAGACAAGTGCCTTGAAGGAGCGCGTTGTCGACGGCGCCGCAAGCCTCGCCGCTGCCGGCAAGACATTGATTTCCGCCTGACGTTCACAAGGAAAGAACCGTGACAGACCATATCCTCGTCGAGTGCCAGGGCGCCATCCAGATCATCCGCATAAACCGCCCGGACAAGAAGAACGCGCTGACGCGCGCCATGTACGCCAAGATGTCGCAAACCTTGGCCGAAGGGGATGCGGATCCGGCAATTCGCGTCCATGTCTTTCTCGGCGTGCCCGGTGCCTTCTCCTCCGGCAACGACCTCGCCGATTTCATGGTCGTCGCCACTGGCGGCGAAGGCGGCACGGAAGTCTGGGATTTCCTGATGGCGCTGGCCAGGGTCGCAAAACCCATCGTCTCCGGTGTCGACGGCATCGCGGTCGGCATCGGCACCACGCTCAATTTGCACTGCGACCTGACCTTCGCCACGCCGCGCACCGTGTTCAGGACACCCTTCGTCGACCTCGGCCTTGTGCCCGAAGCGGGATCGAGCCTGCTGGCGCCGCGCATCCTGGGCCAGCAGGGCGCGTTCGCGCTGCTCGGCCTTGGCGAAGGCTTCTCGGCCGAACGCGCCAAGGCCGCTGGCCTGATCTACGAAGTGGTCGAGGAAGGAGCGCTGGAGGCGTCGGTTCTGGCGGCCGCCGGCCAGATCGCCGCCAAGCCGCCGCAGGCGCTCAGGATCGCGCGCGACCTGATGCGCGGCTCTCGCGAGGACCTCGTCGCCCGCATCAACGTGGAAAGCGAGCATTTTCGCGAGCGGCTGAAATCGGACGAAGCCCGCGCTGCACTGACGGCACTCATGACCAGAAAAAAATAGTTCGGCCCCCGCCTCCCTTAGATGGGGAGGTCGGCCCGCAGGGTCGGGTGGGGTGGAGCGCCGACCTATCCCGCGTGCCTCGGTCGCCACTGGCCAGCCCGGGCTAGGCGCAGTGAGGATGTCGGCGCTAGTTTACAAACTCAGGGATAAAGCCGCGTCTTCTCCCAACCGCCCCCGGCATTGCGCGAAAACACCACGCGGTCATGCAGCCGAAACGGTCTGTCGTGCCAGAACTCGATCGTCTTCGGCACGATGCGGAAACCCGACCAGTGTTTTGGGCGCGGAATCTCGCCGATGGCGTAGCGGGCCGTGTATTCGGCCACCGCCTTTTCCAGCGCGAACCGGCTTTCAAGCGGCCGCGACTGTTTCGAGGCCCAGGCGCCGATGCGGCTGCCGCGCGGCCGTGTCGCGTAATAGGCGTCGGCTTCGGCATCGCTGACGATCTCCACCGGCCCGCGCACGCGCACCTGGCGGCGCAGCGATTTCCAGTGGAAGCACATCGCCGCCTTCATGCTGCCTAGGATCTCCCGGCCCTTGGCGCTTTCGAAATTCGTGTAGAACACAAAGCCGCTCTCATCGAACCCCTTGAGCAGCACCATCCGCACATCCGGCATGCCCTCGGCATCGACGGTTGCCAACGCCACGCCGTTGGGGTCGTTCATTTCGCTTTTGGTGGCGTCGTCCAGCCATGCGGCAAAAAGGCGAAACGGCTCGGCGGCCTCGGTAAAGTCACCGCTTGTTAACTCAGTCTCACTCATAGTTTTTCTCAAATTTTCATCAAACAGGGGAGGTTGCCGATTGTCGCGTATCGCGCAAGCTTTTGACAGCAGGCAAGGCAGCCTATTTGCTTCAGCCAGCGCCAAAGCCGCGATCGTGATGATTGCCTTGCCGCTTGCCGCATGTGGCGCGGGCGGCTTCAGCCTGCAAAAAGCCGAGGTCGATCGCTCGATCCTGACCGGCAGCATTTCGGCTCCAGCCGCGTCGGCCGATTCGGACCGCGATTCCGACCAGACGACGATCGGCAACGCGGTGTCCTCCGCCGACATCGAGCAGCTCGGCGGTCAAGCCGTGCCGTGGGCCAATGCCGGTACGGGTTCGCGCGGCTCCATCACCGAACTGGCGGAATTGAAGGACGGGGGTCAGACCTGCCGCCGCTTCAAGGCTTCGCGCGAAAGCTTTGACGGCGTTGCCATGTTCGCGGGCGAACTTTGCCTGGCCAGCGCCGGCGGCTGGCGTATGCAGGACTTCAGGGCGCTTTGATCTTCCACCTCTGAAATAACGTCCAGCACTGGAATTTCTTCCTATGCGAGCGCATATAAGAGGCGACTATGGACTCACTCTTTCTCCAGGGCAGGAAGCATGCGCGACCCCTATGAGGTGCTGGGCGTTGCAAAGAACGCATCGGCCAAGGACATAAAATCGGCGTACCGCAAACTCGCCAAGAAGCATCATCCGGACCAGAATCCGAATGATCCCAAGGCGAAGGACCGTTTTGCCGCGGCCAATCAGGCCTATGAGATCGTCGGCGACGAGAAGACCCGCGCCGCTTTCGATCGCGGCGAGATCGACGCCGACGGCAAGCCGCGTTTCCAGGGCTTCGAGGGCGCCCCCGGTGGCGGTGACCCCTTCGGCGGTTTTCGCCGCCAGCAGCAGGGAGCCGGCGGTTCGCGATTCGAGTTCCGCTCCGGACGCCCTGGCGGCGATCCGTTCGATGGCAACAGCGATATCTTCAGCCAGATTTTTGGCGACGTCTTCTCCGGCTCGCGCGGCCCCGGCCAAAGCGGGGCAGGAATGGGTGACCGCCGCCAGCCGGCAACCGCCCCCGACCTCAATGTCACGCTCGACATTACCATCGAGGAAGCGGCGAACGCTGAAAAGGTCACGGCGATGTTCCCTGACGGCCGCAAGGTGGCGGTCAAGCTGCCGGCCTATGTCGAGGACGGGCAGACCATCCGGCTGAAGGGGCAGGGCGAGCAAGGGCCGGGCCAGCCCGGCGACGCGTTGGTCAAGATCCGCTTCCGCCGGCATCCGCGCTACCGCCTGGAGGGCCGCGACCTGCATGCCGATTTGCCGGTGGGGCTGGCCGATGCCGTGCTTGGCGCCAAGGTGGCCGTCGAAACGCCGACCGGCAAGCTCGCGGTCAACGTTCCCGCCTGGTCGAGTTCGGACAAGGTCCTGCGCCTGAAGGGCAGGGGCCTGCCGGAAAAGGCCGGCGGCCACGGTGATCTCTACGCCCATGTGCGCATCATGCTGCCAGAAGGCGGCGACAGCGCGCTCGAAGGGCTGTTGCGCAGCCAAAAAGGCTGATTGGCGGCTCTTGTCCCCGAACTGTCCCGTTTGAGCGCTTGAAGGGGCTCTGTGCCTGTGCGATAGGGCTCTCCACAAATAAGAAATCTTGCGGAGAGCACGCATATGGCGGGTGGACAGGGCCTGATGGCCGGCAAACGCGGCCTGATCCTCGGCGTCGCCAACAACAGGTCGATCGCCTACGGCATCGCCAAGGCATGCGTCGACCACGGCGCCGAGATCGCGCTGACCTATCAGGGTGAAGCGTTCAAGAAGCGGGTCGAGCCACTGGCCGCGGAACTCGGCGCCTTTGTCGCCGGCCATTGCGATGTAACTGATCCGGCGAGCCTCGACGAGGTTTTCGCCAATGTCGCCAATCATTGGGGCAAGCTCGACTTCCTCGTCCATGCCATCGCTTTTTCCGACAAGGACGAACTGACCGGCCGCTATGTCGAGACGACGCGCGATAATTTCCTGCGCACGATGGACATTTCGGTCTATTCCTTCACCACCATCGCCAAGCGCGCCGAGGCGCTGATGACCGATGGCGGTTCGCTTTTGACGCTGACCTATTACGGCGCCGAAAAGGTGATGCCGCATTACAACGTCATGGGCGTCGCCAAGGCCGCACTCGAGGCCAGCGTGCGCTACCTCGCCGTCGATCTCGGGGCCAAGAAGATCCGCGTCAACGCGATCTCGGCGGGCCCGATCAAGACGCTGGCCGCTTCCGGCATCGGTGACTTCCGCTACATCCTGAAGTGGAACGAATACAATTCGCCGCTGAAGCAGACGGTCACCCAGGAAGAGGTCGGCGATTCCGGCGTCTATTTCCTGTCCGACCTGTCGCGCGGCGTCACCGGCGAAGTGCATCATGTCGATTCCGGCTATCACGTCGTCGGCATGAAGGCGGTTGACGCACCCGATATTTCGACGGTCAAGGATTAACTCCCTCCGCCTATCCTCCGCCCAGGCCCTGGCCCGACCTCCGGAAGACCTGATGTACCCGCTGGTTTATATCGTGCGCCACGGCCAGACCGCGTGGAATGCCGAATTCCGGCTTCAGGGGCAGGCCGATACCGACATCAACGCGCTCGGCCGCGAGCAGGCGAGCGCAAACGGGCATCGGCTGGCTGACCTGATCTCCAATCCCGCAGAGTTCGATTTCGTCGCCAGCCCGATGCGGCGCACGCGCGAGACCATGGAGCGCATTCGCGCCGCCATGAAGCTCGACCCGGCTGCCTATGGGACCGACCCCCGCCTTGTTGAAGTGAATTTCGGCGATTGGCAGGGTTTCACCTTTGCCGAGCTGGAGACGCAATTTCCGGGTGCGAGCAGGACGCGTGCGCTGGACAAATGGAACTTTCAGCCGCCGGGCAAAGATGCCGAGAGCTACCAGATGCTGCTCGAACGGGTAAAGCCGTGGTTCGACGCGCTCGAGCGCCAGACAGTCTGCGTGACGCATGGCGGGGTCATGCGCACCTTGTTTCGCTTCGTGCTTGACATGGCCGAGAACGATGCGGCGAAGCTGGCGATACCGCAGGACCGCGTGCTCAAGCTGGAAGGCGACAGCCTGGGGTGGCTGTAGGGACCCGGCACGATCCAGGAAGGCTCATGCTGGCTGCCGGTTGCGGGGTGCATAAAACGGCTGTAACGGCTCAACAAACGCCGAACAGCCGATTTGCATTGGAAGCCTAGTCGGAGTCGCTGTCAGGCAACTGCATATCGGTGACCACGTTTTCGCCATTGGTCACGTCATAGGCGATGACGATGTCCATGCCGGGCTTCAGCGCGTCGAGATCGGTTTCCGCGTTCAGCTTGTAGGATTTGCCGTCGTCCAGCGTCAGGGTCAGCGCGTCCTTGTCGATCTTCTTGATCAGGCCTTCGGTCTGCCCGGCGAAAGCGGCGGTGCAAAGCAGGAATGTGGCGGCAACAGCGCCAATCAGGGTACGCATCATCGTCCTCTTTGGTATTGCGCCGGCATGGGTAGCGGCGGATCCTCAACGGCGAATGGAGCAGAGCAGAAACCAATCGAATGTGTCAAAACTAAATCCGAAGATCACGGTTTGACCCCTGTGGAAAACGCCAATAGAAGGCAGGCTTCAGTCGGCTCCGATGCCGGGCAAGGCACTTTGCGATGTCTCACAACACGTTCGGCCATCTTTTCCGCGTCACCACCTGGGGCGAAAGCCATGGGGCCGCATTGGGCTGCGTGGTCGACGGCTGCCCACCCGGCATCCGCTTCACGCGTGACGAAATCCAGGCCGAACTCGACAAGCGCCGGCCCGGCCAGTCGCGCTTCGTCACGCAGCGCCGTGAGCCTGACGAAGTGAAGGTGCTGTCGGGCTTCATCCTTGACGATGACGGCGAGACGATGATCGCGACAGGTACGCCGATCTCCATGCTGATCGAGAATGTCGACCAGCGCTCGAAGGACTATGGAGAGATCGCCCGCCAGTACAGGCCGGGCCATGCGGACTACACCTATGACGTCAAATACGGCGTGCGCGACTATCGCGGCGGCGGCCGATCCTCGGCGCGCGAGACCGCGGCTCGGGTCGCTGCCGGAGCCCTCGCCCGCAAGGTCGTGCCGGGCATGGTGGTGCGCGGTGCACTGGTATCGATGGGCGAGAAGTCGATCGACCGCGCCAACTGGAACTGGAATTTCATTGGCGACGCGGACAATCCGTTCTTCACGCCGGATCCGGCGTCCGTTCCCGTTTTCACGAGCTATCTCGACGGCATCCGCAAGGCGGGTTCCTCCGTCGGCGCCGTGATCGAGATCGTCGCCGACGGCGTTCCGGCCGGCCTCGGCGCGCCGATCTACGCAAAGCTCGACCAGGATATCGCGTCAGGCCTGATGTCGATCAACGCCGTCAAGGGCGTCGAGATCGGCAACGGCTTCGAGGCCGCCCGCATCACCGGCGAACAGAATGCCGACGAGATGCGCATCGGCAATGACGGCCAGCCGGTGTTCCTGTCCAACAATGCCGGCGGCATCCTTGGCGGCATCTCGACCGGCCAGGCGATCATCGCCCGCTTCGCCGTCAAGCCGACGTCTTCAATCCTGACGCCCCGGAAGTCGATCGACAAGGACGGCAACGACGTCGAAGTGATGACCAAGGGCCGCCATGATCCGTGTGTGGGCATTCGCGCCGTACCGATCGGCGAGGCGATGGTTGCCTGCGCAATCGCCGACCATTATCTGCGGCACCGAGGACAGACCGGAAGGGAGTAGGCAATAGGGAATAGGCAGTAGGCTTTTTTCCTTTCCCCTACTGCCTTATTGCCTACTCCCTATTCCCTGCGAGCGAAGCGAGCATTCCATGTCTTACGACCAGAAGAAGATCGTCGAAGCAATCCGGGCCTTCGAGCGCGGCGAGATCGTCGTCGTCATGGATGATGACGGGCGCGAGAACGAGGGCGACCTGATCGTCGCCGCCGTCCATTGCACGCCGGAAAAGATGGCCTTCATCGTGCGCAACACTTCGGGCATCGTCTGCACGCCGATGCCGCGCGAGGAGGCCAAGCGCCTCAACCTTGCGCCGATGGTCGCCGACAATGATTCGGCGCACACCACCGCCTTCACCGTCAGCGTCGATTTCAAGCACGGCACCACGACTGGCATTTCAGCTGACGACCGCACGCTGACCGTGCGCAATCTCGCCAACGGCAATGTCGGCGCCTCCGATTTCGTCCGCCCCGGCCACATCTTCCCGCTCATCGCGCGCGAAGGCGGCGTGCTTATGCGTTCGGGCCATACCGAGGCGGCCGTCGATCTGTGCAAGCTCGCCGGCCTGCCGCCGATCGGCGTGATCTCGGAACTGGTCAATGATGACGGCACCGTCAAGCGCGGCCCGCAGGTCGCGGCTTTTGCCGAGGAGCACGGCCTCAAGCAGGTCTCGGTCGCCGACCTCATCGCCTATCGGCAACGCAAGGAAACACTGGTCGAACGCGTGGCATGCTCCGAGATCGACACGCTCGGCGGCAAGGCGCAAGTCTTCACCTACACGCTGCCGTGGGATTCCATGCACCATGTCGCCGTCGTCTTCGGCGACATCCGCGACGGAGAAGAGGTGCCTGTGCGTCTGCACTCCGAGGACGTGGTGACCGACGTCTTCGGCACCAGCCACCGGCTGGACGCCATCATGAAGGCGATGGGCGAGCGCAAGCGCGGCGTCATCGTCTATCTGCGCGAGGGCTCGGTCGGTGTCGCCCACCAGGAGCGCAACCGGCCGGCGAGCGGCGACCGGGAGGACCACGAAGAGGCGCGCCGCCGCGAGAATGAATGGCGCGAGATCGGGCTCGGTGCTCAGATCCTGAAGGATCTCGGCATTTCCTCGATCAATTTGATCGCCTCGCGCGAGCGCCACTATGTCGGCCTCGAAGGTTTTGGCATCCACATCGCCAAGACCGAGATTCTCTAGGTTCGACGGCGGCGATAGCGTCCGATCCGCTGAACCGGACGCGTCATGGTTCATTCCGCGGCAGCGACGGCCCCTTCACACCCATCCAACTCGCATTTGTGAGTGGCAAGACTGCGCTGGCCGAGCAGCACCGTGACCAGCGCGATGCCGCCCGCGACCACCGAGACCCAGAACCCGTTCTGGGCGCCGAACGCATCCACCACCGCGCCGGCGGCGAAAGAGCCCAGCGCCATGCCGATGCCGATCCCCGTTGTCACCCAGGTAATGCCCTCGGTCAGCATCGCTTCCGGCACATGCCGTTCGATCAGGCCGAATGCCGTGATGAAAGTCGGCGAGATCGCCACGCCGCTGATGAAGACGGTCAGCGCCAAAATCGGCACGCTGTCGGCGGTGAGCGGCAAAATCGTGCTGACTGCGATGATGGCGACCGCGACGGTCAGCTGGCGCTGTAGCGGCGTCTTGAGGTTGAGCGCGCCGACCACGATGCCCAACACGAACGATCCCAGCGCATAGACGCCGATCACCAGGCTTGCGGCACCGGCTTGGCCGAACTCCTTGGTGATCGCCACGGTGCTCACTTCCGTCGTCGCGAAGGTCGCGCCGATGAAGATTAGGGCGAAGGTGATGATCTGTACCGGCCGCAGGCGGATTGCCGAGCCAGTCGAACCATGGTCCACCGGCCGCACTTTCGGCTCGGTCGATCGCTGCAGGATGAATGCTATCGAGCCCAAAGCGAGAAACAACGTGCTCGCCAGCATGCCTGCTTCCGGAAACAGCGCCGCACTGAGGCCCACCGACAGCGACGCGCCGGCGATATAGACCAGTTCGTCGGCCGCCGATTCGAAGGCGAAGGCGGTGTTCATCTCCGGCCGGCCGCGAAAAAGCTCGGTCCAGCGCGCGCGCACCATTGCCGGCATGCTGGGCATGGCCGCTGCCAGCAGCGCCGACACGAACATTGTCCATACCGGCCAATCCTGGTTGGCCGACGCAATCAGCAGCAGGAATGCCAGCACGGAGATGATGGTGGTGGGCACGACGATCCATGTCTGGCCGAGGCGGTCGACCAGCCTGGAGATCTGCGGCGCCAGGAAAGCGTTGGCCAGCGCGAATGTCGCCGAGACGGCACCCGCCAGCCAGTATTCGCCACGCGTCTGCGACAGCATCGCCACGATGCCGATCGGCGCCATGGCGATCGGCAGGCGCGCCATGAAGCCTGCAGCGGCAAAGCCCTTGGCGCCAGGGGCTCGAAAGATCTCGGAATAGGGGTTCTGCATGGTCCGTTCCTCGACAAAAGGCGATTCGGAAATTACATACGATGCGTATGAATACTAAATAGATCATACGTCGCGTATGTCAATTGGCATACGTGACGTATGTAGATAAGGCCAGAAGAGATGCACAAGCCCCGCAGGGAAATGATCGCCGAAACGCGCGCCAAATTGATTGCCGCGGCCCGGCATGCGTTCGGAACGATCGGTTATGCCGAGGCATCGATGGATGATTTCACCGCATCGGCAGGGCTGACGCGCGGTGCGCTCTATCATCATTTCGGGGACAAGAAGGGGCTTTTGCAGGCGGTTATCGCCGAGATAGACGCCGAGATGGCGGCACGGGTGAATGAGGTTGCAGCGAAAGCACCGACCCGCTGGCAAAGCTTCGTCGACGAATGCACGAGCTACATCGAAATGGCGCTGGAGCCGGAAATCCAGCGCATCATGTTTCGGGACGGTCCGGCCGTGCTGGGGGATCCCGCGCAATGGCCGAACGCCAATGCCTGCGTCGCGTCGATGACCGATCACCTGACGACGCTGCAGGGCGACGGGGTGATTGTCCCGGGCGTAGACCCCGAGACCGCGGCACGGCTGATCAACGGGGCGAGCAGCCAGGCGGCGCAGCGGATCGCCAATTCGAACGACCCGGAAGCGACGTCGAAGACCGTGGTGGCGGCATTCAAGCAACTGCTCGAAGGATTGTTGAGGAAGGATGCCGGAGCCGCCTGACGACGGCAGGCCGCCGGCAGCGCGCTGCGCATGCCGTATCGTCAAATCAAGGGTTTGTCAGACTTTTCGCATGTTGCCGCCTTGAGGCGTGCGATCGTTGATTTGAGCGGAACTTCGCCCTGTCCGCAAAACGTCTCGCTCATGATCAGCTCGGGCAGCGGCAGCCGCCGCCCCCAGCCATGTGTTTCGAGGTCCGGTTTCGGCGCGAACTCCGAGACACGGCCGACACAGAGATAGGCCACCGGCGTCACATGCTCGGGAATCGACAGAAGGCCTTTCAACGCCTGCGCCTCGATAATGCTGACCCAGCCAACGCCGACGCCTTCGGCGCGCGCCGCCAGCCAGAAATTCTGCACCGCGCAGACCGTGCTGTAGAGATCCATCTCGGGATTGTGCCAGCGTCCCAGCGGCGAACCCTGTGAGCGTCGGCGGTCGCAGGTGATACAGATATTGAGCGCGCTTTCGCAGATGCCTTCCAGCTTGAGCTTGCGGTAGAGCGCCCGCCGCTCTTCCTCGATCGCCGGCAATTCCTGCTCGCGCGCCGCGAGGAACAGGTCGCGCACCTGTTCCCGTCGTTCGGTGCCACGAATGACGATGAAATTCCATGGCTGCATGAAGCCGACCGATGGCGCGTGATGGGCGGCAAGCAGCAGCCGCGCCAAGACCTCGTCGTCGACGGCCTCTGATGTAAAATGGCTGCGGACATCGCGCCGCGTGAACATGGCGCGGTAGACCGCATCGCGCGCCATCTGGTCGAATCCGTCACCCACGGGGATGGTCATATTGTCCGGCATCGCTTGTCCCCTTGCGATTGCAATCAACTGCCGTCCGCCTGACCATGCGGATGACGATGCCTGCCAGGCCGGTCTTCTGGCTCGGGATCAACCCGCATCCGGCGCCTTCCCGTCATCGACAGTGGCATTTACCGGCGCGGTCCCCCTTACAGCGTTGGGCACGCCACGGTATCAAACCGTGTTCCCGATTCTCCCGCTCGCGGCGGGCACCAGGCAGTGGCCGGGACTTTACGACGAAGCCCCTGCGCCGCCAATCCCCGCGGCGACGCGAACGGACGCAAGCGCGATTTTCCCCAACCATCAGGCCGCAACGCATGGCCATCGCCGCGCCAGGGCACTAGATAGGGAGCATGGCCACTCGTCTCTACACCCATCCGATCTTCCTCGAGCACATCACGCCACCCGGCCATCCGGAGCGGCCGGACCGCTTGCGCGCAATCGAGCGCGTGCTCGACGACGAGGCTTTTGCCGCGCTCGATCGCCTCGAGGCGCCACAAGGCGACGAGGCCACCATTCTCTACGCGCATCCCGAGGATTTCGTCGAGCGGGTACGCGCCGCCATTCCCGATACGGGCATCGCCCGCATAGATGCCGACACAACGGCCAGCCCGAAGAGCTGGCAAGCGGCGATCACCGCGATCGGCGCCGCCAACGCCGCCGTCGACGACGTCTTTGCCGGCAGGGCAGACAACGTTTTCGTCGCCGCCCGGCCGCCCGGCCATCATGCGGAGAAAGCGACGGCGATGGGCTTCTGCCTGTTCAACACGGCGGCCATCGCCGCACGTTATGCACAGCGCAAACACGATATCGAACGCGTCGCCATCGTCGACTGGGACGTGCATCACGGCAACGGCACGCAGGATGTTTTCTGGGACGATCCGTCCGTGCTTTATTGCTCGACGCACCAGATGCCGCTCTACCCCGGCACCGGAGCAAAGAACGAAACCGGCGCCGGCAACATCGTCAACGCGCCGCTTGCGCCGCAGACCGGCAGCGAGGCGTTCCGCGATGCCTTCCTGTCGCGCGTGCTGCCCTCGCTCGACAATTTTGCACCCGACCTGATCATCATTTCGGCCGGCTTCGACGCGCATCATCGCGATCCGCTGGCCGAGATCAACCTGACCGAGGATGATTTCGACTGGGCGACCGGCCAACTCATGCAGCGCGCGGCGCGCCACAGCGGCAACCGGCTCGTCAGCCTGCTCGAGGGCGGCTACGATCTGCAAGGATTGGCATTTTCGGTCGCCGCCCATGTCGGGCGACTGATGAAAGGATGAATGATGGCTGGTGAAACCAACGAAGACGTCAAGGCGATGAGCTTCGAACAGGCTCTCGACGCGCTGGAGAAGATCGTCGATGATCTGGAGCGTGGCGATGTGCCGCTCGACCAGTCGATCAGGATCTACGAGCGCGGCGAGGCGCTGAAGGTGCATTGCGACCGGCTGCTCAAGGCGGCCGAGGACAAGGTGGAGAAGATCAGGCTGTCCCGCGACGGCAAGCCGGTCGGGACGGAGCCGCTGGACGCGGATTGAGGCACGCAGCCGTCTCTCTGGTTTTTGACACGATCATGATTGAGGATAGAACGCGTCCCGATTGAAACGGCTCCAGGACAAGAGGAGATACGGAAGCGATGTGCAGAAACATCAAGACCCTGTTCAATTTTGATCCGCCGGCGACCAACGACGAGGTGCGCGATGCAGCCCTTCAATTCGTTCGCAAGCTGAGCGGAACGACGCGGCCTTCGAAGCAGAACCAGCACGCATTCGACCATGCCGTCGAGGCCATCGCGGCGTCGGCGCGCGAGCTTCTCGATTCGCTTGAAACCAACCAGCATCCGCGCAATCGCGAGGAGGTTGCGGCCAAGCTGCGGGCGAAGGCGGCGATCCGCTTTGCCTGATCTGGCCAAAGCAGCCATCGGCCGCTGACAAGGAGAGTTCATGAGCTTCTTTCCCGGGAAGGACCCTGAAGCCGGCGATGCCTTTGCCAGCGACCAAATCGAATTGATGGTCATTCCGAACGCCAAGGACATTGGCGGTTTTCAGGTTCGCCGCGCCTTGCCGACCGCCAAAAGGCGGCTGGTCGGTCCCTTCATCTTCTTCGACCGCATGGGCCCGGCCATCCTTCGTGCCGGTCAGGCGCTCGATGTCCGGCCGCATCCTCATATCGGCCTGTCGACGGTCACCTACCTGTTCGACGGCAGGATCAGGCATCGCGATTCGCTCGGCACCGAGATGGTGATCGAGCCGGGTGACGTGAACCTGATGACCGCCGGCCGCGGCATCGTCCATTCGGAGCGCACGCCGGAAGAACTGCGCGGCGCGCCGATGTCGATCTCGGGGCTGCAGACATGGTTGGCGCTGCCGGACGGCAAGGAGGAAGTGGCGCCGGTTTTCGAAAACACCGCTGTCGCGCGGCTTCCCGACATCGACGCGGAAGGCGTCAGTGGCCGCATCGTCATAGGCGATTTCCAGGGGCTGCGTTCCCCGGTGCGGGCCGATTCCGAGACGCTCTACGCCGACCTCAGGCTGGCGCCCGGCGCCAGCGTGAAAATCCCTGCCGACGCGGAAGAACGCGCCATCTATACGCTGGAAGGCGAGGTCTCGATTTCCGGCGACGTGTTTCCGGCGGAACGGCTTCTGGTGTTCCGGCCCGGCGACGAGATCGTCGTATCCTCACAGGCTGGTGCCCATTTCATGCTTTTCGGCGGTGCCTCGCTGGGCTCGAAGCGCTACATCTGGTGGAATTTTGTCTCGTCCTCCAAGGAGCGCATCGAACAGGCCAAGCAAGAATGGAAGACCGGCCGCTTCGACATCGTTCCCGGCGATGAGGAAGAGTTCATTCCACTGCCGGAAGGCTGAGGAAGTCGACGACGGGGCGTGCCTTTCGCGTCATTTGGCAGGCATTTACTTTCGCCTGCCGGCGGCCTATCCCGCGCATGAACAGAAGCTTGGGCCTACCCGTGAACGCAACGCCGCACACGCCGCTTCTCGACAAGGTCCGTATCCCGGCCGAGCTGCGCACGCTTTCCGAAAGCGAATTGCCGCAACTGGCATCAGAGCTTCGCCTCGAACTGATCGACGCGGTGTCGAGCACCGGCGGTCATCTCGGCGCCGGGCTTGGCGTGGTCGAACTGACCGTGGCGCTGCACTATGTCTTCAATACCCCCGATGACCGGTTGATCTGGGATGTCGGCCACCAGGCCTATCCGCACAAGATCCTGACCGGGCGCCGCGATCGCATCCGCACCCTGCGGCAGGAGGGCGGCCTCTCCGGCTTCACCCGCCGCACCGAGAGCGAATACGATCCGTTTGGCGCCGCCCACTCCTCGACGTCGATATCGGCCGGCCTCGGCATGGCGGCGGCCCGCGATCTTGCCGGCGGCCGCAACAATGTCATCGCTGTCATCGGCGACGGCGCCATGTCGGCCGGCATGGCCTACGAGGCGATGAACAACGCCGGCGCGCTCGATGCCCGCTTGATCGTCATCCTCAACGACAACGACATGTCGATCGCCCCGCCGACCGGCGCCATGAGCGCCTATCTGGCGCGCCTGGCCTCTGGCAAGGCCTATGTCGGCCTGCGCGACTTCGGCAAGAAACTGACCTCGTATCTTGGCAAGCGTGCCGACCGTGCCATCACCAGGGCGGTCGAGCATGCGCGCGGCTACGTCACCGGCGGCACGCTGTTCGAGGAGCTCGGCTTCTACCATATCGGTCCGATCGACGGCCACAATCTGGACCATCTGATCCCGGTGCTGAAAAATGTTCGTGACAATGGCAAGGGCCCCGTGCTGATCCATGTCGTCACCCAGAAGGGCAAGGGCTACGCGCCGGCCGAGGCCGCGGCCGACAAATATCACGGCGTCAACAAGTTCGACGTCATCACCGGCGCTCAGGCCAAGGCCCCGGCCAACGCGCCGGCCTATACCAAGGTGTTCGCCGAAAGCCTGATCCGGGAGGCCCAGGAGGACGAGCGCATCGTCGCCGTCACCGCCGCCATGCCGGGCGGCACCGGGCTTGATCTGTTCGGCGAAGTGTTTCCGGCCAGGACCTTCGACGTCGGCATCGCCGAACAGCATGCGGTGACGTTCGCGGCCGGCCTCGCGACAGAAGGCTACAAGCCGTTCGCGGCGATCTATTCGACCTTCTTGCAACGTGCCTACGATCAGGTCGTGCACGACGTGGCGATCCAGAAATTGCCGGTGCGCTTCCCCATCGATCGCGCCGGCTTCGTCGGAGCCGACGGCGCCACCCATTGCGGCGCCTTCGACACCACCTTCCTGGCCTCCCTGCCGGGCTTCGTCGTCATGGCGGCGGCCGACGAGGCGGAACTGCGCCACATGGTGCGCACCGCGGCAACCTACGATGACGGCCCGATCGCCTTCCGCTATCCGCGCGGCAATGGCGTCGGCGTCGACATGCCCGATCGCGGCTCGGTGCTCGAAGTCGGCAAGGGCCGCATGGTCAGGGAAGGCAGCAAGGTGGCGCTCCTGTCCTTCGGCACGCGCTTGCAGGATTGCCTGATCGCGGCCGAGGAGCTGGGCGCGGCCGGGCTTTCGACCACCGTCGCCGATGCGCGCTTCGCCAAGCCGCTCGACGAGGACCTGATCCGACGGCTGGCCCGCTCGCACGAGGTTCTGGTCACGGTGGAGGAGGGCGCCGTCGGCGGCTTCGCCAGTCACGTTTTGCAGTTCCTCGCCCATGAGGGCCTGCTGGAAAGCGGCCTGAAAGTGCGCCCGCTTGTGCTACCGGACGTGTTTGCGGACCACGCCAAGCCGGAAAAGATGTATGCCGATGCCGGTCTCGATGCCGCCGGCATCGTCCATACGGTTTTCACCGCCCTCGGGCAGGCGCTCCGCGCCCAGCGCGCCTGACTCGACACATCAAGCGCTTGAATCGGTTTGCCGGCTCGATGTCGTAACGCATTGTTGACATTGCGGTTTGGCGTTTTGCTTACCGTGTCTCTTGCCCGTTTTTCAACGGCACGCTGCTAGGTTCTGGCCAGGCAGGGAGACAACAACAGTGAAGACGCTTCTGTGCGGCATGGCGATCCTGACCGCCATCGCAGCGCCGGCCATCGCCGGAACGCGCTACGACCGCAATCTCGAGAAGGCGGCCGTGGATATAGTCGCCAGCAGGATGGGGCATATCAGGGGCGGCTTCTCCTACAAGCAGCTGCCGCAGCTTGTTGTCCCGCCGGACGCCGCATCGGCATCCGCCGCGCCAGTCGAGCGCCCGCGCAGGGAAGTTGCCCGCGATCGGGATGACGGCCTGTCTCCCGCCGTCGAACGGCAGGCTCCCCGCACCATCTTCTGATCTCGCCCAAATCAAACCACCCAAATCAAAACCACATGTCGCGCACGCAGCGGCCATCGCGCGGCAGATCGTCGTAGGTCTCGAGACCGTCGAAATGGTCGATCGGCAGGTCGGCCACGGCTTCCGGCGGCGCAAGCCTTACATTGACGGCGATCCGCGTGCGGCCGGACTCGGCTGGGCGCAAACCGCGCCAGGCAAGCACGCACGCACATGTCGGGCAGAACAGGATCTCGAGCGTGGGTTCGGCCTTGCCGGCACGTTTATAGCTTTTTATCGGCCCCACGACGCGGATACGTTCATCGACAAAGTCGTAGGCCCAGAGCGTGCCGTAACGTCGGCACAGCGTGCAGTTGCAAGCGGTGATCGGCCCGGGATCGCCCTTCAAGGTCCAGTGGGCCGCACCGCAATGGCAGGTTCCCGTAAGCATCCGTCCTCCTTCGCCTTCGGCAGCAAAACGGCGTTTCTTCCTTATCATCGTGGCCGACCTGATGCGATATGCGACTGGCCGCGAGCGGCTCTCTGCGGTCGCTGCCCTCGGCGATGTTGCTTCTCCTGCTCCAATCTCCTTGCCTTCGCCGCCGGCTTTCGCCAAGGAAGACCGATGAATTTTCCCCGGCCAGCCAGCACGCGCCAGCGGCTCGACGATCTGCTCGTAGCGCGTGGGCTGTTTTCCAGCCGCTCGCGTGCACGTGACGCGATCGAACGTGGTACGGTAACGGTTGATGGCGTCATTGGCCGCAAGCCGGGTCAGGCCGTGCAACCGGAATGCGTCATCGCCGTTGATGACCCGGCCCAAGGCTATGTCTCACGCGCGGCGCTGAAGCTGATCGCCGGGCTCGACCATTTCGGCCTCGATCCGGCCGGCTGTGAGGCGCTCGACATCGGCGCCTCGACCGGCGGATTCACCCAGGTCCTGCTCGAACGCGGCGCGACCCATGTCACGGCGATCGATGTCGGTCACGGACAGATGCATGCTGATATCGGCAAGGACGCGCGCGTGACGGTCATCGAGGGGCTGAACGCCCGCGATCTCTCAACCGCCGATCTTGGCGGCCGCAGTCCGGACTTCATAGTCTCCGACGTCAGTTTCATTTCACTGAAACTGGCCCTGCCGCCTGCGCTTGCCATCGCCAAGCCCGGTGCCGCAGCGATGTTTCTGGTCAAGCCGCAGTTCGAGGCGGGTCGCGAGGCGATCGGCAAGGGCGGCCTGCTGAAAGACCCCTATCATGCCGCCCGTGTCGCCGGCTTGCTGCAGGATTGGCTGGATGCCGTGCCCGGCTGGCGCTCGCTCGGCTTGCATCTGTCGCCAATCGAGGGCGGTGACGGCAATCGCGAATTCCTGCTTGGTGGGGTCAAGGACCGATGAGTGCACGCTTCACCATCAAAAAGCTTGGCGCCCAGGGAGATGGCATCGCCGACACCGAAAGCGGCGATCTGTTCATTCCTTTCACGCTGCCAGGCGAGGTTGTCACCGCGGCGCGTGAAAGGGATCGCGCCACGCTGATGGCGCTGATCGAGGCCTCGCCCCTGCGCATCGAACCCGCCTGCCGCCATTTCGGCGAGTGCGGCGGCTGCGCCCTCCAGCATTTGGAGGCGCAAGCCTATCAGCAGTGGAAGCGCGAGAAGGTCGTGCATGCGCTGAGAGGCATCGATTGCGAAATAGGCGGTCTGGTCGCCTGCGCGCCGCACACGCGCCGCCGCGTCGTGCTCGCCGCCAGGCGCACCGAAACAGGCATGCTGCTCGGCTTCAATCGCCATCTGTCGCCGGAAATCATTTCCATCTCCGAATGCCCGATCTCGCTGCCTGGGATCGTCAGCGCGCTCGACGGCTTGAGGGCACTCGCCGAATTGATCTGCGCCACCCCGAAATCGTTTCGCATGGCGGTCACAGTGATGGATTCCGGCCTCGACGTGGCGGTGCATGAATCGGGCAAGCTCGGCGAAAACCAGCGCCGCATCGCCGCCAATTTTGTCATTGCGCAGGGCTTTGCCAGACTGTCCATCGATGACGAGATCATCATCGAGCCGAAGAAGCCTGTCGTCATGTTCGGCAGCGTTGCCGTCGCGGTGCCGCCGGGCGCCTTCCTGCAGGCGACGGAGGCAGCCGAACGGACCATGGCCGATATCGTCGGCGGACATCTGAAACGTGCCAAAAAAATTGCCGATCTCTTCGCCGGCTGCGGCAGCTTCGCCCTGCGGTTGGCCGCGAGATCGGAAGTGCATGCGGTGGAGGGCGATGCGGCCGCACTTTCGGCGCTCGATCGGGGTTCACGCTTCGCCACCGGCCTGAAACGCGTGACCGGCGAGCGCCGAGACCTGTTCCGCCGTCCGCTGACGTTCAAGGAGTTAAACGCCTTTGATGGCGTTGTCTTCGATCCGCCCCGCGCGGGCGCGGAGGATCAGTCGAAGCAGATCGCCCGCTCGGATGTTCCATTCGTTGCCGCGGTCTCCTGCAACCCGGTGACGCTCGCGCGGGATTTGCGCATCCTCATCGACGGCGGCTACGCGGTGAAAAGCGTGACGCCGATCGATCAGTTTCTGTGGTCGCCCCATGTCGAGGCTGTTGCCTTGCTGGAGAAGCCGCGGAAAAGACGTTAGGCGCTTAGCCCTGCTCAGCGAGACTGGTCGCGTCATGCAGTCTGCCCCGAAATCCCAGCCAGATTTATCGCTAAAGTTGTGGATCATCGCCACTGCGGTTGAATCTGCCCCGCAAAAAGGCATAATCCAAATTGGGATAGGGGGAGAAGATGATTTCACCAGGTTTTGTTGCCGAGATTTTTGGTTCGGCTCTCATCATGGCGCTCACCGGTGCGGTGCTCGCTTGGATCTTGAGAAAATTCACGCGTGTGGGGCTGGTGCCATCCTATGCGCTTGGCGTCGCGGTCATGACGTTTGTCGGCGCTGCACTCTATGTCTCGGGCCATGATGGGACCGTCGACTACCTGAGTGCATGGACCCAGTACGCGATCGGCGGCGTTATCGGCTTCCTGATCCTGTATGCCACGTCGCGCCGGTCTGTGAGCAAGACCTAGCAGACTGGCCACGAGGCGGCTTCAAACCCTTGTGCCGCCGACCGTCATCTGGTCCATCCTGAGGTGCGGCTGGCCGACGCCGACCGGCACGCCCTGTCCAGCCTTGCCGCACATACCGATGCCGTTGTCGAGCTTCATGTCATTGCCGATCATCGAAACGCGGTGCATGGCGTCGGGCCCGTTACCGATCAGCATGGCGCCCTTGATCGGTTGCGTCACCTTGCCGTTCTCGATCATGTAGGCTTCGGTGCAGCCGAACACGAACTTTCCGGAGGTGATGTCGACCTGGCCGCCGCCGAAGGAGACGGCATAGATGCCGTTCCTGACCGAGGCGATGATCTCGTCCGGCTCCATGTCGCCCGATGTCATGTAGGTGTTGGTCATGCGCGGCATCGGCTGGTGCGCGTAGCCCTCGCGCCTTCCGTTGCCGGTGGCCCGCATGCCCATCAGCCGGGCGTTCTGGCGGTCCTGCATGTAACCGACCAGCTTGCCGTCCTCGATCAGCACGTTGCGCGCCGAAGGCGTGCCTTCATCGTCGACGGTGAGCGACCCGCGTCGTTCCGCGATCGTGCCGTCATCGACGACGGTGACGCCCTTTGCCGCCACCTGCTGGCCCATCAGGCCGGCGAAAGCGGATGTCTTCTTGCGGTTGAAGTCGCCTTCCAGCCCGTGGCCGACGGCCTCGTGCAGCATGACGCCGGGCCAGCCGCTGGAGAGCACGATGTCGAAAGTGCCGGCCGGCGCCGGTACGGCTTCGAGATTGACCAGCGCCTGACGCAGCGCCTCCTTGGCGGCGTGCTTCCAGCTGTCCTCGACGAGGAAGTCGCCGAACGCCTTGCGTCCGCCCATGCCGTAGGAGCCGCTTTCCTGGCGGTCGCCGTCGCCGACCACCACCGACACGTTCACCCTGACCAGCGGCCGGATGTCGCGCACCACCTGGCCGTCGGCGCGCACGATCTCGACATGCTGCCAGGACGAGGTCAGCGATGCCGAGACCTGGCGCACGCGCGGATCCTCGGCGCGCAGCCATGCGTCGACTTCCTGCAACAGCTTCGCCTTGGCCTCGAAGGAAGGGGAGGGGATCGGGTTCTCATCGCCATAGAGATGGCGGTTGGTGCGGGCGGGCGCGGCGGCAAGCGTTCCGGAATAACCGCCCTTGACGGTCGAGACGGCGTTAGCCGCGTGTCGCAGCGAAGCCTCGGACAGGTCGCTGGAGTGGGCATAGCCGCTGGCTTCGCCGGCAACCGCGCGTAGGCCGAAACCCTGGTCGGTGTTGAAATTGGCCGTCTTCAGCCGACCGTTGTCGAACATCAGCGCTTCGCTCTCGCTGTATTCGACGAACAACTCGCCATCGTCGGCGCCGTTGATGGTCTCTGCGACGATCTCCTTGACGCGATCGTCGGAAATATCGAATTGGCCGATAAGGCTGTTCATGGCGTATGTCCGTGGATGAATGGTTATATCCGGGATGTAGGCGCGAAGCCGCGCCCAGACAATCGCCAATCGTCATTCAAATGCAGGGCGGCGGCGTCCCGGATCTATCCCAGGTCCGGAAAACCTATCGTTGATCGGCAGCTCCCGGGTCGAGGCGCGGGAGTCTACGGCAGGGCCGCAAATCCGTCGGCAAAACCCTTGAGGTCCACCGGGATGCCGATGCCTTCTTCTGGCGTCTGGAAGACGATGAACGTGGCCGACGTGCCGGTCTTCAGCGTATCGAGCAGCGGCTTCTCGAGAATGACCTCAGCGTAGCAGCCGTCCTGGAAGCAGCGCACGAAATAAGCGCGGCCGATATCCTTGCCGTCGACATTGAGGCCGAGCCCGTTGGGCAAGAGCACGCCGAGCGGCGCCAGCACGCGCAGGATCTCCGCCTTGTTGTCGGCGGTGCGCAGCACCACGACCGACAGCCCCATCTCGGGGCGGTCCTCGGCGACGACGTTCTGCATCATCACGCATTGTTCGGACGTGGCGCCGGCCGGCGTGTCGCAGATGATCGACCACGCGCCATGGGTCGAGCGCACCGTGCCGCTCGGCTGGGCCGCGTTGGCCTGGCCGGCGGCCGACAAGCCGGCGACGGACAAGGCGGCGAGAAAGATGACCTTCGCCAAGGGGCTCGAAAGCCCAAATCCCGACAGCCAAGAGTTCATGACGGCTCCATTGCGAATCACGGCACTTTAAGCCGCGCCAAAGCCAAGTAAAGGACGAGACAGCGGCCGAGCCGCCACGAAAATGCCCATGCGGCGCTTTTCCTAGCCAATTTCGCCCGAATTACGACGCCAGGCGCGCCGGCCGGCAGGAAGCAGCCGATCCGTTGAACATAGCCGATTCGCCATGGCGGCCGCCGCCTTCAAAGATGCATTCCGGCTTGCGCGCAAAAATGCCGCACGGTTTCCTCCGCTCCTTTCTTGCGGAGGGAAAAAGAGTATGGTTTGAACCAGCTTGAGACAGTCGGGATTCCCGTCCCGGCATTGTTCGTTATTCTCGTGGACACAGCCGCGAGGAACTGGGAGACGAAGAGGGCGATGAGAAATTTCCTGGCAAACGCCAAGCTTCCAGCAAGTGCCAAGTTTCTAAGCGCTTGTGCCGTTACCACGTTTTTCGCCGGCACGGCCGCCCATGCCGATCAGCCCGTCGAGTGGGAGACGACCTTCCAGGCGCCGGCAACCGACATGATGCGCCAGATCGAGTGGTTCGGAAACTACACGATGTGGTTCATCATCCCGATCACCGCCCTGGTATTGGTCCTTCTGATCTACTGCATCGTGAAATTCCGCGCGAGCGCCAACCCGGTTCCGTCCAAGACCAGCCACAACACGCTGATCGAGGTGATCTGGACTGTCGGCCCCGTCGTCGTCCTGCTCTGCCTCGCCATCCCCTCGTTCCAGCTCTTGACCGCGCAGTACACGCCGCCGGAAGAAGCCAAGCTCACCGTCAAGGCGACGGGCAACCAGTGGAACTGGGATTACGAATACCAGACCGACAACACGCTCTCGTTCAACTCGGCGATCCTCCAGGATGGCGACCGTGCCGCCGCCGGCAAGGAAGATCGCAAGGTCTATCCGCGCCTGCTTGCCGTCGACAACGAGATGGTGGTGCCCGTCCACACGATGACCCGGGTGCTCGTCACCGCGACCGACGTGATCCATTCCTTCGCCATGCCGTCCTTCGGCATCAAGATCGATGCCATTCCCGGCCGCACCAACGAGACCTGGTTCAAGGCGGAGAAGGAAGGCCTCTACTACGGCCAGTGCTCGCAGCTCTGCGGCAAGGACCATGCCTTCATGCCGATCGCCATCCGCGTCGTCTCCGACGCGCAGTTCAAGACCTGGCTGGCTGCGGCCAAGACCGATCTGCCCGGCGCCAACAAGACGCTGATGGCCGAGGTCGATGGCCAGAACAAGGTAGCGGCCGCCGGCAACTGATGCCGCGGGTTAGCAAGATTTAGGGAACGGAGCGGAACATGGCAGACGCTGCAGCTCACGACGGGCACGACCACAAGCCTTATCATGGTTGGGTGCGCTGGGTTTATTCGACCAACCACAAGGACATCGGTACGCTCTACCTGATCTTCGCGATCATGGCCGGCATCATCGGCGGCGCGCTGTCGGTCGCCATCCGCATGGAGTTGCAGGAGCCTGGCATCCAGATCTTCAGCGGTCTGGCGCAGATGGTCTACGGCATGAACGGTGACGCCGCGATCGACGGCGGCAAGAGCATGTACAACGCCTTCGCCACGGCGCACGCGCTGATCATGATCTTCTTCATGGTCATGCCGGCCCTGATCGGCGGTTTTGCCAACTGGATGGTGCCGATCATGATCGGCGCCCCGGACATGGCGTTCCCGCGCATGAACAACATCTCGTTCTGGCTGCTGCCGCCGGCTTTCATCCTGCTGCTTATCTCGATGTTCGTGCCGAGCGCGCCTGGCGCCTACGGCGTCGGCGGCGGCTGGACGCTCTATCCGCCGCTTTCGACCTCCGGTCAGCCCGGTCCGGCCATGGATCTGGCGATCCTGTCGATCCACATTGCCGGCGCGTCCTCGATCCTGGGTGCCATCAACTTCATCACCACCATCTTCAACATGCGCGCGCCAGGCATGACGCTGCACAAGATGCCGCTGTTTGCTTGGTCGGTGCTGGTCACCGCATTCCTGCTGCTGTTGTCGCTTCCGGTCCTTGCCGGCGGCATCACCATGCTGCTTACCGACCGCAATTTCGGCACGACCTTTTTCGCTCCCGATGGCGGCGGCGATCCGCTGCTGTTCCAGCACCTGTTCTGGTTCTTCGGCCATCCGGAAGTGTATATCCTGATCCTGCCGGGCTTCGGCATCATCAGCCATATCGTCTCCACCTTCTCGCGCAAGCCGGTGTTCGGCTATCTCGGCATGGCCTACGCCATGGTCGCGATCGGCGCGGTCGGCTTCATCGTCTGGGCGCACCACATGTACACGACCGGCCTGTCGCTCGACACGCAGCGCTACTTCGTCTTCGCCACCATGGTCATCGCGGTGCCGACGGGCGTGAAGATCTTCTCCTGGATCGCGACGATGTGGGGCGGATCGATATCGTTCAAGCCGCCGATGCTGTGGGCGCTGGGCTTCATCTTCCTGTTCACGATCGGTGGTGTTACCGGGGTTCAGCTGGCCAATGCCGGTCTCGACCGGTCGCTGCACGACACCTATTTCGTGATCGCGCACTTCCATTACGTGCTGTCGCTGGGGGCGGTGTTCGCCATCTTCGCCGGCTGGTACTACTGGTTCCCGAAGATGACCGGCTACATGTATTCGCCCGTCATCGCCAACACCCATTTCTGGGTCATGTTCGTCGGCGTCAACCTTGTCTTCTTCCCGCAGCACTTCCTCGGCCTTGCCGGCATGCCGCGCCGCACCATCGACTATCCGGACGCGTTTGCGGGCTGGAACATGGTGTCGTCCTACGGTTCGTACATTTCGGCCGTCGGCGTGGTGATCTTCCTCTATGGCGTGTTCGAAGCCTTCCAGAAGAAGCGGATCGCTGGCGCCAATCCATGGGGCGAGGGCGCAACGACGCTGGAATGGCAGCTGCCGTCGCCGCCGCCGTTCCACCAATGGGAGCAGCTGCCGAAGATCAAATAAGGCGGCAGCCCGGAATCGAAACCGCCGGCCTGCCGGCGGTTTCGGCCAAACGGAATATGGATTTGAGTACGCATGGCCCTTGTCGACGAAACCAGCATTGACGAAGCGGGCTTCCGCATGTCGGAAGCGACGGCGGGTGATTTCTTCGCCCTCCTGAAGCCGCGCGTCATGTCGCTGGTGGTGTTCACCGCCTTTGTCGGACTGGTCGCGGCACCCGTGACCATCAATCCGCTGCTGGCGGTGATCGCGATCCTGGCTATTGCCATCGGGGCTGGTGCCTCCGGCGCGCTCAATATGTGGTACGATGCCGATATCGACGCGGTGATGACACGCACCGCCACCCGCCCGGTGCCGGCCGGCCGCATCCAGCCCCACGAGGCGTTGAGCTTTGGGTTGGTGCTTTCGGTTTTGTCGGTGATGACGCTCGGCGTGCTGGTCAACTGGCTGTCGGCGGCGCTGCTGGCCTTCACCATCTTCTTCTATGCCGTCGTCTACACAATGTGGCTGAAGCGCTGGACGCCGCAGAACATCGTCATCGGCGGTGCTGCCGGCGCCATTCCGCCCGTGATCGGCTGGGCCGCGGTGACCGGCACGGTCAGCCTGGAGAGCGTCGTCCTGTTCCTCATCATCTTCCTGTGGACGCCGCCGCATTTCTGGGCGCTGGCGCTGTTCAAGTCGCAGGATTATGAACGCGCCGGCATCCCGATGATGCCCAATGTCGCCGGCCCGGCGTCGACCCGCCGTCAGATCTTCGCCTATGCTCTGGTGCTGGCCCCGGTCGGTGTGCTGCCGTGGCTGCTTGGCTACACCACGCCGTTCTATGGCGTGGCTGCCCTGCTGCTCGGGCTCGGCTTTGTCTGGTATGCGTGGAAAGTGCTTGGCATGTCCGACGACGATCGCGCGATGAAGCCAGCCAAGGCGTTGTTCGGCTATTCGCTGCTCTATCTCTTCGCCATCTTCGCCGTCTATCTCGCCGACAGCGTCGTCGAACGTGCACTTGCGGTGGGTGGAGCATGAGCATGATCGAAGACAAGCTCGAAACGGTCACCTTGACCGAACGCCAGCGGAAGGCCCGGCGCAACCGCTCGGTCGCCATCGGCGTAGCCTTGGCCGTGCTGGTCGTTATCTTCTATATCGCGACGATCGTGAAGTTCGGTCATAACCTCTCTGGCACGATGTGAGGCGGGAGATGGGTGTCGACACGAGCGCCAAACCGGCCGGGCACAACAGCAACCGCCTTGTTGCGGCCGTCTGCCTTGCCTTCTTCACCGGCATGATCGGCATGGCCTATGCCGCGGTGCCGCTGTACAAGATGTTCTGCCAGGCGACAGGCTATGGCGGCACGACGCAACGCGTCGAGAAGCAGTATGCCGGCCGCGTGCTCGATCGCGAGATCACCGTCCGCTTCGATGCCAATATCGCCGGCGTGCCGTGGGATTTCCAGCCGGTCCAGCGCTCGATGACCATGAAGATCGGCGAGACGGTGCAGGCGCACTATCAGGCGACCAACAAGTTCGATCGCCCCATCACCGGCCGCGCCACCTTCAATGTCCAGCCTGAACTGGCGGGTCCCTATTTCAACAAGGTCGAATGCTTCTGCTTCACCGACACCACGCTGAAGCCCGGCGAAACGCTTGACATGCCGGTCCTGTTCTACGTGGACCCCGATATCGTCAACGTGCCGGAACTGAAGGACGTGAAGACGATCACCCTGTCCTACACGATGTTTCCGGTCGAGAAGAACAAGCCGGTCGCATCGTCGGAGCCGGTCCAGGGCAACAGCAAGACAATTTCAAATACCGAAGGAAATCTCGGGGGTTGATATGGCAGACGCGCACGCAAAACATCACGACTATCATCTCGTCGACCCGAGCCCGTGGCCTTTCCTGGGATCGATAGGGGCGCTCGTCACCGCCTTTGGCGGCGTTTGCCTCATGGAATACCTGAAGGGCGGCTCGTTCCCGATCTTCGGCTTCAACATCGCCAATCCGTGGCTGTTCTTCATCGGCCTCGCGATCGTCCTCTACACCATGTTCGCCTGGTGGTCGGACACGATCAAGGAAGCGCATGAGGGCCATCATACGCGGGTCGTGTCGTTGCATCTGCGCTATGGCATGATCATGTTCATCGCCTCCGAGGTGATGTTCTTCGTCGCGTGGTTCTGGGCCTATTTCGATGCCAGCCTGTTTCCGAGCGAAGCCCATCAATATGCCCGCACCGCGTTCACCGGCGGCGTCTGGCCGCCGAAGGGCATGGAGGTTCTCGATCCTTTCCATCTGCCGCTCTACAACACCGTGATCCTGCTGTTGTCGGGCACCACGGTCACCTGGGCGCACCACTCCCTTATCCACGGTGATCGCAAGGGCCTGATCAACGGGCTGGTGCTGACCGTCGGCCTCGGCATGCTGTTTACCATGGTGCAGGCCTACGAGTACATGCATGCTCCGTTCGCCTTCAAGGATTCCATCTATGGCGCCACCTTCTTCATGGCGACCGGCTTCCACGGCTTCCATGTCATCATCGGCACCATCTTCTTGGCCGTCTGCCTGATCCGGGCCATGAAGGGCGATTTCACGCCCAAGCAGCATTTCGGTTTCGAGGCTGCCGCATGGTACTGGCATTTCGTCGACGTGGTCTGGCTGTTCTTGTTCGCCTCGATTTATGTCTGGGGATCGGTCGGCGCGGTAATCGAAGCCCATTGATACCGGTCTGATGATTTTTGAAGGGGCGGCTGCGGCAACGTGGCCGCCCTTCTTCTTTTCGGTGCAATGCGATCCGGGCGGTTGCGAGGGCGCGCAGTGTCGATGCCGGCGGCATGATCATGATCCACGGCCAGCCGAACGGATTCGGCGGCTGCTTCAATTGGTCGGCTGGACCGACGGCGGCATTGCCGTTACGGACTCCGGCATGGACGAAGTCTGGGCGGTGGTGATCGATGGAACACCCATCAGGATTGAGCGGTAAGCAATGAGCGACGACAAGGCGATCTGGCCTCCGATCGACCCTATTTCCGCGGGCTTGCATGGACGCTGCCCGCGCTGCGGCGAGGGGCGGCTGTTTTCCGGCTTTCTCACCGTAGGCAAACGCTGCACCAATTGCGGTCTTGATTATTCCTATGCCGATGCCGGCGACGGGCCCGCGGTTTTCGTGATCCTGATCATCGGCTTCATCATCGTCGGCCTGGCGCTCTGGGTCGAAGTGACGCTGAGCCCGCCGCTCTGGCTGCATCTGCTGGTCTGGATCCCGCTGGCGCTGGTGCTGTGCCTGACGGCGCTCCGGCTGATCAAGGGAGTGCTGCTTACGCTGCAGTACCGCAACAAGGCGGCCGAGGGCCGGCTGGATCGCGGCGAATGACCGACATGTCCGCCAAGGGCGGTCGTTCGCGGCCAGGATCGGTATTGCTGCTTGGCATTGGCCTCGTCCTGCTCCTGATCCTGCTGGCGCTCGGCACCTGGCAGGTCCAGCGCCTGCACTGGAAGGAAGGTCTTATCCAGACCATCGACCAGCGCACCCACTCGCCGCCGCTCCCGCTGGCCGAGGTGGAGAAACAATTCGCCTCGACTGGGGACGTCGACTACACGCCGGTGACGGTGACCGGCACGTTCCTGCATTCGGGCGAGCGGCATTTCTACGCGACATGGGAAGGCGAAGCCGGCTTCAACGTCTACACGCCGCTGGCCCTCGACGATGGCCGCTTCGTCCTGATCAATCGCGGTTTCGTGCCATACGATCTGAAGGATGCCGCCAAGCGCGCCAAGGGACAGGTCGCGGGCAAGGTCACGGTCACCGGCCTCGCTCGCAATCCGCTGCCGGCAAAGCCGTCGATGATGCTTCCCGACAACGACGTGGCGAAGAACATCTTTTACTGGAAGGACCGTGACGTGATGGCGGCGAGCGCTGGCTTGCCGACGAGCGCCAAGCTGGTGCCAATCTTCATCGACGCCGACAAGACGCCGAATCCGGGCGGTTTGCCCATCGGCGGTGTCACCATCATCGACCTGCCGAACAGCCATCTGCAATATGCTATGACCTGGTATGGGCTTGCCGCGGCACTTGCCGCCGTTCTCATCCTGCGGCTTCGCAGGCCAGCGAAAGAGGAATGAGCGCGACCGACCCGCTTGAAGGGCCATCGCCCTTGACAGGACGGGGGTAGGCACCTCATTTCGGCTCTGATCAAACGGCCCGGATTCATGCTTCAGACCACGACAAAGCCTTCTCTGACGATCCGCCTCTGCCAGCCGCGCGGTTTTTGCGCCGGCGTCGACCGTGCTATCCAGATCGTCGTGCTGGCGCTGAAGAAATATGGCGCGCCGGTCTATGTCCGCCACGAGATCGTGCACAACCGCTATGTCGTCGAGGGTCTGCAAAGCCTTGGCGCCGTCTTCATCGAGGAACTTTCCGAGATTCCGGCCGAACATCGGCAGTCGCCGGTCGTCTTTTCCGCGCATGGCGTGCCGAAGTCGGTACCGGCGGATGCCCAGGCGCGCAATTTGTTCTATCTCGACGCCACCTGTCCGCTGGTCTCCAAGGTCCACAAGCAGGCGATGCGCCACCAGCGGCTCGGCCGCCACGTGCTCCTGATCGGCCATGCCGGACACCCCGAGGTCATCGGCACGATGGGACAATTGCCGGAGGGCGCGGTAACGCTGATCGAGACCGAAGCCGATGCCGCGAGGCTTGCGCCGACGGACCCGAAGGCGCTCGGCTTCGTCACCCAGACCACGCTATCGGTCGAGGACACGGCCGGCATCATCCGCGCGCTGCAGGACCGATTTCCCGATTTGCAGGCGCCGGCGGCGGAATCGATCTGCTATGCCACCACGAACCGCCAGGAAGCGGTCAAGGATACCGCCGCTGGCGCCGATCTCTACCTGATCGTCGGCGCGCCCAATTCCTCCAATTCGCGGCGTCTTGTCGAAGTGGCTGAGCGTGCCGGCGCCACCATGTCGCTTCTCGTGCAGCGCGCCGCCGAGATTCCGTGGGACGACATCGGAGACATCTCGACGCTCGGTCTGTCGGCGGGGGCATCCGCCCCGGAGATCATCGTCGACGAGATCATCGATGCATTCCGCCAGCGCTTCGATGTCACGATCGACCTGGCCATCACGGCCACCGAAACGGAGGATTTTCCCGTCATGCGGGTACTGCGCGATGTCGAACTGACGGCGGCCGACATGGCTTTCGTCAACGGGGCGCCGTAAGGCACATGGCGGTCTACACCGACGTTGCGGAAGGCGAACTCGGCGCATTCCTGAAGCACTACCCAGTCGGCGATCTCCTCTCCTACAAGGGGATCGCGGAGGGCACCGAGAACTCGAATTTTTTGCTGCACACCTCCAGCGGCTCTTACATCCTGACGCTCTATGAAAGACGGGTCGAAAAGGCGGATCTGCCGTTTTTCCTCGGGTTGATGGGCCATCTCGCCAAAAAGGGCGTGTCCTGCCCGCTGCCGGTAACCGCGCATGACGGCAGCGTCATCGGCACGCTGGCGGGCCGGCCGGCCGTCATCATCACTTTCCTCGAGGGTCTCTCGCTCCGGCGGCCGACATCGATCCATTGCGCCGAGGTCGGCAAGGCGCTGGCCTCCCTGCATCTGGCCGGTGCCGACTTTCCGATGACCCGCCCCAATGCGCTCGCCATCGACGGCTGGCGCAAGCTCTGGTCGGCAGCTCGCGACCGTGCCGATGAGGTCGAGCCGGGCCTTGCGGCCGAAGTCGACGTCGACTTCGCCGACTTCGAGCGGAATTGGCCGAAGGGTCTCCCGGAAGGCATCATCCATGCCGATCTTTTCCCGGACAATGTGTTCTTTCTCGGCGAGAAGCTCTCCGGCTTGATTGATTTTTACTTCGCTTGCAACGACCTCTACGCCTATGACGTCGCCACATGCCTGAACGCCTGGTGTTTCGAGAAGGATTTTTCCTTCAATCTCACCAAGGGCAAGGCGTTGCTTGCCGGCTACCAGGATGTGCGGCCTCTGAGTAATCAGGAAAAGGCGGCACTTCCGATGCTGGCACGGGGCTCGGCGCTGCGTTTCATGCTGACCCGGCTGTATGACTGGCTGACCGTTCCCGATGGCGGGCTGGTAATGAAACGCGATCCGACCGAATACATCAGGAGAATGCGGTTTCATCGGACGATCAAATCTGCTTCGGAATATGGGCTGGCATGAGCAAACACGTTGAGATCTTCACCGATGGCGCCTGTTCGGGCAATCCTGGCCCGGGCGGCTGGGGCGCGATCCTGCGCTTCAACGGCGCCACCAAGGAACTATCGGGTGGCGAGGCCGAGACGACCAACAACCGTATGGAATTGCTTGCCGCCATCTCGGCGCTGAATGCGCTCAAGGAACCTTGCACGGTCGATCTTCACACCGACAGCAAATATGTCATGGACGGCATTTCAAAGTGGATCCATGGCTGGAAGAAGAACGGCTGGAAGACCGCCGACAAGAAGCCCGTCAAGAACGGCGAACTCTGGCAGGCGCTGGATGAAGCCAATCGGCGTCACAAGGTCACCTGGATCTGGGTCAAGGGCCATGCCGGCCATACCGAGAACGAACGCGCCGACGAACTCGCTCGTGAGGGCATGGCGCCGTTCAAGAAGGGCCCGGTCAGGCTTGTTTTTACCCCACCCAAGCCGGTCTCGCAGCCCAAACAGCCGGCGGTGGCAAAGGCGCGGCGTTCGACCCAAAGCTATTGAATTCCGGGGCGGCACCATCCCCAGGCTGGGATCTCTGTCATGCCGGGCCTGCGCTATGTGGCGCATCCCCAGGTTCAGGTGGCCGGAATGGGACGACGCGCGCCGAATTGTCCACGGGTGGCGGCCGATCGGCAGGCCGGCACAGCCGCAGATCCTCAGCGGATCAACAGCGCCGTGCCCCAAAGCCCGAGGGCGAACACGGTGTGTGACACCAGGTTCAGCGCCCGTACCTTCATCGGGTTGGGCCGCTTCGACGCTGCCCAGCCCGCGCCCATGCCGGGCGCCAGCAGGAACCAGCCGGCGCCGACTGTGACCATGCCAAGGATGAAAGCCGGCAGGAAAATCGGCGCGACAAGCCAGCCCGCTCCGGCCACCACGACAAGGATGATGCCGTAGACGATGCCGACAACATAGTGAAAGGCCCAGCCCAAAGCCGATTCGTGTACATAGGGCGTCGCATCGCCAATATCGTCGTGAAACACTTTTTCCCGTAAATGCCAGACCCAGCGGCCAACGGGGGCCCAGTTCGGCCGTGCTTGACCGAACATCTTGTAGAGAAGAAAGGCCCAGGTATCCATCAACAGCGTGGCGCCGATGCCGATCGCCACGCTACGCCAGACGATGTCGAACGTCATGGTCAGAGCAGTTCGAGGATCTTGGCGGCGCCGGATTCATCGACGCCGGGCTTGGTCTCGACATTGAGGGCGGTGACCTTGCCGTCATCGACGATCATTGAAAACCGCTTCGACCGAAGACCCATGCCTCCGCCGGAGAAGTCGGCGTCGAGGCCGATCGCCTTGGCGAAGTCGCCATTGCCGTCGGCGAGGAACAGGATCTTGCCTTCACCGCCGGTGAAGCGTGCCCAGGCGCCCATGACATGGACGTCGTTGACCGAAACCACGGCTACCGTATCGACACCGCGCGCCAGGATGGCGTCGCGGTTCTCCAGGTAGCCCGGCAAATGATTGTTGCTGCAGGTCGGCGTGAAGGCGCCAGGCACAGCAAACAGCACGACCTTCTTTCCCGCAAAAATCTCGGCCGTCGTGATCGGCTTGGGACCGTCGGCAGTCATCGTCTTGAACGTCGTATCGGGCAGTCTGTCGCCAGCGGAAATTGTCATGAGTTCCTCGCTTGGGAGAATGGGGAAGGACGTAGCCTTGGGTAGCGAACTATGCGGTTTCCCGCAACCATCGCGGAGGGCTGGATCAAGGGAAAGGCAAGAGCCCTTCGACCGCGCCTGCCGAACTCGTCAGTGTATAGTGAAGTCCGCCATCCGTGGGGGTCGTCGATGGCCGGTCGAGGATCGGCACAGTGAAGACCAGCTTGCCGTTCTTCTGGCTGCGGGCCGGCGAACCGAACATGTAATCGCGGTCTCCTGCAACGAAGAAGTCAGCCGCTTCCGGATCGCCGGGAAAGCTCGCCTCCACAACCAGCGTTTCATGGTCGCCCGGCAGCACGTTGATGCCGAAGTCGGATCTTGCCGGCGCGGGCAAGGCGGCGAAGCTCGCCTTGACCAGTTCCGCGTCCTCGGCATTGTCCGGGTCGGAGCCGGGGTCGACGGTCAGCCGCGTCTGCACAGGGATGCATATCGTCTCGCAAATGCCGAGGAAAATGTCGGCGTCGATGACGGACGGATCCTTCGCGGCCGACAGCGTGAACGTCACCGGCAGCGAGACCGGATAGTCGTAGCCCGCCCATTTGCCGTAGCCGTCGTCATGACGCTTCGGCGCCGGGAAGGAAAGGCTGGCATCGGAAATGTTGGTGCTGGCCGAGATATCGAGTTGCGGCGGCACGCCCGCGTCGCCCGGGTCGCGCCAATAAGTCTTCCAGCCAGGCTTGAGCGCTATGTCGAGAACGCCTCGGATGCGGCCGGCATCGTCGGGCTTGCCGCTCGTCACCAGCCGTACCTTGCCGCCTTCGCTGTTGTACCAGGCGGACGAAGAGGCGGCGGCTGGGAGTGTGATTGCCGATCCGATAACGGCGCCGAGCAACAGGATTTTCAAGCTTTGCATGTGATGATTTGATCGTCCGTTCATGGCCGTGCAATGATTTCATGGGCTTGCCGGTATCATATTTGCGTGACCTTTGCCGCAGGTAATGATCGGCCTGCGGCACGGGCTTGGTCGAAAACCGGCGCGGTACATCTTTTCGGCGCCCGGGAAACGCGTTACCCTCTGATCATGGACTTGTTGCGCCACAAGAAGACGGCCGCCGGCAGCGGCTTTCTCGACGATCAGTTCCTCATTGCCATGCCTGGCATGAAGGACGACCGTTTCACGCGCTCGGTCATCTATATCTGCGCCCACAGCGATGAGGGCGCGATGGGCCTGATCATCAACCAGACGCAGCAGATGCTCTTTCCGGACCTTTTGGTGCAACTTGGCATCATGAACGAGCACGAGGCGATCCGGTTGCCCGCCCGTACCCGTGATTTCGTCGTTCGCAATGGCGGGCCCGTCGACCGAAGCCGCGGCTTCGTGCTGCATACGGGCGATTACCGGGTGGAGTCTTCGTTGACCGTTTCCGACGATGTCTGCCTGACCGCGACCGTCGACATATTGCGCGCCATATCGTCGGGCCGGGGACCCCGTCACGCGCTGATGGCGCTGGGCTATTCGGGTTGGGGCGCCGGCCAGTTGGAAACCGAGATAGCCGAAAACGGCTGGCTGACTTGTCCGGCCACTCCGGAGCTTCTGTTCGATACCGACATCGAGCGCAAATACGACCGGATTCTCGCCTCGATCGGCATCGACCTCGCGCATTTGAGTGTAGCGGCCGGCCACGCCTGAGCTCCAGCGGCGTGAAAGCCAACTACGCCTGCGTCAGCGGATACTGTTCCTTCAGCGTCTTCAGCACCTGATCCCCGGGCATCGGGGCGCCGAACATGAAGCTCTGCACATATTCGCAGCCCATCTGGCGCAGCTCCAGCGCGTCGCGCTCGTCCGAAATGCCTTCGGCGACCACCGACAGGCCGAGCTCATGCGCCATGCTGACCATGGATTTGAGCAGCACGGCGCGTTTGGGCGTGCTGTCGTCCACGAAACTCTTGTCGATCTTGATCGTGTCGAAGGGAAAGCGCGTCAGGTAGGCCAGCGAAGAATAGCCGGTACCGAAATCGTCCAGCGACAGGCCGATGCCGAGCTGCTTCAGCTTGGTCAGCACATGGGCAGTCTGCTCGGGATTGTCCATAACCAGCGATTCCGTGAGCTCGAGCCGGAAGCAGCGCGGCTTCAGATTGGCTCGCGCAATCACGGAGCGGACGTCGCTGACCAGGTCGCGGCGGATGAGCTGGCGGCTGGAAAGGTTGACCGAAACCGACAGCGGCGCGTCGCCGATCTGCTTTTGCCATGCCGCCAGATCCTCGGCGGCTTGCTGCATGGCGAACAGCCCAAGCTGTACGATCAGCCCGCAGCTTTCGGCGACCGGAATGAAATCCGCCGGCGGGATCATGCCGCGGCGCGGATGGTCCCAGCGCAGCAATGCCTCGAAGCCGGCGACGCTGCCGTCTTCCAGCCGAACGATCGGCTGGTAGGCAAGCGTGAATTCGCGCCGTTCGATGGCACGGCGCAGGTCGGATTCGAACTGCAGCCGATCGGTGCCGACGGTGCGGAAGGCCGGGCGGAACGGTTCGATCCTGTCGCCGCCGAAGCGTTTGGCCTGATGCATGGCAAGCTCGGCGTCCTTGACCATGTCCTCGGCCGAGGTCTGCGCCGAGGTCCAGGTGATCAGCCCGATCGAGGCGGTCAGCACGATCTCGCGCTTGGCAAAGGTGATCGGGGCGTTGATGGCATGCTTGATGGCGTCCGCCACCGCCGCGATGCGGGCCGGGTCCTGCTCGGAAAGCAGCATCAAGGCGAACTGGTCGCCGGCGAAGCGTGACAGCGAGTCCTTCGGCTTCAAGAGCCGGTGCAGGCGTCGCGCGATGGTGAGCAGGATGGTGTCGCCGGCCGAGATGCCGAGCCCGTCATTGACCTGCTTGAAGCGGTCGATGTCGATGACGAAGACGGTCGGGCGCACCTTCTCTTCGGTCCGTGCGATCGAGATGATCGCCTCGAGCCGGTTCATGAACAATTCGCGATTGGGCAGGCCGGTGAGGTTGTCGTGCACCGCGTCGTGCAGCAGCCTCTCCTCGGATTTTTTCTGCTCGGTGACGTCAACCATGGTGCCGACACAGCGGATGACCTCACCGTCCGATCCGATAACCGGGCGCGCGCGCAGCGCAAACCAGTGATAGTGGCCGTCGGCGCCGCGCAACCGGAAGTTCTGCGCCACCTTGCCGCGACGGTGCTCGAGCACCACGTCGAGCGTGGTGCGGAACGTGTCGCGGTCATCGACATGCAGCACCGGCAGCCAGTTGCGGGCGGCACCCCCCAGGCTGTTGGGGGCGAGGCCGAGCTGGATGCTGACGTCGGGCTTGGTGACGACGCGGTCGCGCAGCACGTCCCAGTCCCACACCGTGTCGCCCGAGCCGGCCACCGCCAGCGCCTGCCGCTCGAGGTCGGAGAACAGGCCCTGGTGCAGCGCGCCTCCGGCGAAGGCATGCTGCATGACGGTGAAGCCGATCAGCAGGATGATGAGGATCAGACCGCCGCCAAGCGCCGGCTGGGCGATGTCGTTGTCGAGCATGCCGGTTATCGCCATCCACGATCCGCATAGCCACAACAGCACCATCACCCAACTGGGCACAAGCATGATGGCACGGTCATAGCCGCGTATGCCGAGGAAGATGATCAGGCCGAGCCCGGTCAGCGCGGTGGCGGCGAAGGACAGCCTGGCGATGCCCGCGGCGACCGCCGGGTCGACGATGGCGACGCCGGCGATCAAGAGCAGCCCGAGGATCCAGACCAGCGCCCCATAGCTGAAATGGCCGTGCCATCGGTTGAGGTTGAGATAGGCGAACAGGAACACCACGAAGGTCGCCGCCAGGGCCACCTCCGTTCCCGCCCGCCACATCTGCTCGTTGCCGGGCGATATCTCGATGATCTTGTTGAGGAAGCCGAAATCGACGCAGATATAGGCAAGCACGGCCCAGGCGAGTGCTGCGGTCGCAGGGAACATGGAGGTTCCCTTGACCACGAACAGGATGGTCAGGAACAGCGCGAGAAGCCCGGCGATGCCGATGACGATGCCGCGGAACAGCGTGTAGGAATTGACTGAGTCCTTGTAGGATTCCGGGTCCCAGAGATAGACCTGCGGCAGCTTGGGCGAGGCGAGTTCGGCGATGAAGGTGATCACCGTTCCCGGGTTCAGCGTCACCCGGAAGACGTCGGCGTCGGGGCTGCTCTGGCGATCGAGCGCGAAGCCTTCGCTGGGCGTGATGGCGGCGATACGGGTCGAGCCCAGATCCGGCCAGAAGATGCCGGAATTGACCAGTCGGAAATGCGGCGCCACGATCAGGCGGTCGAGCTGCTGGTCGGTGGTGTTGGCAAGCGCGAACACGGCCCAGTCGCCGGTGGAACGGGCGTCATTGGCCTCGACCTCGATGCGTCGCACGATGCCGTCGGGTCCGGGCGCTGTTGAAACCTGGAAGTTTTCGCCCTGGTTCCGGTAGATCTCCACAGCGCCGGACAGATCAAGCGCGACATCGTCGCGAGCGATCTTGATCGGTTCGACGGCAAAGGCCGAGGACGCCGCGCACAGCGTCAGGATCGTCGCGAGGACAAAGGCGAACAGCGGCCCGTTGCGCAGGAATTTCGTCAAAAATCAGTCCTTCGTTCCAGCGCCTGGCGGATCGTCCGCGATCCGGGCGTAGAGGTAGTGGTCCTGCCAGATGCCATTGATCCTGAGGTAGGATCGCAGAAGTCCTTCGCGCCGGAATCCGGCTTTTTCAAGCACACGGATCGACCTGATATTGTCGGGAATACAGGCCGCTTCGATCCGGTGCAACCTCAGCGTATCGAAGGCGAAGCGGGTCACGACCTTGACGGCGTCGGTCATCAGGCCACGGCCACCGAAGCGCTCGCCGATCCAGTAGCCGACATGCCCGCTCTGCGAGACCCCGTGGCGTATGTTGCCGAGCGTAATTCCGCCAGCCAACCTGCCGCTCGACTTCTCGAATATGAAGAAGGCGATCGCGGTTCCCTGCGCATAGTCCTCGCGGTAGCGGCTGATGCGCAGTCGCCATGCCGCCCGGTCAAGCTCGTCCGGCGCCCAGCGCGGCTCCCATGGTTCGAGGAATGCCCGGCTCTCGCCGCGCACAGTCGACCACTCCCGGTAGTCATTGGTGAACGGCACGCGCAGCGTCACGCGGTCGCCCTTCAGTGCCGGCAGGTCGCGGCGAAAGAAAGGGAGCGCGAACACGGCGCTTGTGCGGGCTTAGACGGCGAGCTTGCGGGCCGTGGTGGGCGTGCCCGGAAGCGAATCGAGGATCGCTTCGTATGGCGCCAGCGTACCCACGGGCCCTACAGCGGTAAGCGTCGGTTTGGTCGAGAACAGCCGTGACGACAGGTCGGTCAAACGATCGACCGTCAGCGCCGAGAGCCGCTCCATCAGTTCCTCCTTGGCGATCGGCCGGCCGAACAAGAGCAGCTGTCTCGCGATCTGCGAGGCGCGGCTGGCCGGGCTTTCCGCCGACATGATCAGACCTGCGCGGTATTGCGCGCGCGCCCGGTCGAGTTCTTCCTGCAGGATGTTCTCGCCGGCCTTCTGCAATTCCTCGATGATGACGGGCACCAGTTCGGCGATGTCGCTCTGCCCGGTCGCGGCATGGACGCCGAATATGCCGGTGTCGGAAAAGCCCCAGTGGAAGGCATAGACCGAATAGCACAGGCCACGCTTTTCGCGGACTTCCTGGAACAGCCTGGACGACATGCCGCCGCCGAGGATCATCGACAGCACCTGCGAGGCGTAGAAATCGCGCACATGGTAGGCGCGGCCTTCGAAGCCCAGCACGATCTGCGCGTCCATCAGGTCGCGGTCCTCGCGGAAATCGCCGCCGACATATTGCGCATATTGCGGGATGGTGTTGTCGGCCTTGGTGCGGAAGCCGCCGAGCTGCTTTTCCACTTCGCGCACGAAATTGTCGTGCTTGATGTCGCCGGCAGCCACGATCACCATGCGCTCGGCGCCGTATTGGCGCTCGATGAAATCGTGCAATTGCTTCGACGTGAAGGATTTGACGGTTTCCGGCGTGCCCAGAATCGAGCGGCCGATGGTCTGGTGGCGAAAGGCGGTCTCGGTGAACCGGTCGAACACGATGTCATCGGGCGTGTCGTGCGCGGCGCCGATTTCCTGCAGGATCACGTGCTGCTCGCGTTCGAGCTCCTGCGGATCGAATTCCGATTCCTGCAGGATGTCGGCAAGAATGTCGACGGCCAGCGGCACGTCGTCGGAGAGCACCCTGGCATAGTAGGATGTGGTCTCGACGCTGGTGGCGGCGTTGATCTCGCCGCCGACGTCCTCGATTTCCGAGGCGATCTCGAAGGCTGTTCGCCGCTTTGTGCCCTTGAACGCCATGTGCTCGAGCAGATGGGCCATGCCATGCTCTTCGTCACGTTCATTGCGGGCACCCGACTTGACCCAGGCACCCAGGGCAACCGATTCGATGCTTGGAAGGGTTTCGGTGGCGACTGTCAGGCCGTTCGACAGACGGCTTACCTCAACACCCATATGGTTCGTACTCCTTAACGCGCCGCTCGCGCACGGCGGCTGACGTAATCTTCCACCATTTTCAGGTCGGATGGAAGTACCGTGTATTTTTCCTCCGATGTCATCAACCCACCTAGCCATGCGGGCAGCGCGGGTGACACGCCGCTGGCGGCCTCGACGGCGGCCGGGAATTTTGCTGGGTGCGCAGTGCCCAGCACCACCATCGGCACGGCATTCGAAGCCTTGCCGGCCGCGACATGCACGGCTGCCGCGGTATGCGGATCAAGCAGGTAGTTGCTGGCCGCGAGCGTCGAGCGGATCGTCGCGGCGACCTCGTCCATATCTGCGCGGCCGGCATCGAATTCGGCTCGCATCCCCGCGATCTCCGTGGCTTCTATGGTGAAGGCGCCGGATTGTTTGAGCCCGGCCATGTAGCGCCGCACGGTCGCCGGGTCGCGGCCCGACGCCTCGAACAGCAGGCGCTCGAAATTCGACGACACCTGAATGTCCATGGAAGGCGAGGTGGTCGCGAACACGCCCTTGGTGCGGTATTCGCCGGTCGCGAAAGTGCGTGCCAGTATGTCGTTGTCGTTGGTGGCGATGACCAGCCGATCGATCGGCAGGCCCATTTTTTTGGCGGCGTAGCCGGCAAAGATATCGCCGAAATTCCCTGTGGGCGCGGTGAAGGAGACGGGGCGATCGGGCGCGCCGAGCGACAGGGCCGAGGAGAAATAATAGACGATCTGGGCCATGATGCGGGCCCAGTTAATTGAATTCACCCCCGACAGCGAGACACGGTCGCGAAAGCCGTGATCGTTGAACATGTCCTTGAGCATGCCCTGGCAATCGTCGAAATTGCCTTCGATCGCCAGGGCATGCACGTTCTCAGCCTTCGATGTCGTCATCTGCCGTTGCTGCACCGGCGACACGCGGCCATGCGGGAAGAGAATGAAGATGTCGGTGCGGCTGCGCCCGGCGAAGGCGTCTATCGCTGCTCCGCCGGTGTCGCCCGATGTGGCTCCGACGATGGTGGCATGCTGGTTGCGTTCGGCGAGCACATGGTCCATCAGCCGGGCGAGCAACTGCATCGCGACGTCCTTGAAGGCGAGCGTAGGTCCATGGAAGAGTTCGAGGATAAAAGCGTTGGGGCCGGTCTGGACCAGCGGGCAGACAGCCTCGTGGCGGAAGGTGGCATAGGCCTCCCGCACCAGACGCTCGAACACGGGGGCCGGGATTTCGTCGCCAAGAAACGGCGACAGCACCCGGATGGCCAGTTCGGGATAGGCCAGGCCGCGCATGGCGCGGATCTCGGCCATCGAGAATTGCGGCCACTGGCGCGGCACATAGAGCCCGCCGTCGCGTGCCAGGCCTGTCAGGACGGCATCGCAAAACCCAAGCGCGGGCGCCTCGCCGCGGGTACTCACATATTGCATCGTCACAATTCCGTTACTGCCTTGGGTTTTCGACCCACGCAAGGTGGTTAATTTCTACGCTGGCTCAGTCGCATTTTTGCCGCGCGGTTGATATACGTCACCAGCTTTGCGAGAGGGAAGTGCAGTTTCATGGCGTTTCATACATTCAGCGGTCGCTTTTTCGCGGGTCTTGCGCTCACCGGCTTTATGCTTGCCGCCGCCGGCTGCCAATCAGGCGACAACGGTATGCTGAACCTGGGTTTTGGCAAGAAGGACCCGACTGCGCCACCGCCGCCGCAGGACCCCAAGATTCTGGCCAGCCAGTTGAATGCCTATTGCCCGAGGGTGATGCTTCGCGACGGCACGGCATTCTTCAACACCTACGCCAACGAAGCCCGGAAGCCCAGGCCCAAGCTCAAGAAGACCGGCGACGCCGCGCAGGATGCCGCGGCCCAGGCTGCGGCCGATGCTGCCGCTGCTACTCCGCCGGACGATTCGGCGAGGGTCATTTATCAGGCCTCGATCAGCGACGTGACCCGCGATTGCAGCCGCGCCGACGGACAGCTGACGATGAAGATCGCCGTCGCCGGCAAGATCGTGCCGGGGCCGAAATTCACGCCCGGCACCATCACCATGCCGATCCGCACCGCGGTGATGCATGGCACCGAGGTGCTTTATTCGCAGATCCACCAATATCAGGTCCAGGTTACCGACCCCTCGGTCGCCACGCAGTTCGTGTTCACCGATTCCAACATCGTCGTGCCGGCGCCGACGGCGCAGGATTATCAGGCCTATGCCGGCTATGATGAAAATGCGCCGAAGGCCGCGACCGACAAATCGAAGAAAAACAGGAAGAAAGCCGCCGCGACCAACTAAATCCGCAGGGGTGCTCGTCGGGGCCTAGCGGACGCTCACACGTCCGCCGACCATTCTGATAGGGCGACCAGCGTGCCGCTCAGATCCGCCCAGCGGCGGATCACCGTCTCGGCGCCCGCCTCCGTCAGCGCATCGGCATGGCCGGGATAGCTATGGGCGGCGCCCGTGAACCCGATGACACGCATTCCTGCCGACCTTGCGCCGGTCACGCCGTGCACGGAATCCTCGATGACGAAAGTGTTTGCCGGATGGGCGCCGAGCTTTTCGGCGGCGAACAGGAACACGTCCGGAGCCGGTTTGGTTTTTCCGGTCGGCGTCTCCATCGCGGAGAAGATGCGCCCGGCAAAGAATGGCAGCAGATGCACCTTCTCCAGCATGAATTCTATCCGCTCCGAGCGTGAGTTGGAGCAGATGCAACGTTGCGCCGTCACCGAGGCGACCGCTTCGCGCACGCCCTCGATGGCACGAACGTCGCTGCGCAGTTTCCGGTCGACCAGCTCTTCGGCGCGATCGATCAGCGAAACCTGGAATGGGATGTTGGACTTCTCCTCAACCCGCATCAGAATGTCCTTGAACGTCAGCCCCGCATAAGTCTCGGCAATCTCCTCGGCCGAGATTTCGTATCCTGACAAGGTCAGGAGCTCGGCCTCGACGCGCGCGGCGATGATTTCGGAATCGACGAGCACGCCGTCGCAATCGAAGATGACAAGGTCTGGCTGGGGCATGGTGATCCGGGCAATGAGAACGGGCAGGCTTCAGGCGGCGCGGCATACACCAACGGGCACGTCGGCGCAAACCGGCGGCGTCCGATCGCTGCCCTTCACCGAATATTTACGCTGATCGGTAACCATAACCGGGAGTAAACAGTAACGCGTGCCTTGGGTGTAAAAATGTCAGCCGTGCGTCTTGTCGACGAGCTTTCCCATGCTCCCCAGCAATCCGAATGGCTGGACACGATCCTGAAGGGCGACTGCGTCGCGGCGCTCGACCGGCTGCCCGAAAAATGCATCGACGTCATCTTCGCCGATCCACCCTACAATCTGCAGCTCGACGGCGACCTGCACCGGCCCGACCAATCCAAGGTCGATGCGGTGGACGACGACTGGGACCGGTTCGAGAGCTTCGAGGCCTACGATGCCTTCACGCGCGCCTGGCTGCTGGCCGCGCGCCGGGTGTTGAAGCCCAACGGCACCATCTGGGTCATCGGCTCCTATCACAACATCTTCCGGGTCGGCGCCAAGATGCAGGATCTCGGCTTCTGGATCCTCAACGACGTCGTCTGGCGCAAGACCAATCCGATGCCGAATTTTCGCGGTCGCCGCTTCCAGAACGCGCATGAGACGATGATCTGGGCCTCCCGCGACCAGAAGGGCAAGGGCTATACCTTCAACTACGAAGCGTTGAAGGCGTCGAACGACGACATACAGATGCGTTCCGACTGGCTGTTCCCGATCTGCACCGGTGGCGAGCGGCTGAAGAACGACAATGGCGATAAACTGCACCCGACGCAGAAGCCGGAGGCGCTGCTCGCCCGCGTCATGATGGCCTCGACCAAGCCCGGCGACGTCGTGCTCGATCCCTTCTTCGGCTCGGGCACGACAGGCGCGGTGGCCAAGCGCCTTGGCAGGCATTTTGTCGGCATAGAGCGCGAGCAGGCCTATATCGACGCCGCCAATGAACGCATCGACGCGGTGCGGCCGCTCGACGGCGCGGACCTGACCCTGCTCACTGGCAAGCGCGCCGAGCCTCGCGTCGCCTTCGTCAGCCTGATCGACACCGGGCTGGTGACGCCCGGTGCTACGCTCTACGACGCCAAGAAGCGCTGGGCGGCCAAGGTTCGCGCCGATGGCACGGTGGCGATCGGCGACAGTGCCGGATCGATCCACAAGATCGGCGCCGAAGTTCAGGGCCTGGATGCCTGCAACGGCTGGACCTTCTGGCACTATGAGCGCAGCGGCGGCCTGACCCCGATCGACGAACTGCGTCGCATCGCGCGTCTCGGCATGGAAAGGGCAGGGGGCTGACCCTGCCGATTGCCGCGGCCTTGGCGTTGGTTCAAAGTCTCAACGAAGTACTGGAAGCGATTCAAATCACGCCTTGATTCCGAGCCGCTCAAGGTCTGCTTGAAGTGTCTTGGCATCGGTGAACAGCACTGCCTGCCAGCCGGCCGCTTTGGCGCCGTCGACATTCTTCTGGCTGTCGTCGATGAACAGCGTCGCGGACGGTTCGAGCTCGAACGCGGCGACGTGATGGTCGTAGATGTCGCGATCCGGCTTGATCTTGCCGATCTCACCCGAAATGGTGACACCGCGCGGACGATTGAGAAAATCGAAGCGTTTGCGCGCTTCGGCCAGCGTATCGGCGGCGAAGTTGGTCAGCATGGTGACATCGTGGCCGCTGTCGATCAGACCGACCATGATGGCGACGCTGTCGTCATAGGCATGCGGCACCATGTCGTGCCAGTGGCGGCGAAAATTGCGGATGTTTTCCGCGTGATCCGGGTGGTCCGCGATCAGCAGCGTTTCCGCCTCTTCCCATGTCCGGCCGCGGTCCTGCTCGATGTTCCAGTCATGCGTGCAGACATTGTCGAAGAACCACTTTCTCTCCTCGGCATCGGGAATAAGCCGGCTGAACGGGATGTTCGGGTCGTAGTGGATCAGCACTTTGCCGATGTCGAACACGATGTGGCGGATTTCAGTCATGGGGCCTCTCTGCACTGTTCGGTGACGGCTTTTTTCGTCGCGCCGGGTATCGCAGCCTCGATTGCCTTTTTCATGACAGTGGGCAGCGCTTCACCCGAAATGTCCGACGGCAGCGACCAGAAATGCCCGGCGGGCGTCTCGCCGGTGCTTCGGGCGAGGAAGATTTCGAGCTCGAGCGCAAAATGGGTGAAGACATGCGCGATCCGGCCGGCTTGTCGCCAGTCGCCGGGAAAGGGTGCGGCCGCCGCTGTGGTCGCGCCGTCCAGCCGCGCCGTCCAGCCGGTCGTCGGCACCTCGGTCATGCCGCCGAGCAGCCCTTTGTCGGCGCGTTTGCGCAGAAGAATGGCACCGTCGCTTCGCACGGCGACGAAGGCTGCGCCGCGCCGCAGCGGTTTGTCGGCCTTGGGCAGGCGCACGGGATATTGTTCAGGATCGCCTGAAACGACCGCGCTGCAGCCCTCGCGCAGCGGGCAAAGCATGCAGCGCGGCCGGCGCGGGGTACAGATCGTGGCGCCGAGGTCCATCATCGCCTGAGCGAAATCGCCGGGCCTCGTCGTGGGAACCATGCGCTCGACACGGGCGCGAATGTCGGCCTTGGCTTCGCTGAGCGGCGTGGCAATGGAGAACAGGCGGGTCACGACACGTTCGACATTGCCATCGACGACGGCAGCCGGCCGGTCGAAAGCGATCGCCGCGATCGCCGCCGAAGTATAGGCGCCGATGCCCGGCAATTCCTTCAAGCCGGCTTCCGTATCCGGAAACCGGCCGTCGCGCCCGGCCACCAGATCGGCACAGGCCTTGAGGTTGCGGGCACGGGAATAGTAGCCGAGCCCTGCCCAGGCTTTCATCACGTCCTCGACGGGCGCCGCCGCCAGCGCCGCGACATCAGGCCATTTCTCGACAAAGGCGCGAAAATAGGCCTTCACGGCTTCAACCGTGGTCTGCTGCAGCATGACCTCCGACAGCCAGATCCGGTAAGGATCGGGCCGCACGCCACGGGCATGGTCGCGCGGGGTCACGCGCCACGGCAACTCGCGATGATGCACGTCGTACCATGCGAGCAGGCGGGATGCGGTACCGCCAGCTTTGCTGCTGTCCCCGGACGCAGCTCTGCTGCTGTCACTAGACGCAGCTTTGCTGCTGCTGTCCTCTGATATGGCCTTGCGGGTCTGCTCGTGCGGTGCCATTGATCTCGTGTCGGCCTCGGCCGGGAAGAGTGGAGGTGGGTGGCTGGAGAACGCACATGGCAGGGAAAAAGCCCTTCGGCAATCCCGTTCCGGTGAGCGATCTCGCCACCGCGATCCTCGACCCGGTGCTGCGCAAGCGGGCGGGCATTTCGGTCAGCCTGGTCCAGTCGTGGGAAGAGATTGCCGGTTCGCGCCTGGCCGGCCATTCGCGCCCTGAAAAGATCCAGTGGCCTCGGCGGCTGCACGAAGACGACCCGTTCGAGCCGGCCGTGCTGGTGATCGCCTGCGAGGGCATGGCGGCGCTCCATCTGCAGCATGAGGCCGGCGAGATCATCAATCGCGTCAATGCATTTCTCGGCTTCACGGCCATCGGCCGCATCAGGATAGTGCAGAAGCCGGTTCTAAGTGAAAAGGCGCGGCCGAAACCACCCGTCAGGCCTCTCAATGAGGCGGAAAAATCAAGACTGTCGCACATCGTCGGCAAGATAGAAGACGATGGCCTGCGTGCCTCTCTGGAGCGGCTCGGCGCCACTATTCTGGGACAAAGAAAGTCATAGCACCGTCGCCAATCTCGCGATTTCGTGATTATAAGCTTCAAGTTTCACGATTGGATTGGGGACGGCGATGCCTTAATTCGCGCCAACTCTCGCCTTTTCGTGCCTTTGCGTTGCAAAATCCAACCCCTGTCAGGTGATTCGTATGAACCGTCCTCCGTTCGGCAAAAGCTTGTCCCGCAGAAACCTGCTGTCTTCGCTGGCCGCCATTCCGGTGGTGGCCGTGCTTGCGGCATGCAGCGACTCTGGTGAGGAAGCCAAGGCGGCCGATGTGAAGCCTGCCGCTCCCGCCGCACCCGCGACATCGGCCACGCCGGCCGCCGTCAAGGCGCCGGAGGCTCAAGGCACCGTCGACATGGCCGAACTGCTTAAGCCCGGCGCATTGCCCGACAAGCAACTCGGCAAGGACGACGCCAAGGTCACGATCGTCGAATACGCCTCGATGACCTGCCCGCATTGCGCGCATTTTGCCGAAACCACCTTTCCGGAATTGAAGAAGAAATACATCGATACCGGCAAGGCGCGCTATATTCTGCGCGAATTCCCGTTCGATCCGAGCGCCGAGGCCGGTTTCATGCTGGCGCGCTGCGCCAAGGACAACTACTTCCCGATGGTGGATGTCCTGTTCAAGCAGCAGGCGAACTGGGTGGGCGTGTCCAACACCAAGGATGCGCTGCTGCAAATCTCCAAGCTCGCCGGTTTTACACAGGAGTCCTTCGAAGCCTGCTTGACGGACCAGAAACTTCTGGACGATGTGAGGGCGGTCCAGAAACGCGGCGCCGACGAATTCAAGGTCGACTCGACGCCGACCTTCTTCATCAACGGAAAGACCTACAAAGGGGCGATGTCGATTGAGGAAATGTCGGCCATCATCGACCCTCAGCTCTGACGTCTTGGCGATGCCGAAGCGGCAGCGCTTCGGCATGCGTGGCCTTTGGCCGTGCTGCGCGCCGCCGCAAACCCGCGGCGCGTTTTCGCAAAAGTCGCTTTCAGGGCGGCGTGAATGAAGTTTTCGCGCCTTCGCCTCCTCGGTTTCAAATCCTTCGTCGAACCAGGCGAGTTCGTGATCGAACGCGGCCTGACGGGCATTGTCGGGCCGAACGGCTGCGGCAAGTCTAACCTTGTCGAGGCGCTGCGCTGGGTGATGGGCGAAAGCTCCTACAAGAACATGCGCGCGTCCGGCATGGACGACGTGATCTTTTCCGGCTCGGGCACGCGCCCGGCACGCAATACCGCCGAGGTCACGTTGTTCCTCGACAACAGCGATCGCTCGGCGCCGGCAGCCTTCAACGACGCCGACGAATTGCAGGTCTCGCGCCGCATCGAGCGTGAGGCGGGCTCGCTCTACCGTATCAACGGCAAGGAAGCGCGCGCCAAGGACGTGCAGCTTCTGTTCGCCGACCAGTCGACCGGCGCGCGTTCGCCCTCGATGGTTGGCCAGGGTCGCATCGGCGAGCTGATCCAGGCCAAGCCCCAGGCGCGCCGCGCCCTGCTGGAAGAAGCGGCCGGCATTTCCGGCCTGCATACGCGCCGCCACGAGGCCGAACTCAGGCTCAAGGCCGCCGAGCAGAACCTCGAGCGCCTGGATGACGTCGTTGGCGAGCTGGAAAGCCAGATCGAAAGCCTGAAGCGCCAGGCACGCCAGGCCTCCCGCTTCAAGAACCTGTCGGCCGACATCCGCAAGGCCGAGGCGACGCTGCTCCATCTGCGCTGGACGCTGGCCAAGGCCCAGGAAGGCGAGGCACGTTCGGCGCTGGCCGTCGCCACCGCCCTGGTTGGCGACCGCGCCGCCGCCCAGATGGCGGCCGCCAGGGAGCAAGGTATCGGCGCGCATCGGCTGCCCGATTTGCGTGACGCCGAAGCTGCGGCGGCCGCGGCCTTCCAGCGCCTGTCGATCGCCAGATCGCAGATCGAGGAAGAAGCCGGCCGCATCCGCGCCCGTCAGGCAGAACTCGAGCGCCGGCTCCAGCAGCTCGACGGTGACATCGCCCGCGAGGAGCGCATGGTGCGCGACAATGCGGATATCCTCGAACGCCTGCGCGCCGAGGAAGCAGCGCTCAACTCCGAAAATGCCGGCGCGGCCGAGCGTGAAGCAACCACCCGCGCCGCCTTCGAACAGGCAGCCGCGACGCTCTCGCAGAGCGAAGCCAGGCTTGCAGCACTTACCGCCGAGCGGGCCGAGGCCGCCGCTTCGCGCAATCAGGTCGAGCGGACGCTGCGCGAGACCGCCGAGCGTCGGGACCGTTTCGCCCGCCAACTCGCCGATGTCGACCGCGAATTGTCGGAAATACTCTCCAAAGTCGCGGGCTTGCCCGACCCGGCCGAGAAGCGACTTCTGGTCGAGGACGCGCTGGCGCGGCTCGAAGAGAGCGAGGCCGGCGCGATTGCCGCCGAACAGGCGGTCGCCGAGGCGCGCGCCGCCGAAAATGCCGCCCGCCCGCCATTACAGGACGCCAGGGCCGAACTGGCGCGCATCGAAACCGAAGCCCGCACGCTGGCCAAGATCCTGAACGCAGCCAGCGGCGATCTCTTCCCGTCCGTGCTGGAACAGATCAGCGTCGAGCGCGGCTATGAGACGGCCTTGGGCGCCGCCCTCGGCGAGGACCTTGACGTGCCGCTCGACCGCAGCGCCCCGGTGCATTGGGGCGAGAGCGCGATCCAGGCCGATGACGCCACGCTTCCCGAAGGCATCAAGAGCCTGGCCAGCGTGGTACGTGCCCCGGCGCAGCTTGCCCGCCGGCTGGCGCAGATCGGCATTGTCGAAGCCGCCGACGGCCGCCGCCTGCAAGGGCTGCTCGCGCCCGGCCAGAGGCTGGTCAGCCCTGAGGGCGCGCTGTGGCGGTGGGACGGGCTGACCGCCAGCGCCGACGCGCCGACCGCGGCCGCGCAACGCCTGGCGCAAAAGAACCGGCTGGCCGAGCTCGATGCCGAAGCGGTGCAGGCGACGCTTATGCTGCGCGAGGCCGAGGCGGTGCTCGCACAGGCCGAACAGTCGCTTCGCGAGGCCAGCGAGGCCGAGCGCGCCGCGCGTCAGGCCGGACGCGACGCCCAGCACGGGCTGGACGCCGCCCGCAACGCGCTGGCCGAAGCCGAAAAGGCCGGCGGCGAGTTGGCGAGCCGGCGCGCCGCCCTGGACGAGGCCCGCGCCCGTATTGTCGACAGTCATCAAGAAACTTCGGCCGCCTTTGCCGAGGCGGAAATGCTGCTGCAGGACGCGCCCGATCTCGGCGACCTGCAGATACAGCTCGAGCAATCCTCGGCCAATGTCGCCCGCGACCGCGCCACGCTCGCCGATGCGCGTGCCGTCCATGAAGGGTTGCGGCGGGAGGCCGAGGCGCGGTCGCGCCGGCTCGATGCGATCGGCGCCGAGCGCAGCAACTGGCTGGAGCGCGGCGAGAACGCTTCGACGCAGATCGCCTCGCTGGGCGAACGCAAGGCAGAGGCCGAGGCCGAACGCGAGAGATTGGCCGACGCACCCGACGAGATCGATGCCAAGCGGCGCGCCTTGCTGTCACAGCTCACCGAGGCCGAGACCTTGCGCAAGGCGGCGGCCGACCGTCTGCAGGAAGCGGAGAACAGGCAGGCCGAACTGGACAAGGCGGCCACCAGCGCCATCCAGTCGCTGGCCGAGGCGCGCGAGACCCGTGTCCGCGCCGAGGAGCGCTTGACCGCGGCCGACGAGCGCCGGCTGGAGGTCGAGGCGCGCATCCAGGAGACGCTGAACACGCCGCCACATCTGGTCATCCGCCATACCGGGCTGGAGGCCGACGATCCGATGCCCGAAATGGCCGAGATCGAGCGCCAGCTCGACAGGCTGAAGATCGAGCGCGAGCGGCTCGGCGCCGTCAATTTGCGCGCCGAGGAGGAGCAGAAGGAGCTTTCGGACCGGCTGGAGACCATCGTCTCGGAGCGCGAGGACATCATCGAGGCGATCCGCAAGCTCAGGCAAGCGATCCAGAGCCTCAACCGCGAAGGCCGCGAGCGGCTTCTCGCCGCTTTCGACGTGGTCAACGGTCATTTCCAGCGGCTATTCTCGCATCTCTTCGGCGGCGGCACGGCGGAATTGCAGCTGATCGAATCCGAGGATCCGCTCGAGGCAGGACTTGAAATCCTTGCCCGTCCGCCCGGCAAGAAGCCGCAGACCATGACGCTGCTGTCCGGTGGCGAGCAGGCGCTGACGGCGATGTCGCTGATCTTCGCCGTGTTCCTCACCAACCCGGCGCCGATCTGCGTGCTCGACGAAGTCGATGCGCCGCTCGACGATCACAATGTCGAACGCTTCTGCAATCTGATGGACGAGATGGCCAAGACCACCGAGACGCGCTTCGTCATCATCACCCATAATCCCATCACCATGGCGCGCATGGACCGGCTGTTCGGGGTGACCATGGCCGAGCAGGGCGTCAGCCAGCTCGTTTCGGTCGATCTGCAGGCAGCCGAAGCCATGCGCGAGGCAAGCTGACTTCACCTTCAACGTGCCGTGCTGAAGCCTGATTTTGAGCGTTGTCTTTCGCGGTAAGGCAGTCGGTTCGGCTTCTTCTCACCTTGCGCGTTGCACGATCCAGGTCGCCCAGATCGCGGCCAGCAGACCGCATGCAATGCCAATGCAATCGGCAACCCAGTCGAGCACGTCGAAATCGCGGCCTATCGCCGTGGTGCCCTGGAGAACTTCTATGGCAGCGCCGACAAAGGCGAGGAAGACGATCAGCGCCGGCTTGTGCCGCGGCCAGCCGAGGCTGCCCAGGAAAGCCAGCACGGCGAATGCGCTGGCGTGATTGAGCTTGTCATAATGGAAGCCGATATCGATTCCGAATTGCTTGAGGCGATGTGCCGGCAGCAGCGCGAGAACGAGGACGGCCAGGAGCGTGACGACAAAGGCAATCCGCTCGGCGACGGAATAGATTCTCATTCTGCTCCAACAACATGTCTCCGGTATAAACCGTAACCTATGTGTCCGGAACGGACCTTGTGCGCTTGGCTGGGGCGCCAGGATTCGAACCTGGGAATGTCGGTACCAAAAACCGATGCCTTACCACTTGGCGACGCCCCAGCAGCTGACATGCGTCGACTGCGCGCGGCCTTATAGGCTGTGCCGGTGGAAAGCTCAATGCCTGGAGATTGCGACTTTCCTGCTGATCCACCACTCTATTGGCGACGGTCGCCTCATGCGCCGGTCGCGCCGCCTATTCTCCCCACACCGCCATCTCGTTTCCAGCCGGGTCGGCAAAGTGGAACCGCCTGCCGCCCGGAAACGAAAAGATCGGTTTGATGATCGTGCCGCCGGCATTCTCGACGGCTGCCAGCGTCTCTTCCAGATCCTGGGAGTAGAGCACCGGCAACGGCTTGGCGGTGGCGTCGCCGCTGTCGGCCTGGAAACCGCCGTCCAGTCCCTCGCTAAAGGCCGAATAAGTCGGTCCATAGTCGGTGAACGACCAGGCGAAGGCGGCGCTGTAGAAGGCTTTCACACTGTCCAGCGTCGCGCCGGTTGCCGGCAGTTCCAGATAGTCGAGTTTTCCGGTGAGCTTCATGATGCACCTCTTCGTTCCCTGTATGTTCTAGTCTTGGACCGTTGCACTGGCAAGTCCTTTTGCCGCAGCTTTTGCTTAATCGATTGTAGCGGCCAAACGGCTTTGCCGACGCCTTGCCTTTCGCATTGCAGCATCATATCCGTCCAAAGTCGGGATATGGCGGGGCTTTCTGTTTCGTCAATCTTTCCAATCTCCTGCAACCGGAGAGCAAAGCATGACCAAGTGGGTTTTCACCTTTGGCGATGGTGCGGCCGAAGGCCGGGCTGGCGACAAGAATCTGTTGGGCGGCAAGGGTGCCAATCTGGCCGAGATGTGTAGCCTTGGCCTGCCGGTGCCGCCGGGCTTCACCATCACGTCGGAGGTCTGCAACGCCTACTATGCCAACGGCCGCGCCTATCCGGCAGGGCTTGAAGCGGACGTCGCCGTGGCGCTGGACCATATCGGCCGGCTCACCGGCCGCCGTTTCGGCGATCCGTCGAAACTGCTGCTTGTGTCGGTGCGCTCCGGCGCCCGCGCCTCGATGCCTGGCATGATGGACACCGTGCTCAATCTCGGCCTCAACGACGAAACCGTCGAGGCGCTGGCCGCCGATTCCGGCGATGCGCGCTTTGCCTATGACAGCTACCGGCGCTTCATCCAGATGTATTCCGATGTCGTCATGGGGCTCGACCACGAGGTGTTCGAGGAGATCCTCGAGGATCAGAAGGCCAGCCTCGGCCATGAACTCGACACGGAACTGACGGCTATCGAGTGGCAAGGCGTCATCGCGCTCTACAAGGCCAAGGTCGAAGAGGAGCTCGGCAGGCCGTTCCCGCAGGATCCGCACGAACAGCTCTGGGGGGCGATCGGTGCCGTGTTCTCGAGTTGGATGAACAACCGCGCCATCACTTACAGGCGCCTGCACGATATTCCCGAAAGCTGGGGCACGGCGGTCAATGTCCAGGCCATGGTGTTCGGCAACATGGGTGGAACTTCGGCCACCGGGGTCGCCTTCACTCGCAATCCGTCGACCGGCGAAAAGCAGCTCTATGGCGAGTTCCTGGTGAATGCGCAGGGTGAGGACGTCGTCGCCGGCATCCGCACGCCGCAGAACATCACCGAGGCGGCCCGCATCGCCGCCGGCTCCGACAAGCCGTCATTGCAGAAACTGATGCCGGACGCCTTCCAGTCCTTCGTCACCATCTCGGACAGGCTGGAAAAGCACTACCGCGACATGCAGGACCTCGAATTCACCATCGAGCGCGGCAAATTGTGGATGTTGCAGACGAGGTCCGGCAAGCGCACCGCCAAGGCGGCGCTGAAGATTGCCGTCGAGATGGCCAGGGACGGCCTGATCTCGAAAGAGGAGGCGGTCGCCCGCATCGATCCCGCCTCGCTCGACCAGCTCCTGCACCCCACCATCGATCCGAAGGCCGCGCGCGACGTCATCGGCGTCGGCCTGCCGGCGTCTCCAGGCGCCGCCACCGGCGAAATTGTCTTTTCCTCCGCGGACGCCGAGGATCTCAAGACACAAGGACGCAAGGCTATCCTGGTGCGTGTCGAGACCAGTCCCGAGGACATCCACGGCATGCATGCGGCGGAGGGCATCCTGACCACGCGCGGCGGCATGACCAGCCATGCCGCGGTCGTGGCGCGCGGCATGGGCAAGCCGTGCGTTTCGGGCGCCGGTTCGCTGCGCGTCGACTATAAGGCAGCTACGCTGATGTCGATGGGGCAGACCTTCCGCAAGGGCGACATCATCACCATCGACGGCGGCAACGGGCAGGTGCTCAAGGGCGCAGTGGCGATGCTCCAGCCTGAGCTTTCCGGCGATTTCGCCGCGATCATGGAATGGGCGGACGCGGTGCGGCGCATGAAGGTGCGCACCAATGCCGAAACCCCGCTCGACGCGCGCATGGCGCGCTCCTTCGGTGCCGAAGGCATCGGCTTGTGCCGCACCGAACACATGTTCTTCGATGGCGCCCGCATTATCGCCATGCGCGAGATGATCCTGGCCGACACCGAAAAGGACCGGCGCGCCGCGCTTGCCAAGTTGCTGCCGATGCAGCGAGCGGATTTCCTGGAGCTGTTCGAGATCATGGCCGGCCTGCCGGTGACCATCCGCCTGCTCGATCCGCCGTTGCACGAATTCCTGCCCAAGACCGAGGCCGAGATAGCCGAAGTCGCGGCGGCGATGAATGTCGCGCCGGACAAGCTCAGGCAGCGCACCGAGGCGCTGCACGAATTCAACCCGATGCTCGGCCATCGCGGCTGCCGGCTTGCGGTGTCCTATCCCGAGATCGCCGAGATGCAGGCGCGCGCCATTTTCGAAGCCGCCGTCGAGGCTGGCCGCAAGGCCGGCGCGCTGGTGGTACCCGAGATCATGGTGCCGCTGGTCGGGCTTGTGAAGGAACTCGACTATGTCAAGGCGCGCATCGATGCGGTGGCCAAGAGCGTCATGGACGAAAGCGGCGTCAAGATCGACTACCTGACCGGAACCATGATCGAGCTCCCCCGCGCGGCGATCCGCGCCCATGTCATCGCTGAATCGGCCGAGTTCTTCTCTTTCGGCACCAACGACCTGACCCAGACGACATTCGGCATCTCGCGCGACGACGCGGCCTCGTTCCTGGAAACCTATCGCCAGAAAGGCATCATCGAACAGGATCCGTTCGTATCGCTGGACATCCATGGCGTCGGCGAACTGGTGCGCATGGCCGCCGAGAAGGGCAGGGCGGCGCGGCCAGGGATCAAGCTCGGCATTTGTGGTGAGCATGGCGGCGATCCGGCCTCCATCCGCTTCTGCGAGGAGGTCGGACTGGACTATGTGTCCTGTTCGCCCTACCGCGTGCCGATCGCCAGGTTGGCGGCCGCGCAGGCGGCCGTTCAGGTGGCAAAGGCGGGCCGCGGCTGAGCGCCTGCCGCCGATCGGAACGAGGAACTGCCGCAAGACGGTCAGATTGTCGCGTCTGGTGCTTTTCTGCTATCCAGCTCCGATTTTCGCCTCATGCGGGTCTTGGGATGCCTCCGTGAAACGCCCGATTGGAATTGGATTTGATGCGCCTGCTGCAAAAAAATCTCTGCATTGTCGCCATGTCTTTGGCCGTCGTGTCCAGCGGCCATGCCGCATCGCTGGTCGAACCCATCCTGCACATCAAGCCGGATGCAGGCGGAACCGGGCGCATTGCCTTGACCCTCGACGCCTGCGGCGGACGGACCGACAACCGCATCCTCTCGGCGCTGGTGGAAAACAGGATACCTGCGACCATCTTCGTCACCGGCATCTGGCTGAAGCGGAACGCCGCCGCCGTCGAGATCATGCGGGCACATCCCGACCTGTTCGAACTGGAAAACCACGGCGGCCGTCACATCCCGGCCGTCGACACGCCGCAGAAGATCTATGGCATACGCAGCGCCGGCAGTCCGGAAGCGGTTCTGGCCGAGGTCGAGTCGGGCGCCGTCGCCTTAGCCGGGACTGGCGAGCCAGCGCCGAAATGGTTTCGTGGCGCGACCGCGGAGTATAGTCCGTCGGCGATCGCCATGATCCGCAAGCTGGGCTTCAAGATCGCCGGCTTCTCGATCAATGGCGACGGCGGTTCGCTGCTCGGCGCCAGGGAAACCACAAGGCGCATAGAAGCGGCCAAGGATGGCGACGTCATCATCGCCCATATCAACCAGCCGACCCATGCCGCCGGGGAGGGCGTCGTGCAGGGCCTGCTGGCGCTCAAGCAGAAGGGTCTGACCTTCGTGCGGCTCGACGATGCCGAAGGCTTCGGCAATAACGGCACCACCGACTGACCGGCAGGACGGCAGGTCCGGCCTCCTCGTTCGTCCGTTCAGCCTGGCTTGGCTTCGATGCTGACCTTGCTTGCGTAGAACGCGCCGTGGTTGCGGATTTCAGCCATTTCGTCGAAAGGCTGCTCATAGGCCCACATCGCATCCTTGCCTGCCTCGCCGGCAGGCAGCACGCTCCAGTAGCTTGCGTCGCCCTTGTAGGGACAATGGGTGGAGGATTGCGTGCCGCTCAGCTTGTTGAAATCGATGTCTGCGAACGGGATGTAAAAGGCGGCCGGATAGGGCGCTTCCGTCAGCACCTTGGCGTTCGTCGAGGAGGCGATAACAGTGTCGCCTGCACGCACGGTGACGGTGCCCTTATACGGTTCGACGGTGATGACCTTATCGGGATTGCGCTGGAAGCCGGGTGCCGGGTTGGCGATCTTGTCCATGCTGTTTCTCCTCGTCTCAACTTTAAGTGTGTCGACGAGGTGGTTTGCGCAAGGGCGACTGTCGCCGGCAATTCCGCAATCGGTCTCCAGCCGTAGGCGCTACCGACGGCATTTTTAGCGAAGACCTTGTCCGGCGAGGCTCAGGCGGCGGTTCTGAACGCGTCCATCAACCCGGCATAGGCGGCCGCGATACCGGCCACGGGATTGCTGCTCCTGGATGCGGTCTCGACTTTCAAGTGGCCGCCGCCGGTCGGCAGAGTGAGCAGCAGGAATTGACGATTGCCGCCATCGCCCACGGACGCCGCGGCGACGTGCTCGCCTTCCCCTTCGTTCTGGACGCACATCTTGAACAGCAGCGTGCCGCCCACCGCTTCGAGCGCACCGCCGACAACTTCAACAAATTCGTCTTCGGAAACAGTCTTTGTGTCCGGCACCAGATCGCCCAGGCTTTCGGCAAGCGTACTTTCCAGTGCCTTATCGTCGAGCTGCGTGTCCATGCGAACCTCTTTCAGTCGCCAATCGCACCCCTTTGCCCATTAACGAAACTTAATGCCGACGATGGCCGGATTGTGGCGGATTCTCCTCTCGGTCGAGTAATTTAGACTTCTCTGATATAATGGATTTCAAGGCCGCCGGTCCTATGACATGAGCGCCAGGCATTCGGACCTCCAAGAAAGACGCGATTCGATCGCTTGCCTGCGCGACCGGCATCCGGATTTGCTTCGCCACCCGGCGGTGGCTGGACAATCCACCGGTTCGCTTCACAATGGCAACAAAAGCGAGGAGCGTAAGGGAGGAACGAATGCTGGGGCTGATGCAGGAATGGCCGCTTCTTTGCCATAAGCTTATCGACAACGCAGAGCGGCAGCATGGCGCGCGAGAGATCGTATCACGCTCGATCGAAGGTCCGATTGTGCGCACAACCTACGCCAGCATCCATCGTCGCGCCCTGAAGGTCTCCCAGCGCCTGGAGCGTGACGGCTATCGGCTGGGCGACCGCATTGCGACGCTGGCCTGGAACACGGCGCGCCACATCGAGGCCTGGTATGGCATCATGGGCATCGGCGCGATCTATCACACGCTCAACCCGCGGCTGTTTCCCGAGCAGATCGTCTGGATCATGAACCATGCCGAAGACAAGGCGGTCTTTGTCGACCTGACTTTCCTCCCTTTGCTCGAGAAGATCGCCGGCGCGGTCAAGTCCCTGAAACAGGTGATCGTGCTGACCGACAGGGCGCATCTGCCGCAGACCACGCTGCCCAACGTCGTCGCCTACGAAGAATGGCTCGACGAGGCCGATGGCGATTTCGCCTGGAAGAGCTTCGACGAAGGCACCGCCGCCGGCATGTGCTATACGTCTGGAACCACTGGCGATCCAAAGGGCGTCGTCTACAGTCACCGCTCGAATGTCCTGCACGCCATGATCGCCGCCATGCCCGACGCGATGGGCCTGTCTTCGCGCGACACGATCCTGCCGGTGGTTCCGATGTTCCACGCCAATGCCTGGGGCCTTGGCCAGAGCGCACCGATGATCGGCGCCAAGCTTGTCATGCCGGGCTGCAAGATGGACGGCGCCTCCATCTATGAATTGCTCGACACTGAGAAAGTAACCTTCAGTGCCGCCGTGCCGACCGTGTGGATGATGCTGCTGCAATATCTGGAGGAGACCGACAGGAAGCTGCCCTACCTGAACAAGGTCGTCATCGGCGGCTCGTCATGCCCACGGATCATCACCAAGAAATTCCAGGACAATTATGATGTCCAGGTCGTCCACGCTTGGGGTATGACCGAAATGTCGCCGCTCGGCACACTGTGTACGCTGAAGCCGGACTATGAAAGCCTTCAGGGTGACGCCCGGCTCGATGTCCAGGGCAAGCAGGGTTACCCGCCCTTCGGCGTCGAGATGAAGGTGACGGACGACGACGGCAACGCGCTGCCTTGGGACGGCAAGACATTCGGGCGGCTGAAGGTGCGCGGCCCCGCGGTGGCCAGCGCCTACTACGGCGGCGCCGGCTCGGAGCAGTTCGACGAGGACGGCTGGTTCGATACCGGGGATGTCGCCCACATCGACGCTGGCGGCTATATGCAGATCACCGATCGCGCCAAGGACGTCATCAAGTCCGGCGGCGAATGGATTTCGACCATCGACCTGGAGAATCTGGCCGTCGGCCATCCCGATGTCGCCGAGGCAGCCGCCATTGGCGTCCCTCATTCGAAATGGGGCGAGCGGCCTTTGCTGGTGGTTGTCCGCAAGCCGGGGAAGGAACCGACCAAAACCGATATCCTTGGTTTTCTCGACGGTAAGGTGGCCAAATGGTGGATGCCCGACGACGTCGCTTTCGTCGGCGAAATTCCGCACACCGCCACCGGCAAGATCCAGAAGATCACCTTGCGCCAGCAATTCAGCGACTATCGCTTGCCGACGGATTGACGGGATATTGCGTGTCTCGGCCTGATGCGGTCGTAAAAGGACAGTGCAGCGACGTGCACCTTTCCGGCAGGGCACGATAGCATTTCCAACTGGCGCACGATCCTCCTCGAAAATCGATTCCGATTTTGGTGGCCATGCGCTAAGTCTTCTTCGGCTTGGGATGACGCAGAGAAACATGGTCAGCATTTCGGAACGGCAAACGTCGAAGGCTGCCGGATGGTCGCGGCGCACCGCTGCTTTTTCGGCGGTGCTTTTGCTGACCGTGTTCGTCGGCCATTATTTCAACCTCGTTGAAACGCCGGTGTTCCTGTGGGTGTTGGCTATCGTCGCGCTGTTGGCGGCGCTGGCGCTGCTGTTCGCCGGATTTGCCTTCTCGAGGGTGTGGAATTTTGGCGACTATGGCGGCCGCGACATCACGGTCGGCGTCTTGCTGGCAGTGCTGGTGCTGACCCCCTATGGCATCGCCGCCTATTGGGCGACAATCTTTCCGCCGCTCAGGGATATTTCGACCGATTTCGACGAACCGCCGGCACTCGACGTCACCGGTCGCACGAAGGACATGAACGTGCTCTCGCCCCCGACGCCCGGCGAGCAGCGGTTGCAGACCGACAGCTATCCGCTTGTCACCGCGCGTAGCTACGACCTGCCGTTCGAGACCGTCGTCACTGCCGTTGAAACCGTGCTCGACCGCCGCAATTGGGATCTTACCGGACCCTATCCCGAACTCGCCGGGCAAAGCGACGTGACGATTACCGCTGTCGCCAGGAGCTTCGTGTTGGGCCTCCCCGCAGACGTGGCAATTCGCATCACGGACGACGGGGATACGGTTCTCGTCGACATGCGGTCGGCTTCCCGCTACGGCCGCTACGACCTCGGCGACAACGCTGCGCGCATCACCGACTTTCTGGCGGAGTTGGACCAGGAAGTCGCCGGCCAGGTCGGCGCGGCTCCGGCCGAATAGATGCTCGGGCCTAAGGGGCTGGCCTAAAAATGCCGTCTATGGCCGGCGCGGCGTCTGTCGCGACCAGGCCGCGCGCCACCAGATCCTCCAGATGGGCAAGCACCGACAACCCGGCGGCGCCATGCAGCCGCGGGTCGGTATCCCTGTAGATCGCCTTGACCATGTCTGCGATCGTGCGGTCGCCCGCGCGGATCCGCTCCAATATGGCCCGTTCGCGCATTTTGCGATGGGTCTTCAATCCGCGCATGAAGCCTCGCGGTGCCGTCACCGGCCCGCCGTGGCCGGGCAGCAGCAGGCGGTCACCGCGTTCGATCAGCCGGTCCAGCGAGGCCATGTAGTCCGCCATCGCCCCGTCCGGCGGCGCGACGATGGAGGTCGCCCACGCCATGACGTGGTCGGCCGAAAACAGGATGCCGGTGCCCTCCAGCGCGAATGCCGCGTGGTTGGCGGTATGGCCGGGGGTCAGGACCGTGCGGATTGCCCAGCCGTCGCCGGCGACCAGCGCGCCGTCCGGCAGCGCGAGATCGGGAACGAAAGCGGTATCGGCGCTGGCATCGAGCGCGTTGATCTCGCCAATATGCAATGGCCTTGCCGGCCGGTGCGGCCCTTCCGCCATCACCTGGGCTCCGGTCTCCTGCTTCAGCCGTGCCGCCAGCGGTGAATGGTCGCGATGCGTGTGGCTGACGAAGATGTGGCTGACCGGCCTGCCGGCGATGACGTCGAGCAAGGTGCGAAGGTGAGCTTCGTCATCCGGCCCCGGATCGATCACTGCCAGCGTATCGCGTCCGACGATGTAGCTGTTGGTGCCGTGAAAGGTGAAGGGACTTGGATTTCGGGCCGTGACGCGCTGCACGTCGGGCGCGACGCTGACGCCCCCGCCGTAGCAGGGATCGAAGCTGGTATCGAATTCGAGGGCCATGACGGTGTCGATGCCTGTTGCGGGAATGGCAAAACCGATTGCCGCATAGCACGCAAGCCAATATAGGAAAACGCAAGACCGCGATCATCGGATGGCGGCACTCGGATGGGGAAGACCATGGCAACTGCAACGACGATGCGCCCGCTTGTTTCTCTGGCTCTGCCGCAAGATGGCGCGGCGCGGCTGGCAACGCAGTTCTTCCTGGCGATAGCCGGGACATTGCTCCTGACCCTGTCGGCCAAGACCAAGGTGGTTCTGGGGCCAGTCGATATTTCGATGCAGACGCTCGCCGTCCTGCTGATCGGGGCCGCTTTCGGCCTGCGGCTCGGCGTCGCCACCCTGCTGCTCTATATGGCCGAGGGCGCGATGGGCTTCCCGGTCTTCCAGAGCACGCCGGAAAAGGGAATTGGCATTGCCTACATGCTCGGCTCGACCGGCGGCTATCTCGCCGGCTTCGTGGTCATGGCGGCGATCGCCGGCTGGGCCGCCGATCGCGGCTGGGATCGCCATCCGATCAAGCTTTTCAACGCGATGCTGGTTGCCGAGTTCGTCATGATGGCCATGGGCTTTGCCTGGCTGGCGATGCTCATCGGTCCGGAAAAATCCTGGCAGTTCGGCGTCGTGCCGTTCATCGTCGGTGATCTGATCAAGGTTGCTCTGGCCGCAAGCCTGGTGCCAGCCGTCTGGTCGCTGCTGAAGCGCTCCTGAATTTAAACGAGGTTCCGGGGAAGTACCTGGTCATTGGTCCGGGTCGGACAGATGTGACTGGCAGGTCGTGCCCAAGCAGTCAGCCAGTCACCAGTGATACGAACATCCATTTACCTTCATGCGTCCAGACATTCTCGACGGCCGGCAGTAAGCCTATCTATTAGCGATAGCTTTTGAACCGCATTCAGCGATGCGATTGATCAAAAAATCCTGCCGGTTGCTACAGTGTAAATAGATACTTGCTGGTATCGTTACAGTGTCGTAGCTCTTGATCTTCGACTGAGTCGAACAGCCAGTAGCGAGAGGCCTGATTCCGCTTTGCGAATGAACGGCCAAGCCAAGCGCATTATTGCAATGGCAATCGCCGACATGGCAGCTTCGAGGGGGGAAGAAGTTGAATGTCGCAACATCAACTCTTGTCGGAAGCCGGCACTTCCTGTTCAAAATTCGCTTTCAACTTATTGGCGGACTGACGTTCGCGATCGTCGCGCCGGCCCTCATCCGGATCGCCTTCAAACCCGATGCGGTCTACGTCGCCAATCTCCAGGTAACCGTCGCTGCCGCGGTCATTGCGCATGTAGCAGGCTTCCTTGCCTATCGGCGTATCGGGAATTTCCCCGGCGTGGCCGCTGCCAGCTACATCCTGCCGACGTTTGTGCTGTCCTACGGGCTTGTTTTCCTGACTATTTTCTTTTTTCGTTTCGAGTACAGCCGGTTTCAGGCGGCTGCCAGCTTCACCCAGTCCACGCTCTGGTATTTTGGCCTGAGCATCATAACGCGGCATCTCGAACCGTACCGGCTGGTCGTCATTCCCGGCGGGAACGTAGAGCGCCTAAGGACACTGCCGGGAGTGCATTGGTTCTGGATCACTTCGCCTGGCACCGTCATCGAACGGGCGAATGGCGTGGTTGTCGATCTGCGGGCCGACCTTGACGCCGAATGGGAACGATACATCGCGGACCGGGCTCTTTCGGGCACGCCGGTCTACCACGTCAAGCAGGTCAGCGAGTCGCTGACCGGCCGCGTCGAGATCGAACACCTGTCGGAAAACACGCTCGGCTCGCTCAATCCGAACCAGGCCTATCTCAAGATCAAGCAGGCAATCGACTGGATCTCCGCGCTTGTCATGGTCGTGGCTCTTTCACCTTTCGTGGTGCTGATCGCGCTGCTGATCCGGCTGGACTCGGAGGGCCCGGTGCTGTTTCGCCAGCCCCGCATTGGCTACAGGGGCCGGATCTACACGGTCTACAAGTTTCGCTCGATGAGGCAGCAAGCCGGCATTGGCAGCGACAAGGACAAGGCGATCACGAAACGTGACGACGATCGCATCACCCGGATAGGGCGTTTTTTACGCAAGTTCAGGATCGACGAGCTGCCGCAGGCCATCAACATCCTGCGCGGCGAAATGAGCTGGATCGGGCCACGGCCCGAGGCTGTCGTCCTGTCGCACTGGTATGAGGCGGAATTGCCGTTCTATCGCTACCGGCACATCGTCAGGCCAGGTGTGAGCGGGTGGGCGCAAGTAAACCAGGGGCATGTTGCGGCGGTCGACGATGTGATGGAGAAATTACACTACGATTTTTACTACATAAAGAACTTCTCGCCTTGGCTTGATGTTCTCATCACCCTCAGAACCATCAAGACGATGATTACCGGCCATGGTGCGCGATAGCGGAGGCCGTGGCTGATTAAGGCTTGCCGGACAGGAAGCAAATGGACCTCGGCTCCAGGAAAATAGCTGTCATCGGGCTTGGCTATGTGGGTTTGCCGCTGGCGGTGGCCCTCGGAGCGATCAGGGACGTCGTCGGCTTCGACATCAGCCAATCGCGCGTGGATGCGCTGAGGCGTGGCGAAGATCACACGCTTGAGGCCAGCAGAGATGAAATCGACGCCGCCACGCGGCTGCGGTTCACCAGCGACAAGGCCGATCTGCGGGATTGCGGAGTTTTCATCGTCACTGTCCCCACTCCGATCGACAGGGCCAACCGGCCGGACCTGAAGCCCCTTGTCATGGCGTCCGCCACGGTCGGCGAGGTGATCTCCCCCGGTGCGGTGGTAATCTTTGAATCGACCGTCTATCCCGGCTGTACGCAAGAGGTGTGTGCGCCGCTGATCGAGAAACATTCCGGTCTGCGCTACAACGAAGACTTCTTCCTGGGCTACAGTCCTGAGCGCATCAACCCCGGCGACCGCGAGCACCGGCTGCAGACGATCGTCAAGATCACCAGCGGCTCCACGCCGGAGGTGGCGGACGCTATCGACGCGCTCTATGCCTCGATCGTTCCCGCCGGCACGCACCGTGCCTCGAGCATCGCGGTCGCCGAGGCAGCCAAGGTCATCGAGAACACGCAACGCGATCTCAATATCGCCTTGATGAACGAATTGTCGCTGATCTTCGGCAAACTGGGCATCGACACGTCGGAGGTGCTGGAAGCGGCCGGCACCAAATGGAATTTCCTGCGCTTCAGCCCTGGTCTCGTCGGCGGCCACTGCATAGGCGTCGATCCCTATTATCTGACCCACAAGGCTCAAGAACTCGGCTATCATCCCGAGGTGATTCTTGCCGGTCGCCGCATCAACGACGGCATGGGCCGGCATGCAGCGGACCAGACGGCCCGCCTTATGATGCGCAAGGGCATACCTGTCGTTGGCAGCCGGATTCTGGTCATGGGCGCGGCCTTCAAGGAAAACTGTCCGGACTTGAGAAACTCCAAGGTCGCCGACATTGTCGCGCAGCTGAGGCAGTACAATGCCGGCATCGATATCTGGGATCCTTGGGTCGATGCGCAGGAATGCGCGCGCGCCTTTGGCGTAACGAGCTTTAAAGAGATGCCCGCCGCGCGTTACGATGGCGTTGTCGTCGCCGTGGGGCACGGGCAGTTTCACACCCTGGGCGTTGCCGGTCTTCGGGCGCTTTGCAAGGACCCTAGCGTCGTCTACGACATCAAAGGTCTATTCCCCAGGGATGTTACGGACGGGCGGTTCTGATGAAGGTTCTGGTCACCGGCGCTGCCGGCTTCATAGGCTATCACGTCGCCAGGCGGCTGCTCGAACGTGGCGACGAGGTCGTCGGCATAGACAGCATCAACGACTACTATGATCCGCAGATCAAGCAGGCGCGGCTGCGGCTTCTGGCCGAAGCAAGCCGCAACACCAATGCGGGCTACCATTTCATCCACGGTAATCTCGCAGAGCGAAACGTGGTGGACGGCTGCTTTGCCGATCACGCCTTCGACAGGGTGATCCATCTCGCCGCCCAGGCCGGCGTCCGCTACAGCCTTGAAAACCCGCACGCCTATGTCGAGAGCAACATTATCGCCTACGCCAACATGCTGGAGGCCTGCCGCAACAGCCGTGTCGGCCACCTGACCTATGCCAGCACGTCGAGCGTCTATGGCGCCAATACCGACATGCCGTTTTCCGAGCATCGCCCGGCCGACCATCCGCTGCAGTTCTACGCCGCAACCAAGCGCGCCAACGAGCTGATGGCGCACAGCTACAGCCACCTGTTCGGGCTGCCGACCACGGGCTTGCGTTTCTTCACAGTGTACGGCCCTTGGGGACGTCCCGACATGGCGCTGTTCCTGTTCACCAGGAACATCCTGGCCGGCGAGCCGATCAAGCTGTTCAACAACGGCAATCATACACGCGACTTCACCTATGTCGAAGATATCGCCGAAGGCGTGATCCGCGCCAGCGACAGCCCCGCTGCGGCTAACCCCGCCTGGGATTCCGATAATCCGGATCCTGCGACGAGCAGCGCGCCTTGGCGCATTTTCAACATCGGCAACAACAACCCGGTGAAGCTGACCGCCTATGTCGAGGCGCTTGAAAACGCGCTTGGCCGTAAGGCCATCGTGGAGCTCTTGCCGCTGCAGGCCGGAGACGTGCCTGACACTTTTGCCGATACTTCGGCGCTGCAGGCGGCGGTCGGCTATCGTCCCGGCACGTCCGTGACGGAGGGCGTCGGGCGGTTCGTCGAATGGTACCAGGCCTATTTTGAGCGGAGGTAGGGGGGAGGTCACGTCTTGTCCACGAAATCGATGACGGGATAGCGTCGTTGCTGCGGGGCTTTGTTCGCACGAACGTGGCGGTCTCAGAATGTCTGGACCGAGCCTTGCCGCTACGGCTGCGCGTGGATGGCAACCACGCCTTTGCTGCGGAAATCGCACCGGTGCTCTTTACACCTAACGCACTGGTCTATGATCTGGGCGGAGGAGCAAGGCCGCTTGTAAGCCTAGCCGAGAAGCGTCGTCTGGGGCTGGTTGTCGTCGGGGTGGACCGCGATGCCAAGGAACTGTCGAAGGCTCCGGGCGAGATCTATGACGAGCGGATCGAGGCGGATCTTACCTCGTTCAGGGGGAAGGGAGATGCCGATCTGGTCATATGCCAGGCCACTCTGGAGCACGTCCGCGACGGCGAAGGCGCATTTCGCGGCATTGCCAGCTGCGTAAGGCCGGGCGGCACGGTCGCCATTTTCTCGCCTTCACGCAACGCCGTTTTCGCCAGGCTCAATCGGGTCTTGCCCGAGGCGATCAAGCGTCGCCTGCTGTTTGCGGTCTATCCGGACAAGGGCAGGGGGCACGACGGCTTCCCAGCCTTCTATGACAGATGCCTGCCGAGCGAGGTGGAAAGGATCGCAGCGCAAAATGGCCTGGAACTCGTCCAGCGTCATCTGTTCTGGAGGAGTTCATACTTCTACGCTTTCGTGCCGGCCTTCCTTGTCTGGCGCCTCTGGCTAGGTCTCTCGGCTCTTCTCATCGGGAAGGATGCGGCTGAAACCTACGCCTATGTCTTTCGGCGAAGACATTGATCACCCGAGGATATTCTCCGCTTTCGTGGACCCGAGTGCGACGGCTGTCTCCCCGGTATCCGGGTGGAGCATCGCTCATCGCGCACGGTCAGGCGCAAGCAAAAAAGCTTTCGCCGTGACCGGCCAGGAAAGGTGGCGAACCGAGTGACGTGCACGCGCCAAGACAAGAGATCACCAGGCAGCCCAGACGCTCGGATTGCTATCTTCATTCCCTCTCTTCGTGCTGGCGGCACCGAGCGGGCAATGCTCACCCTGGCCAGCGAATTTGGCCGGCGCGGCTTGCCGATCGATCTGGTGCTTGGGTGTGCGACGGGCGAGTATCTCGCTTTGGTTCCGAAGACGATAAGGATACAGGACCTCCGAGCCTCGCGGTTGCTGTTTTCCGTATTGGCTTTGATCCGGTATTTGAGGCGGGAGCAGCCGCGAGTGATGCTGACGGCGTTACCCCATGCAAATATCGTTGGCATCGTCTCGTCCATGCTCTCGCTGCGCCGGACACCGATCGTGATATCGGAAAGGAGCAATCTTTCCAGGACCGTCGCTGATACGAAGCTGGTTCGTGAGAAGTTCCTGCCATTCCTCATGCGGCTGACCTATGGTCGTGCCGACACGATCATCACTGTATCGCATGGCGTCGCGGAAGACCTGATCCAGAGCATCGGGGTCCACCGGAGTTCCGTCAAAACGATCTACAATCCGCTGGACATCAAACATGTTGAAGAGCAGGCGGATGAACCGCTCGATCACCCCTTCGCGGTCGAGGATGGCAGGGTTTTGTTGGTGGCCGTTGGGCGGCTTGATTTCGCAAAGGACCATGCCACGCTCATAAGCAGCTTCGCGCGGATTGCGAGGAAGAGACCCGTCAAATTGGCCATTGTCGGGGAAGGACCGCTGCGGGGATCGCTTCAAACGCTGATCGACGAACTCGAGCTGAATTCTTCGGTCGCTCTGGTCGGCTTTTCGAAGAATCCGTATCCGTGGATGCGGCGGGCAGCGTTGTTTCTTCAATCCTCCCGCAGGGAGGGATTTCCAAACACGATCATCGAAGCAATGGCTTGCGGGGCCAACGTGGTGAGCACCAACTGCGAAAGCGGTCCGGCCGAGATTCTGGAGGACGGCAAGTGGGGGCGTCTCGCCGCGGTCGGAGATGCCCAGGGTTTTGCGGCAGAAGTGATGGCCGCCCTTGATGAAACTGATCCTCCGGACGTCAGGCGTCGGGCGCGGGATTTCAGTGTCGAAAAGGTGGCCGACGCCTACCTGCTCGCGATGGGTGTCGATCCCACGAACGCCGTAGGGAAGGAGCGGTCGTATTAAGATCCTGCACGTCATCACCGGACTTGAGAACGGCGGCGCCGAGGCAGCGCTGTACCGCCTGTGCACGGCCGAGCGCAGCCATTCCCATTTTGTCGTCTCGCTTTCGGGTGACGGAAAATATGGCCCGTTGCTTCGCGCCGCCAAAATACCGCTCGCCTGCCTGGCGATGCCAAAGGGAAGGTTGAGTCTCAAGGGGCTCGCCTCGCTCAGGCGCGTGTTCTCGACTTATCGGCCGGACGTGGTTCAGTGCTGGATGTATCACGCCAACCTCGTCGGAGGCGTCCTGGCGCGGCTTGGCGGCATCAGGCCGGTTCTTTGGGGGATGCACAATTGCGGACTGGATCCGCGGGCGGCCTCCTTTACGACCAGGGCCGTGGACAGGATATGCGCTCTCATATCCGGTATCATCCCGGCTCGGATTGTCAGTTGCTCGCAAAATGCATCGCGGCGCCACATCCATGCAGGATATTCGAGCTCGAACTGGACGATCATACCGAATGGCTACGATCTGGCCGTGTTCGAGCCGGACGACGGGGCGCGCGGGCGGCTCCGTCAGGATTGGTCGATAGGTGATGGCCAGTTCGTTATCGGAAATGTCGCTCGTTGGCATCCCGACAAGGACCACCAGAATCTCTTCGCTGCCCTGTCCAGGCTGTCGATGCACAAGAGCCTTCCCTTCAAATGTGTTCTTGCCGGCCCGGGTATGACGGCTGAAAACACTGCGCTTGCCGTGCTGTTGGAGCGCTATGATGTTCGCCACAAGGTGAAGCTTCTCGGGCCGAGCGACGACATTGCCGGTTTGATGAATGCATTCGACATTCATGTGCTGGCCTCCAGCAGCGAAGCCTTTCCGAACGTGATTGCCGAGGCGATGGCATGCGGCACGCCATGCGTGGCAACGGACGTCGGGGACATCGCGATGCTTGTCGGCAACACGGGATTGATCGTTCCGCCGCGGAACCCTGACGCGTTATCGTGTTCCATCGAGATTATGGCTTCGGAAATTCAGGATACCCGGTCTTGGGCGAGCAGGCGGCAAGCATGTCGCGACCGCATCGCTGCGGATTTCTCGCTTGAGCGGATGGCGCACTCGTATGACTTGCTGTGGGAGAAATCGTCCCTGGGCCGCTAAGGGGTGAGAACAATTCGAATATTCAGATGGCGATGGAACGAAAGTGAAGCACCTCAAACGAGATTATTTTGTTTCGCCATTTGCGCTCACGCCGCAAATGTTGTTGCTTTTGTCGAGCTTGGTCTACTTTGTGCCATTCGTCACCGGGGGATTTCAGTATGTTGATGTCAGCAGAAGGAAGTATGATTTCATATATCACGCGGGCACTGGATATGCCATTGCGCTTTCTCTTTCTTGCATTGCTGCCGCGATGCTGGTCTTCATGCCAAGGCGTCAAGATTTCGAAGTCGAAGGCGACGTTCGGGGAGAGTCGATCGTAATAATTGTGATGCTGGTGGTGTTCGGTGGGATTTCGATAGCAAATCCGGCACTTTTTTCGGCCTCAAAGGCCGATGTTTGTCATCTACCGGGCGGATCCAGTATGTATTTTACAACAGCTGCATCATCGGCATGGTGTTCGGAGCCCTGTCGGGGTGGAAGAAATCCAGGCTGGTCATCATCTTGAGCTGCCTGGGACTGATGCTTACGCTCTATATCGGGCATCGCTCTTCGGTTGCCATCGCGATTTTAGCTTGTTTGTACATAAGGTACAGGAACATTTCCCTGCTTTTGATCAGGAAAAGATACATAATTGGAGGAATTGGCGCATTCTTTTTTCTTGCAGTGTACAAGGCAGTATATGCAGCAATAAAAGCAGGAAATTTTGAACTTGTAGGTCAGAAAATACAATTCGACCAATTGTCCGATTCCGCTCTCGTGGGGCTGGAGCAGTTCGTGACATTGGCTCACCTGGATCTGGTCGTGAAATATGACTACACCTTGCCGTGCTCGAATCTTTGGCTGGTGCCTCTTTCTCTGTTTCCGTTCTCGGATACGGTCTTTGGCAAGGACGGATGCACCTACAACGAGCAGGTTCAGCCGTTCCTATTTCCGGGTTACAGTGGTGGCGTCGCTGCAAACATCTGGGCGGAGTTCTTTGCCAATTTCGGGTATGCCGGATTTCCGCTGCTCGTTGTCATTCTGTCGCTCGTGTGTGTTGCCGTCGAGGCGATAATCCGCAATGTGCGCAGCGCGACGCTCAAGGCCGGGCTGATCGTGGCCATCGTCCATCTCACATTCTACATCCAGCGCAAGGAGCTGCTTGGCGCCTTCATCTCCGCCAAGCGAGCCGTTCTCGTTGCGCTTTTCATTTTTGGCTTGGTTTATGTGCACCGGAAGTGTTTTCCACCGGCCCCCGCCGAGGTGATGCCGCAGGGGGCGCGGGCCTTGCGCCGAGACAATGGCTGAGGACGTGACGGCGGTCGCCAAGCCTTCCGGATGGATGCGCGCGCGGCGGGTTGCCCGCGACGTTACGTTTACGACGTCCGCAAGCGGAGTGGCCGCGTTGTGCTCCATCCTTGCACTGGCGCTCAACGCACGGTCGCTGGGTCCGGGGAATTTTGGCACACTCGCCGTAATTCAGGCCTATGTGGCGTTCGTTTCCGGCCTATGCACGTTCGAGAGCTGGCAGCTAGTGATCAGGCTGTGCGCGAGGTCGCCTTTGCGTCTGGGACCGGCGGCATCTTGCGGAATTGCCCTCGATGTTTCAGCCGCCCTTCTCGCCACGGTCCTGGCGATAGGCGGGATCTTGCTGTTTGGAGAAGCTGTTGGCGTGTCGCGGGATAATCGCCTTCTGGCGATTATCTACAGCCTCACCTTGTTGGCGAGTCTTTCGGGTACGCCGAAAGGTGTGCTTCGGCTGAACGGCCGGTACGACGTCATTGCCGGTAATCAACTCATGCAAGGGGTTGCCGTGGTGGTTGCCTCTCTCGTCCTTTGGATCCTCGATGCCTCATTGCCGGCTTATGTAATCGTGCTGGCAGCGGTCGGCGCATTCTACAACCTGACGCTGTTCGTTCGCATGCTTCTCTATGCCGGGCGGGAAGATATCGAATTGTTCAACCCGCTCCGTTCCCGGTCCAAACGCCGTTTCTTCTGGGCATTTCTTGCCATGGCCACGGGGACCAGTCTGCTCTCGACAATGATAAGTGCCAGGCGGCATCTCGCATTGTTCCTTGTCGCGGGCCTGCTGGGAGAGGTCGCCGCGGGCTCTTATTCGCTCGGATCGCGCCTGGCGACGATGGTTTCCCGGCTGACCGGTCCCTTGAACCAGGTGATCTTTCCCGAAATCGCGAAACTGTCGAAGCAAGAGCCTTCTTCTCGTCTATACCGCTTGAACGCCCGCATCACCGTGGTTTCGGCATGCGCCGCCGCCGGCACGGCGGTTGGGGGGGTGCTGCTGCAAAACCCCATCGTCCTTCTGGCTGGCGGTTCGGCCTACGCGGAAGCTTCGCTGCTCTTTGCCATTTTGTTCGCGGCCGAATGCTTCGGCCTCGCTGGAATGCATCTCAATCCGCTGATTCAGGTCCTGGCCGGGACGAAGCCGCTTTTGAAAATCACGGCGCTGGCGATCGCCATCTATGTTCCGCTTTGCCTGGCTTTGTCCGGATGGATCGGAATTTCAGGCATCGCCTGGGCCGGCTTGCTCGTATCGGCGGCGGTCTATGCGGCGATGATGGTGGTTTCGCATCTATTGTTGAAAAGGCGGATCCGCCTGGCGGAAGATATCTGAAGGCTGATGTTTTGAGATACTTGTTTTGCCTGCCAAGATACCACACCAATGCGGTACCTTGGGTTCGCATTCTCACTTCGGCGGGGCACCATGTTGCGGTCGACGTAGTCGAAACGAGCGTCACGGAGAATCACGCTCTTGTTTCTCCCAACGTGACGGCTCCATCCGCGCTGTCCCGGATGATCATGCGTCGGCGCTCGAGCAACATTCCGAATTCGCCTTTTTCCTTTCCCGGCGTCTTTTCCTACTGGAAGCGTTTGCAGGCCGAAGACCCCGACGTGGTGATCATCCGCGGAGTGACGCGATGGTTTTGCAGGGTCGCGGCACTCTGTTCAATTCTGCAAGGGCGCAGGCTGGTCATCTACGACCAGGAGGACGCCAAGCCCAGCGCATGGAGTGGCACATGGGTTCGAAGAGCCGTCTTTCATGGCCTAGGCATCCCGCATTTCACCTCACGGCTTTCGCCAAATCTTGGCCCGGCCAAGCTCGGCGATGCCATGTCCCTGCCATTCGGGAGCCCTTTCGAGCCGGCCCGGACTGAAGGCCTGGAAAGCAGGCCATTGCAGTGGCCGCCTAGAATCCTGATGGTGGCAAAATACCGGGAGCGTAAGGGGCACAGTTTGCTTCTGAGGGCGTTGTCCGCGATTTCATCCATGCCCTTCTCCCTGACATTCTGCGGCGAGGAGGCAACGAACGCCGACACGGCTTTCTGTCAGGCCTTGCGGCGCGAGGCTCAGGCGCTTGGCGTGGCGGACAGGCTTCGGTTTCAAAACAACATTGCGCATGACGACATGATCTCGGTCTTTTCCGGTCATGATCTCTTGATACTGCCCTCGCGGGCTGAACCCGCGGCGGTGTCTCCCATCGAGGCGGCCTGGGCGGGATGTGCCGTGCTGATGTCGCGAGACAGCGGCACGAGGTACTACATGCCCGAGGGGGCAGCTTTCGATTTCAACCCCGACGATCCGCAAGACATCGCACGCGCGGTCGCGAGGCTGATCGCTCGGCCACAGGATCTGGGGCCTGCAAGGGACGCCTGCTTCGCCCGCATCTCATCGCTCGCCAGTGACGACGAGATCTTGCGGCTGTTCGAGACCTTTGGGCCGGGCAGGACACGACTGCATACAAGACGGTGAGCGAAACGGCATTGGGGGAGGCGGGGACGATGCTTGGGATCGGAAGAAAGATAATCATCTCCATCAACACGTCCTGGAATGTCGTCAATTTCCGCAAAGGCCTCATCGAGGCGCTGCAAGGGCGGGGCTATGAAGTGGTGGTTGCGGCGCCCAGGGACGAGTATTCGCGCCTGATCCCGCCGATGGGCTGCCGGTATGTCGAAATCGAGATGGATAATTCCGGCACCTCGCCGTTTCGCGACATGGTGCTTCTGTGGCGCTACTGGCGCCTGCTGCGCCGCGAGAGGCCGCTGGCGTTTGTCGGCTTCACCATCAAGCCCAACGTGTTCGGATCGCTGGCGGCAAACCTCAATGGCATCCCGGTCATAAACAATGTTTCAGGGCTCGGCACGGTTTTCGTCCGTGGCGGCCTTCTCCAGAAAATTGCCAAGGTCCTGTACCGGCTGGCGCTGGCCCGTTCGAAAATAGTCTTCTTTCAGAATGACGACGACAGGATGCTGTTCGTCAGCGAGCGCCTAGTCCGCAAGGAACTGACCGCGCTGCTGCCGGGCTCCGGGGTCGACCTTATTCGCTTCTCTCCGGCGCCCCGCCAAAGCCAATCGTCCGGCGCGATCGTCTTTCTGCTGGTGGCCAGGCTTCTCTGGGACAAGGGCGTGGGCGAGTTCGTCGAGGCAGCTCGTCAGATGCGCCGCAACATGCCCGGCGCGCGCTTCCAGCTTCTTGGATTCCTCGATGTCGAGAACCGCACAGCGGTCAGCCGTGCGCAGGTCGAGCGATGGGCAGGCGAAGGCCTGGTCGAGTATCTCGGAACCACCGACGACGTCCGTCCCTTCCTGGACGCGGCCGATTGCGTCGTCTTGCCCTCCTACAGGGAAGGAACGCCGCGCTCGCTGCTGGAAGCAGCCGCGATGGGCAAGCCGCTGATCGCGTCAGATGTGCCCGGCTGCAGGGAGGTGGTGGACCACGGCGTCAACGGCCTGCTGTGCAAGGTGAAAGACGCAGGCGACCTGGCAAGCAAGATGCTCGAATTCGCAACGATGGACGCCGCATCCAGGAACAGGATGGGCATGGAGAGCCGAAGCAAAGTGGAGCGGCAGTTTTCGGAACGGATCGTCATAGAATGCTACATGACGCAGATAGGGAAGCTCAATGCCCCGCCAGGCGATGAACCGGGCCGGCGTGTAGTTGAACGCGGTTGAAGTTCGAGCCGAGGAGATCAGGCATTCAAGCAGGCGCTAAGCTTGTCTTGCTGCATTGCAGATCGGGACTCGGCTTTCGAGGGGGCTCGGCTTTGATCAAGTTGGGCTCGGTGTAATCAGGATGAAAAGGGAATCGTAATTTCTCTTTGGAGGGCCAGACATCCATCGCCGACAGCTCGGGATTATTTATACGTAATTGCTAAAATGGCGCGTTGTTCAGGTCAAACTTCTCCGCATCGTGCGACACGGGTTGGAATTGTGGCAAAAAAATGTTAGGCGCTGATGTCACCACCTTTTGATCTGGCATATCCGGGATGATTTGAAGGAAAGGCGAAACGGATGAATGTCATCATTAGAACCGCAGTGAGCGCGTTGGTTGCCGCGAGCGGTTTCACTTCGGTTTCATCTTTCGCCCAGGACGTATCCTGCAGCTGCGCTGCCGCCTATCGCGGCCCGGCGAGTGCGATTGGATCCATTCGTTCCGCCGATGGCGACGTGATGGTCTCGCAGTCGGTCGGCTATGGTCCTGCAAAGGCGGGGAGCACTCTCGGCCTTGGCAGTCGGGTGGTAGTCGGTACCAAGGGTTCGGCATCCGTACTTGTTGGCGGCTGCAACATGAATGTACCGGCGAATTCCAGTCTGGATGTTTCACGCGTGGGCGGCAACATCTGTCTGAAACTCGTGGGTTCAGAACGGACGGCGGCCATCCAGCCGTCCGGTGGCATAAGTGGGTTTGGCCTGCCCGAAGGGATTTTCGCCGGTGCGCTTGTCACCAGCGGTGTGTTGGCGGCGACGCAGGATGACGACAAAGCGGTCAGTCGCTGAGGGGCGGACCACCATGAGTGCTGGTGAGTTCTTTGAGCGTTGTTGATCGAAGGGGTGCGTAAGCGATCCGTTCCGGGGGCGGGTCGTTGGTTCGAAGGGGGGTAGAAATGACCGGGCGTCATCGGGTTGGGGTTGTCTTCGCTTTTATCACGCTCGCCGGGGGAGGTGCCTGGTTTACAGCGTCCGATGCTGTTGCCCAGTCGGCACAGACATGTTCGTGCCTGGCCGCTGCGCCCGTGTCTGGCATTGTCGGCCAGTTCACCCAAGTCCGGGGTGATGTGCAGATGTCGCAGGCCGGCGGTTACGCCGGGGTGGGTGCGGGAGCGCCGATTTATCCAGGCGCGCGCATCATGACCGGGCCGCAAGCATCGGCTTCTTTGGCCATCGGCGCCAATTGCGCGCTTGATGTTCCGGCAAACGCGACCGTCAGCATCAATCCGGTGCAAGGCGGTATGTGCGTCTCGCTTGATGCGCAGGAAGCTGCTACCCGACCTGCCAATTCCGGACCTGGCATTTTGCCGGTGCTGTTGGGTGCCGGCGCGGTTGGTGGCGGCGCCGCACTGGCTATTGGACTACAGGATGACGACGACGCAGTCAGCCGCTAGGCAAGGTCTGGTCTCGCCGGTTTGCGCAAGCTCGGGCGCGATAGTGCAGAACCAGTTGCTCACGCCATCGGAAAAACGAGCGAAGAAGCCGGGAGCCAGCTGTGCGGGCCATTTCGATGGGCCGCCCAAGCTGTTCAAAAGTGGGGCTCTGTGATGGGCATTCTCGATCTCGGGGGAAGTGGCGCGGGGATGCCGGCACTGCTTGTATTGCTCGCCCTCTCTGCTTGCGCGAGCAGTTCATCATCGTCCACGGGCTCTGTCGATGCGCTGCAGCCGACATCGTCCTCAACGGCGCTTGCCGGGGGCGGCGCGCTACAGATGGTGAAGGATCTGCCGGCACCGCAGAATACACAAAACGGCAGCGAGCAGCCGCTGTCTGCCAACGATGTACTCGAAGTCAGCGTATTCCAGGTCGACAACCTGAACAGGACGGTTCAGGTGGACGCCGGCGGCCAGATTTCCCTTCCGCTTATCGGGACGATGACAGCGGCCGGCAAGACGGTCCGCCAGCTCGAAAAGGATATCGAGACAGCCTATGGCGCAAAATATCTGCAATCGCCGGATGTCACAATTTTCGTCAAGGAATCGATAGGCCAGCGCATCACGGTCGACGGTGAGGTCAACAGGGCCGGCATCTATCCGGTGTCCAGCAGCGCCTCCTTGCTGGATGCGATCGCCCTTGCCGGAGGCTTCAACGCCATCGGCGATGCCGGCAAGGTCTTCGTCTACCGCAATGTCGGTCAAAACAAGCTGGTCGCAAACTACAATGTCGAGGAAATCCGCGCCGGCAAGAATCGCAACCCGCGTATCTATGGCGGCGACGTGGTCGTGGTTTTCGCTTCGAAGTCGAAAATCGCAATGAACAATTTGAAGGATGCCCTGGGCCTCGCGTCGAGCGCGGCCCGAATTGCGGTCATTCCGTAAGGGAGGCCTGGCCGGCCAGGGTACGGACAACCAGGATCACCTCGCGCATGCTCGATCGCAACAGGCAGCCCCAAATCGCCGGTCCTCGACATGGCCAGGCTTTGTCCGCGGACCTCTATTATGACGGGGCGCAGAATTATAGTCCTTACGGTCGAGACTATGCCGCTCACGACGAGAGATTCAATCCGCTCAAGCTGCTTTTCTATGTCGTGCAATATCGCTGGCTGATTGTCATGATGGCGGTGGCTGGCCTAGTTGCCGGTATCATAGTGACAATGATGCAGACGCCGAAATATCAGGCAACGACACAGCTGGAAGTCCTGGTCCCTTCGGCAAAGGTTTTTCAGGACATCGAAGTGGTTTCCGAAAACAGCGACTTACGCGCGTTTCTGACCGCTCGCGAGAAACTGAAGAGCCGTGCGCTGGCCCAGCGCGTCGTGTTTCAGTTGGGGCTCTCCGAAAAACCGGATTTCCTATTCCCAACCCCGAGCTTCTCGCTCAGCAACATCCTCTACCGTGCATTCGGAATTTCCAAATCGCCTTCGATCCAGGAAAAGACCCCCGAAGAGCGAGAGGCAATGGCGATCAAGCGCGTTCTGAAGGATCTGACGGTCAACCTTGTGACCAACACCAGCTTGCTGTCGATCACCTTCATCGACCAGAAGCCCAGATACGCAAGCGACGTCGCCAACCAGGTCGCGCAGAGTTTTATCGATCAACGTCTCGACCAGACCAGCGAGACGTCCGATCTGGCGAGACAGTTCATCCAGGAACAGGTCCTGCAGGTCAAGCAGAAGCTGCAGAAGTCCGAGGAGGAGCTTGTCACCTATGCGAAGGATGCCGGCATCACCGTCACCGGCGACGACAAATCGCTGATCGGATCGAACATCGAGGCGCTGAACACAGCGCTCGCTACCGCTATCCAGGATCGTCTTGATGCCGGTCGCGTCGTGGACCAGATAGACAAGGGGCGAGGCTCCAGCCTGTCGCCGGTTCTGGAGAGTGATGGCTTACAAAAACTCAGCGAAAAACTCGCGGACCTCAAGAGCCAATATCAGCAGAAACTGAGCATTCTGAAGCCTGGCTTTCCGGAGATGCAGCAACTCCAGTCGCAGATCAAGGAGCTGACGCGGCTCTATAACAACGGCGTCCTGGCGATAACCGATTCGCTGCGCCTGAAGTACCAGGAAGCGCAGAACAAGGAAGCCGACCTCAAATCCAAGCTCGCCGAGATGGAAAAGCAGCAGGTTGTCTTCAATGACAAGAATATAAAATACACCATCCTCAAGCGCGAGGTCGATTCCAACCGGTCGCAATATGACAGCCTCATCACCAAGCTGAATGAAGTAGGCGTCAGCTCCGAGCTCAAGACGCAAAGCGCAGCCATCGTCGATTTCGCGACCCTGCCCGTAAGTCCCTATTCTCCGCGCCTGATCATCAATCTGGCGATCGCGCTAGCGCTGTTCATGGCTCTCACTGCATCGATCATCTACATCATCGAGTTGCTGAACAACACCTTCACCAACCCCGAGCAGGTCGAAAGGGAGCTGGGGCTGGCCATGCTCGGTATCCTGCCGCTCGTCGATGACCGCGAACTGACGGCCAGCATCGCCGACCAGAAGTCCGGGCTATCGGAAGCTTATCGTTCGCTGCGAACGTCGCTGCAATTCTCCGGCGCGGAGGGCGCGCCGCGTTCGCTGCTGGTGACCAGCTCCGAGCCTTCCGAAGGCAAGTCGACGACCTCGTTCAAGCTCGGCCAGGATTTCGCCGCCCTCGGTGCGAAGGTCTTGCTTATCGACGGCGATCTGCGCAAACCGAATCTTCATCGGCTGTTCGGTCTCGACAACACGATCGGGTTGAGCAATCTCCTGACGAATACCGTGCGCAAGGAAGATGTGGCGGGCATATTCAGGACGACCAAATATCCCAACGTGACCGTGCTGACGTCCGGAACGATCCCGCCCAACCCTGCGGATCTGCTTTCATCGCCGAAGATGGCGCTGATCGTCACCAATCTCGGCAAGCGCTTCGATCTCGTCATCGTCGACGCTCCGCCGATCGTCGGCCTGTCCGATGCGCCCATTCTCAGCCGGCTTGCCGAGGGCACGCTGGTGGTCATTTCCACGAACCAGGTGACGCGCAAGGCGGCCAAGACGGCGCTGAAACGCCTGCGCGCAGCCGGAGCGAACGTGATCGGGGCGGCAATGTCGAAATTCGCGGTGAACAAGTTCGACTACAACTACGCCTATAAATACATGAACTACCAATATTACGAACATGGCGCGGGCACGCCGAAGATTGAGGGCAAAGTCGATGACGGAGCAGGCCAGCCCGCTCATGCAAAATCTCCTGCGTTCAAGCGTTTGGTTCGTCGCCTCCGTTCTGGTGTTGATGGCTTCGTCGATCGGACTAAGTCGGCTCCTTGAGGAGGGAACGCCGAGTGTGTCTCTGGCACTGGACCCGCTGAACGCAGATGCCTTGATAGACGAAATTGCCGGCGAGCTGAACGAAACGAGCGCCGATCTCGGCGCGTTGGCCGCCAAGGCCAAGAATGCGCTTCGCTTCAATGTCGCGGACGCCCGTCTCTACAGCCTGATCGGCGAGATCAGATATCGGCAAGGCGAACAGGCCCAGGCTTTCGAACTTTTCGACCAGGCGCGAAAACTGTCCAAGACTGAAATCCATGCGCTGCAGAGGTCCATCGATCGCTCGATCGCGGCAGGCGATCTGGCGAGGGCCGTGGGCGAGATCGACACCTTGCTGCGCCGGTGGCCAGACCAGTTTTCGGCCATCGCCCCAGGGTGGCCTGCCATCCTTTCCAATTCCGACGGCTACCAGGCCGTGCTGGCAGCCCTGGAGGCAGAGGCGCCGTGGCGTGGTAAGCTTTTTCTCGCCCTTGGCCAGAACCCGCAAAGCCTGGGACCTGCAAACCAGCTGCTGCTCGATCTCGGGCGCACGGGTGCGCCGCCGACATCCAGCGAATTGTCCGCCGTTATCACCGGTTACATCAAGCAGAAGGACTATGGCCCGGCCTATCGGCTGTTTCTTTTCAGCCTGTCCGATCGGGAGCGGAAGCTGGGTGGCTATATCTTCAATGGCGGCTTCGAGCCGCTCTTCAGCGGCAAGCCGTTCGACTGGGTGATACACGACCGATCTGGGCTGGAGATCACCTTTGCCGGATCGCAGGGCGCGGGTGAAAGTGAAAGCGACAGCGGGGCGACGGTTCGATTTCTAAACACGCCGGTCAAGAACGCTGCGCTTCAGCAATATGTCGAATTGCCCCCCGGTTCTTACCGGATGTCCATGACCGTGTCCGCGACAAATCTCAAACTGCCAAAGCAGCTGTTCTGGTCCGTCAGATGCGCGGACCCGTTAAGCGAGGTAGCGCGCTTCAACATACCGGAAGGTACATTCAACCGGCGAAGCCTGAGCCTGGATTTCACCGTCGGACCGGCTGCGTGTCCGATACAGTTGCTGAGGCTGGAAACAGCCGCAATTGCCGAGAGCTGGCGGTTTCGATACGTCGGCACGCTGGTCATGCACAGATTGAGCATCGAGAGGGTGTCGTCGTGAGAGCACGGTCACGGCAGCCCGGGCAGTGGGACAAATACCTGCTTGGGTCGGTTCTTTTCCTGTCCCTGCTGATTGGCGGCGGCACCGCGAGCGGCCTCTACACCGAAACGCTGATCGAGATCGCGGCGATTCTCTCGGCCGCGGCCATCCTGTCGCGGCCCAGCGGACAAACAATTCCCCGGGCGATCTTGTGGCTGATTGCTCTCGGCCTAGCCGTGTTCTGCTTCCAGATCGTTCCGCTGCCCGGGGCCTTGCTGGACGGCTTGCGGCCCGAGGTGCTGCTTGTCAGACCCTGGCTGGATGGTGAAACGCAATCGCGCTTCGTCAGCGTCGGCGTCGGGCGCACGATCGAGTGCATGTTGTATTTCGCCGCCGCCGCGGCATTTTTCCTCGGCGTCACCCGCCTGCGCACCGAGGAGGTCTACGGCCTTGTTCCCTTCTTTTTCATGGGCGTCATCTGCAATGGCCTGGCCGCAGCGATCCAGTATTCGCTCTCCGATACCGTCGCCATAGAAGGATTGCTGCCGTTTACGATCAATGCGGGCCTGTTTGCCAATCAAAATCACTTTTCGGCCTTGCTCTTCGTCTCCATCCCATTCGTGGTCTATTATGGCTTGTTCCGTGGACATTTTCTGTCCGGATCGCTTGGGCTGACGATGCTCTTGCTGCTTCTTCTGGCAGCCGGCTCGCGCGCCGGCATTCTGATCGGACTGGTGATCACCGCGATATCAGTTGTCTTCCTGTCCGCTCGCTCAAGGGCGGGCGGATATGGCATTCTTGCGGTTTTCATCGGGCTTTCCGTCTACACGATCGGCGCATGGGCGAAGATCGATGCGAAAGTGGTCGATCCGGCTTTCGGCAGGGCGGAGTTTGCTCGCACCACGATCGATGGAATGAAAGAGAACTGGGTGACTGGCGTTGGTTTCGGCAGCTTTCCGAAGGTCTATCAGATATACGAAAAAGCCGGAATGATTTTCAGAACTTATGTAAATCATGCCCACAATGACTACCTCGAATTGGCACTTGAGGGCGGCATACCGGTCGTTTTGTTAATGATTGTGTATGCCATATTGCTTTTCGCCTCGTCGGTCCGGATTCGCCGGGAGCCGTTACAGAAGGCTGCATTTCTGTCGGCGTCGTTTTTGCTCGTTCACTCTCTTGTCGACTATCCCTTGCGAACCGCAGCACTCGCGATGACGTTTGCCTATTTGAATGCGATCGTCTTTCACAAGGGTTTTGCCGAGCGGCTGAACCAAAGGCGCGAGATGGGCGAGATAGGCCATCACGATGAAGACGATCTGCTTGTCCCGGCCAGGACCTCGGGCCCGGCAAGGCAAGGGCGGTTGGCGGGGGCCGGGGACACTCGCTCGGCCCCTTCGTCGGGCACCAGATTGACAAGCCACGGCATGAAACCTAAGCACGGTCGGCTTGTGTCAGGGGAGGGGACTTAGGCATGTCAAGGAGAGTTTCTTGAAAGGAATTATCCTTGCTGGAGGCAGTGGAACGCGCCTTTATCCGCTAACGTTGGCGGTCTCCAAGCAAATCCTCCCGGTATACGACAAGCCGATGATCTATTACCCGCTGAGCGTTTTGATGCTTGCGGGGATTCGAGAGATTCTGGTCATATCCACGCCGCGGGACCTGCCGGTTTTCCGCGAGCTGTTGGGCGATGGATCGGAATTCGGGCTTGAGTTGTCCTACGCCGAGCAGCCGCAGCCCAACGGGCTTGCGGAAGCGTTCATTATCGGCCGCGATTTCATCGGCGCGGACAGCGTTTCGATGATACTGGGCGACAACATCTATTTTGGCGACGGATTGTCCAAGCTTTGCCGCACCGCGGCATCGCGCGAAAGCGGCGCTTCGGTGTTCGCCTACCATGTCGAGGATCCGGAGCGCTATGGCGTGGTGTCCTTCGACAAGACCACTGGAACCGCGCTCACGATTGAGGAAAAACCACAGAAGCCGAAATCCAACTGGGCCGTCACCGGCCTTTATTTCTACGACAACCAGGTTGTCGATATCGCCTCAAGGATTCGGCCCTCGGCTCGAGGCGAGCTCGAAATCACGGCGGTCAACAATGCCTATCTCGAGCGTGGCCAGTTGCAGGTGCATCGGTTGGGGCGCGGCTATGCCTGGCTCGATACCGGCACTCACGACAGCCTGGACGATGCTTCTTCGTTCGTGCGTACAATCGAACGTCGCCAGGGCATCAAGGTCGCCTGTCCGGAGGAAATCGCCTTCGAACAGGGCTGGCTGAGGGCCGATGAAGTGTTGCAGCGGGCAACCCGCTTGGGAAAAAATGAATATGCCGCTTATCTGCGCCGTCGCGTGGTCGAGTTGTCGGAGGACTAGATGCTGGAGGTGAGACCCCTTGGCATCGAAGGTCTGCTCGAAATCATTCCGAAGCGGCACGGCGATGCCCGTGGCTACTTCACCGAAACCTGGAACGCCGCACGCTTCGCCGAGGCCGGCCTCGAACTCGCCTTTGTCCAGGACAATCACTCCTATTCCGCCGCGGCCGGTGTCGTCAGGGGATTGCACTATCAGTTGCCGCCACGTGCCCAGGACAAGCTGCTGCGCGTTGTCAGGGGCAGCGTCCTGGATGTCGCGGTTGATATCCGCCGCTCCTCGCCGACATTCGGAAAATGGGTTGTCCTCGAGGTCTCGGCCGAGAAGGGCAACCAGATCCTGGTGCCCAAGGGCTTCGCCCACGGCTTCATGACGCTCGTGCCCCATACCGAGGTGCTGTACAAGGTGACCGACACCTATTCGCCCGAACACGACCGCTCGATCCGTTTCGACGATCCGGCCATCGGTATCGAATGGCCGCCGCCGGCTGGCGGCTTCCAGCTTTCTGACAAGGACCTCAAGGCGCCGCTGCTCGCCGCCGCCGAGGTGTTTGCCTGATGAACATTGCCAGATGCAGGGGGCCAGCAGCATGAACTTTCTGGTGACGGGCGGGGCCGGCTTCATCGGTTCGGCGGTGTGCCGGCATCTGTGCGCCAACCCGGCCTACCGGGTGACCAATCTCGACAAGCTGACCTATGCCGGCAACCTGGCCTCGCTGCGGCCGATCGAGAATGCACGAAATTACAGCTTCGCCCATGCCGACATCTGCGACGAGAGGGCGGTGTTCGACATATTGCGCCGCGACGATATCGACGTCGTCATGAACCTCGCCGCAGAGAGCCATGTCGACCGCTCGATCGATGGGCCGGGCGCCTTCATCGAGACCAACATCGTCGGCACCTACCGGATCCTCAATGCAGCGCTGGAATACTGGCGCGGCCTTTCCGACGACAGGAAGGGCCGTTTCCGCTTCCATCACGTCTCGACCGACGAGGTGTTCGGCGACCTGCCCTTCGATGGCGGCATGTTCGTGGAAGAGACGCCTTACGCGCCGTCTTCGCCCTATTCCGCCTCCAAGGCGGCCTCCGACCACCTGGTGCGTGCCTGGCACGAGACCTATGGCCTGCCGGTGGTGCTGTCCAATTGTTCGAACAATTACGGGCCCTACCATTTTCCCGAAAAGCTGATCCCGCTGGTCATCCTCAACGCGCTCGACGAGAAGCCGCTGCCGGTCTACGGCGCCGGCGCCAATGTGCGTGACTGGCTGTTCGTCGAGGACCATGCGCGCGCGCTGGAACTGATCGCCACCAAGGGGCAGCCGGGCGAGAGCTACAATGTCGGCGGCAATTCGGAACGCACCAATCTGGGTGTCGTCGAGACGATCTGCGATCTGCTCGACGCCAGGCGCCCCCGGGCCGCCGGCAAAAGCTATCGCGACCTGATCTCTTTCGTCACCGACCGTCCCGGCCATGATCGCCGCTACGCCATCGACGCGTCCAAGATTGGCCGCGAGCTCGGCTGGACGCCGAGGGAGAATTTCGACAGCGGCCTGGCAAGGACGGTCGACTGGTACCTGGACAACAAATGGTGGTGGGGACCGATCCGCGAACAGCGCTATGCCGGCGAAAGACTGGGCGAAGCGCGCAAGGAGGCGGTGTGAGGCTCGTTGTCACCGGACGCGAGGGCCAGGTTGCGGCAAGCCTTCTGGAGGCTGGGCGCGAAGACGTCAAGGTCATCGCCATCGGCCGGCCGCAACTCGACCTCGCGCGGCGCGGGACTGTGATCGAGGCCATCACCGCCGCTAAGCCCGATATCGTCGTGTCGGCCGCCGCCTACACGGCGGTGGACCAGGCCGAGGACGAACCCGAGCTCGCCTTTGCGGTGAACGCCGCCGGCGCCGGCGAGGTGGCGCAGGCGGCGGCTCGGCTTGGCGTGCCCGTCATCCATCTGTCGACCGATTATGTCTTCGACGGCACCAAGAACGGTCCCTATTTGGAAACCGACGCGACCGCGCCGATTGGCGTCTACGGCGCCTCCAAGCTTGCCGGCGAACAGGCGGTGGCATCAGCCAATCCGCGCCACCTGATCTTGCGCACGGCGTGGGTCTACAGCCCGTTCGGCAAGAATTTCGCCAAAACCATGCTGAGGCTGGCCAGCGATCGCGACGAGATACCGGTTGTGGCCGACCAATGGGGAAATCCCACTTCCGCGCTTGATATCGCCGACGCGATCCTGCATGCGGCAGCACGGCTGCAACGCAACGAGGATTTCGCCGCGTGGGGCATCTATCATCTGGCCGGCACGGGCGAGACCAACTGGAGCGGCTTCGCCCGCCATATCCTGGACATAAGCGGTGGGCTCGGTGGCCCCTCGGCGCGGGTGCGCGATATTGCTGCGACGGACTATCCGACCAAGGCGCGCCGCCCCGCCAATTCACGGCTGTCGAGCGCGAAGTTTGCCTCCGTGTTTGGATGGAGTGCGCCGGTACTGCAGAAGTCGGCGCGGGAGGTGGTTCGTCGTCTCCTGAGCAGGTGACCTGACGGGCTTTGACTGCATCAACAACTATCAACCCGCGGGGGATTCACCGGCTGCCACAGCGCGAAGCCGTATTTCAGCGTCGGCGGTTATCGAGTTGGTGATAGAGTTCGGCGTATGCTGTTCCCATCCTGTCAGCTGTAAAGAGGCGAACATAGCGATCGCGAGCAGCTCGCCCCCAGTTCGCTGCCTCGACCGGCGAATCGACGACCTGGTTGATGGCTTCGGCAAGGCGTGCTGGATCGGAAGGCGGTACGACCAGCCCGGTCTCGCCGGCTTTATTCACATAACTTGTTCCCGTTCCGATCTCGCAAGAGATCATCGGTTTACCGCACATCGCCGCCTCGACGAGAGAAAGCCCGTAGGCTTCCGACCTCTGGTTTGACGGAAAAACGAACCCCAGGCAGTTGTGGAGGAGCGCCATCTTGTGCCGCTCGGCCACCTCGCCGAGGAATATCACATTGTTGCGACGCAACGTCTTGGCCTGAAGCTTCAGGCGCTCTTCGATAGGCCCTGATCCGGCAATAACGATCTTGCACCTGACTTTGTCGGCCGCCTGAATCAGCACGTCCAGCCCCTTGTAGTAGCGCAAGACGCCGACGAAGAGCACGAAAGGCTCCGTCACCGCCGCTTGGCACCATCTGTGGTCGGCTTCGGTCGGCGTGGGATAATCGGTTTCATTGATGCCGATTGGGATGATCGCCGATTTGCCCTCCAAGGCTCTGAGAACGGGGCTCGATTTCAAATAGTCCGGAGATGTCGCGACGATAGCGTCCACATCCCTGAGGAAGCGCAGCATCAGCGGCCGATAAAGAGGCAGCAAAAGCCTCTGTTTGACGATGTCGGAATGGTAGGTGACGACGGTCGGTTTGCCGTGACGGGATTGAAAATGCACCATGTCCATGAATGGCCATGGGAAATGGTAATGTATGAGATCGGCTTTCCCAGCGAGCGCTCCGAACTTCCGAAAGACCTCGAACGAAAACCCGGTCGACGCCAGTTCGAAATCCAGCTTGGCTTTTCGGGCCATGTGCCCGTCGAGATGCTGCGTGTTCTCGTTCGGAGCACGGCTCAACGAGAGCACTTCGGTTTCGATGCCGTGGCTGGCGGTGCTTTGAGCGATGGCATGTATCGTCCGCTCCACCCCGCCAAAGGTATCGGGCCAGTATGTCTTGAAGAAATGCAGCACTTTCAAATGTTGGTCTTCCGTCTTCGCTCGATGGCCAGTTCAAAAATCTGAAGCATACCCTTGGCGTAATTCTCCCAGGTGAAACGCGCGGCATTTTTCTTCGCGTCCGCAGCGATCCCGTCTCGAAATTTCGCATCGACACAGAGCCGGTGAAATGCATCAGCAATTGCGGAGGGATTCTTCGGATCGACGAGCACGGCATTGTTCCCCGCGACTTCGGGCATTGACGAGGTATTCGACGTCAGCACTGGCTTGCCGAAAGATTGGGCCTCGACGATCGGAAAACCAAACCCCTCATAAAGCGATGGCATCACGAGAAACAGGCAATTCGCATAAATCGTGGCGAGCGTCGCGTCGTCGACGAAACCGGTAAATTTGATGTTTGTCCCGAGGCCGCAACTGCGGACCTGGTCGGCCAAGCCCGTTTGTTTCCAGCCCTTCGCGCCGACCACGACCAGGTCGCAGCCGGATTGGACAGTAGCCGGCAACAGACCGTAGGCCTTTATCAGGTTGCTGAGGTTCTTGCGTGGCTCGATTGTGCCGACAAAAAGCGCATAGGGCTTGACGATGCCGAGCGGTTCCAGGCTCTCGACATCACCGGGCGGCGGCAATGCCACCGTACCGGGGGCAACTGTCCTGACCGACGATTTCAGCCAGGGGAATTCGTTCGCCAAGGCAGTGGCGGTGGCCATCGAAACCCCGACTACGACGTCAGCGGTCTTCAACGCCGGCTTCATCAGCAGGCGGTCACCCATCCAGGTCCGGGTTCGCATGGTCTGCGCAGCGTGCAACCAGACGAGGTCGTGAATGGTGACCACCCGCCCGATGTGGCGGTCGAGCAGGAAGGGCAGGCGGTGCGATGGGCCCCAGAATATCTCGACTTTGTCGCGCGCGGCCCAGGAGGGCACCACGGCCTGTCCCCAATAAGTTCGGCCAACAGAACCCTTGAAGTTGGCGGTCCGCACGGAAACGCCATGCGGAATATCGTAGTCTGCGTTGATCTTGCCCGGTGCGTACAGAAAGACATCAGCGCCGAGAGCCGCCAGCGCTTTCACGGCATTGTGGACAAACCGCCCAATTCCGTCGGAGGCCGATCCTAAATTCCTGCCATCGATCCCGATTCTCAATCTTCTCTCCGGAAGCGAATTGAGCAGCGAATTGGGCAAAGGATTCCGGACATTTTTGCGGTGATAGCAGAGACAACGCTTCCAGGAGCGACCAGGCGACAACTCATTAGGAAAAAACGCCAATACACATTTCGCCGACTCCGTTGCTCAATAGTGGATGAAGTTTCCGCCGGGGGAAAACCGCTTGCGCCTCAGTCTGAGAATGGTAGATGCATGCGTATCAGGGTCCCAATTCGAGAGTACGCCGCTGCCAAAGCTGATTATCCAGATCCCTTGCTATAACGAGGCGGAAACGCTCGCGATAGCGCTGAATGATCTGCCGCGGACCGTTGCTGGTTTTGACTGCGTCGAATGGTTGATCATCGACGATGGAAGCAGCGACGAGACGGTGAGGGTTGCCGAGGAAAACGGCGTCGACCACATTGTGCGTCATACCAGCAATCGCGGTCTCGCCTATGCTTTCATGACTGGCATTGAGGCCTGCCTCGCGCGGGGCGCGGATGTCATCGTCAACACCGATGCCGACAATCAGTATAACGCGGCCGACCTGCCGGCGCTGACCCGGCCGGTTCTCCAAGGGCGTGCGGATATGGTCATCGGCTCCCGACCGATATCGGAGATAGAGCATTTCTCGCCGGTCAAGAAGCTTCTGCAGAAGATTGGCAGCTGGGTGGTTCGCGTCAGCAGCGGCACCGATGTCCAGGACGCCCCAAGCGGATTTCGCGCCATCTCGCGAAACGCGGCCCAGCGTCTTGCCGTGTTCAACAACTACACCTACACGCTGGAAACCATCATTCAGGCCGGTCGCAAGAATATGCGCGTGGTTTCGGTGCCGGTCCGCGTCAACGGCGACCTGCGGCCGTCGAGGCTGGTGAAGAGCATTCCGTCTTATCTGAAGCGCTCGATTTTCACGATCATCCGTATTTTCGTTATCTACCAGCCGGCCCGGTTCTTCGGCACGGTCGCGGCCATTCTTTTCGGCGTTGGTTTTCTGATCGGCCTGCGTTTTCTTTATTTCTTTCTGTTTGACGGAGGTAGCGGCCACATACAGTCGGTGATCCTGGCGGGTGCGCTCATGTCGATGGGCTTCCAGGCACTTCTGGTCGCCTTTCTGGCCGATGTGATAGCGGCCAACCGCAAGCTTCTCGAAGACATCCGCTATACGCAGCGCGCCACGCCAGGAGAGATCGCGCGGCTGCGCCCAAAGCGGCAGGAAAGCAGGCTGAACGGATGAAGGTAGCTGGCGGACAGGCAGAGGACGGCATCGTCATAGGCAACACCTATGACAAATACGGCACGCGGAACCTGATCGCACGTCGGATGGTCGCAGGATTCGACGGTGCCCTGTCCGGCCTGGTGGCAAAGGTCAGCCCCACCACCATCCACGAGGTCGGATGTGGAGAGGGCTATTGGGTCATGCGCTGGCTTGACCAGGCCATCGATGCGCGGGGTACCGATTTCTCCACGCAGGTTATCGGAATGGCAAAGGAAGAAGCCCGCGGGCGCGGTATGGATCCCGAGCGTTTTGAGGTACGCAGCATCTACGAGGTGATGCCCGAACAAGATGGCGCCGATCTTATCGTGTGTTGCGAGGTGATGGAGCACCTCGAGGAGCCGCAAAAGGCTTTGCAGGCACTGCAGCGCATTGCAAGATCGGACCTGATACTCAGCGTGCCTCGGGAGCCGCTTTGGCGTGCACTCAACCTGGCGCGCGGAAAATACGTATCTGCCCTGGGAAACACACCGGGCCATCTGCAGCACTGGTCGCAGCGTGGCTTCATCTCGCTCGTGTCGCGGTTCTTCGAGGTGGTTGAGGTTCTGTCGCCATTGCCCTGGACGATGCTTCATTGCCGCTCTAGGAAGGCAAAATGATAGTGCCAGTCCGTCCTTATGCAGGGTTCGGGCTGAACCGGTACCTTTTTGCATTGTGAAAAACATCCAAGGTATAGAAATTGGCTGACCAAGCGACCGAGGGAGTGCTTTCCCCATTCTTGAAGCGGCAGCGAATTGTCGCTGTTAGAGAATACATAAAAGGCCGCGTATTGGACGTCGGTTGTGGCAATGGTGCGTTGGCGGAGCTTGTTGACAGCCGGAACTATGTAGGGATCGACCTGGATCCGGTATCGATCGCGGCTGCTAGAAAGAAATATCCTTCGCATAAATTTGTCCAGGCGGAACATCTGGCCGTGGAGGTGTTCGACACCATTGCTGCTTTGGCGGTAATCGAGCACGTAAAGGATCCTCGCACTTTCTTGGCGACTTTGAAGTCGAACCTAGTGCGTGCCCCAGCGGCACGAATTGTCTGTACGACGCCTCATCCCTCAATGGATTGGGTCCATTGGGTAGGTTCTCGAATCGGTGTTTTCAGTCGAAGTGCGAACGAAGAGCATGAAGACCTGTTGGATAAAAAGAAGCTGTCGGATGCTGGACGCTCGGTAGGTTTAAAGATGGTTACCTACCGACGCTTTCTTTTTGGAGCGAATCAGGTTTTCTCGTTCACGCATGATGATCTATAAAACAATAGACAGGTTTGTTAGAGATAATATTAAAGCGCTTGGGTTCTTCTTGGCGTTCCTGGCTCTGCTTTTCGTTTTTAATAAGATAATATTGTATGGTAGTGAAATAAGTTTCCGAAACTTTGACACGCTGGATATAGTATTTCTAATATCTCTCTCACTTATATCAGGAATTTCGAGTATTCTACTTGCTTCCGGCTGGCGGGAAATTCTTGTTTATGTTGGTGTGGATCGACCATTTCGTTGGGCGGTGTGGGCTTACGCCACTTCACAACTGGCGAAATACGTTCCAGGAAATGTTTTCCAACTTGTCGGCAGACAGGCATTGGGGGTCGCCGCCGGTATCAGTAACGCCCCGCTTGCAAAGTCGTCCGTTTTGGAATTGCTGGTCATCGCAGCGTCTACGATTTTGTTTGTGCCCCTCGTGTCACCATTCGTGTTTCTAGATATTGGTTTGGCCACTAGCCTACCCCTATTTTTGATTCTTGCCGCAGCACTTCTCCTGCTGACAAGATGGTTATTCGGACCGATTCTCGCGAAGTCAGCGGCGTTCTACGCCTCTTATCTTGCTGTTTCTGGCGCAATCTTCGTTGCCGCCTACAGTCTTGCCGGTGGCTCGAGCGACCTTAGCCTCTATCCGGCGATAGTCGGTGCATATGTAATTGCTTGGCTTGCGGGGCTTTTAACTCCAGGCGCGCCGGCAGGTATCGGCGTTAGGGAAGCTGTTCTGCTCTTTCTGCTCGACGGGCTCAGCCCCAGCTCGGTCATTCTTCTGGCTGTGGTGATCGGACGAATGATCACTGTTCTGGGCGATCTTCTATTTTTTGTTGGCGGACTGATCGCCGGTCGACTGTGTGAGATAACCAATGAGCAAGGCTGAAGCCCCAAAAGGGAAAGCGCCAGCGATTCCTATCGACGTGCTCTATTGCGGCGAAACAAAAGACAGACGGTTAGTTTTTCGCTGTGCTAGACGTTTGAGCAATCTCAGGAGACGATAACAATGCTTAAGGCCGCTGCGCTCAAAATACCGCAGATCAGGAGGCTATGGCAGGATCGTGCCGATCTTTCGGCGCAACGTGATAGCCTGCTCCGGGAAAACCAGCAGTTGCGAGCGTCCAAGGAGCCGGGACCGGGCAGCGTATTCTTCCACTATAACTGCAGTTTCGATGCTATAGGCACCATGAATAGACACGCGCGGAGCGATCTGCAGCCCCACCCGTCCTACGTTACAAACTTCCTCGGCGTCAAAGTTTCACCTCGGTTTTTCCCGGGCATTCTCGATGGCAAGGCGGGAACCATCGAGCCGATACCTATCCCCGCCAACTGGCATGCAGACATAGCTGAATGGGCCGCAGCACTCAGGGCCGTTGACTTGGCCTCGGAACGCTTCCGCGTTGTGGAGTTGGGGTGCGGTTGGGGATGCTGGTTGAACAACACAGGCGCTGCCGCACGCAACAAGGGACTCACAGTCGAACTGATTGGCATCGAAGGAGATAGCGAGCATGTCGCCTATGCCCAGGAGGCAATGGCGGCCAACGACTTTTCGGAAGACGAATTTCGGATCATTCATGGTGTCGCAGCGCCTGAAAAAGGAGAAGCGCTCTTTCCGGTCGTCGAGAATGCCGGCGCATCCTGGGGCTCGGAACCGATCCTGAATGCGACGGCAGCACAGATCAAGGAAGCTTCGGTATCAGGGCAATATCAGAGACTTGATGCCTTCCCGCTGGCCGATATCGTCAGCGGCGAGCCGGTCGATCTCCTGCATATCGATATTCAGGGCGGCGAGGCAGATTTCGTCGAAGCGGCGATCAGCGACCTTAACAAATTCGTTCGCTACATCGTCATCGGCACGCACTCCCGCCAGATCGAAGGGCGAATCATGAGCACCTTTCTTAATGAAGGCTGGAAGCTCGAAATTGAGCGTCCCGCAATCATCGGATTGGTCGACGGGCGTCCACGAATTTCAGTCGACGGCGTCCAGGGTTGGCGTAACGCATCCTCCATCTGAGCTGCTAATTAGAACAAGGATTTGCACACGACGATTGCATGCCTTATTTGACCACAGACAGGGATTGAAGAAGAATGCCGAGCTTTCGAGTATCGGGACTCCCGTAAGATGCAGGAGAACGCAACTGGTCAACGCGGAAATCCAACTGCCCATTCTTCGCCAAACCCGCTCGTGGAAGTTCGACGGAAATCCGACCAGATACGTTGCAGTAATTGTGACTTAACATCACTGTGGTTCCACTACTGATTTCGACTTCGGTGCAGGTATCTCCGGGCGCGAAAACCGAAAATGTAACGCTCAACCGCCCTCCGTCCGGAATGTCGGTCATGTCGACCAGGATTGATGCTTGCTTGACGCGAGACCATGTTCCGGCCGGTTCGGGCGGGTACCAGCTGCGTTCAACGAGATAGTTGCTGCCGATTTCCCCGCTCACGAAGCTCACTGGTTTGTCCAGATCTATTGGCGGTACCGTGTTCCAGACAGATAAGGTGCCCGCCGGATCGAGGCCGTGAGCGAGCCGGATAACGGCGTAGTGCTCCATAAGGTCCGCATCATACCGATCCTCGGCATCGAGAGCTTTGGCGATGGGGGAGAGTTCTTGTTCCCGCTCATTCGGGGCCGGCCAGTCGTGAGCCGACGACAGCAGATTAATATATGGGAGAACGACGGCATCGGCTTTGCCGCTCTCAAGAACCGCCTTCACCTTCATCGCGAACTCAGGCGTAATCTTGCCCTGCTCAAAGTCGTTCATCTCATCGGGCCAATTACGCGCCGCGGCGACGAGATTCTTGTCCCCGCCCACATTGTAGGTGCGAATATCCAGCTCACTAGCGACGAAATTGACAAGGAAGTCATTGCCGGGCGGCAGAAATGCAACCGTTTCACCTCTATGGAAGTGCGATTTCCACGACGCGACCTCAGTCGCTATCTCGTTGACCACATCTCGATAGTGCCTGTATGTGTGCAGTCTAACAGGGTTGGGTATGTTGAATATCAGCAAGATCATAATCAGCGTAGCACGAGCATTCATAGACAGTTTGCCGCGTGCCAGCATTAGCACAAAGATAGCCCAACACCCGAACATTCCGAGTGCTGTCCAGCGATAGCTGGCTCGCATGGTTCTGAAGCCAGGCAGATATTGAGAAATCCATGCATTTCCGCTTTCGACCCAACCGTATGAAGCAGGCATTACTAGGCCTGCGCCGGCAGGCCGGTAGGTCAGAAATTTCACTGTTGGCCCCAGCGCCATATAGAAACCGACGATCGCAAATAGACCGAAGACCAATAGATAGAATCTTCTGTCCCTGAGCGTGAGCGCGCCGTAAAGTGCTACGATTACGACCCCGGCGCAGAATGTCGAAATGAAAGTCGACGCATCTCCGAAATAGTCATGCTCCGCCCGCGCCATGCTGAGACCAAGCATGTCTGGGATCGCCAACACACCAGATGTCGGCACGAAGAAGAATTCGAGGCTCGCGCCCCACCCTCGGAAGAAATCAATAGGTTGCGCGCCGAAGTCCGAAGTTCCCACATAGAAGGCGTAAGCGGCGTAGGATGCAGCAAACGCTAGAGCGATGACGAAGGCGCGGTAGAGCAGATCTATTTTTAGATCGCGATGGCGTCTGATCAGCGCGCAGCCAAACATCAAAGCAGTGCCGGAGGCAAACATCATGAACGTGTAGCCGTCCATAAACACGGCCACAAACGTAGCAACAACAAAGCCAAGACACGACCACGCAGAGAGGCGATCAATCGAAATCTTCATGGCCGTGAGATAATAGAACGGTAGCAGCGCAATCCCAAGCGCTACTGCCGAGTAGCCGCTATGCTGCCAGACAACTGGAAACGTGCACCATAACAAGGCGCTGAGTAGCGATGCCGGTCGTCCAGCCCCGACTGATCTCGCAAACCAGAATGCCCCTGCAAAGGCGGTCGCAAGCCACATGGCGAACACCGCTGCATAGGCGTTAACTGCAGATATCCCGATTTTCAACAACACTGCCGCGGGAAGCGCTGCGGACAGCCCAAAGGATATAGCTGCCGGCTCCGGAATTCCAAAATTATGCGCGTACAGAGACCCGTAGTTTGCGAAAGACTTCGAAAAGCCGATAAGCCAGATCACTTGCCCTGCCGTAGGGCTCATATAGCCGGGAATCGCTCCATTCGCGGCAAGGACCAGCGGAAGAAGGACAACTCCCGCCAGAAAGGTTCTCAGGCTGTTCGACATGCGCTCTTTGATCACTTTACTTTGGGATTGTCACGCTTCCAGATGGCATGAAAGACCAGTCAGAGCAATGACATGGCAGTAGGCCACCAATCATCAATGCTGCTAGGTACTCGCTGCCGAACTCTTCCTTTTCGAAAAACCTGTTAATTGCGGAATGGTTGGGCTTGTTCAATTCGCTTTGAGAGCGACGGCTCCGCTTCGGCCGGAAGCCCCCTGTCCTCAAGAATAAGGTCGAGCAACTGCCTCGCGCTCTGAGCCCAGGTTAGCCAGGGCATATTGTCAGATCGGGGATGTTGCCCCGATCTGAAGAGCGTCAGCCACTCGCAAATAGAGTCAGCCAGATCCGCACCGGCCGATCCTACGAAATAGTAAGCGTGGTCGCCGGCGACCTCCCGGAATACCGAAATGTCACGGGCGATGATCGGTAGCTTGTGCTGCGCCGCCTCGATCAGCGGCAGGCCGAAACCTTCGCCCTCGGAAGCGGCGACAAGACAGGCCGAGGCGGCATAAAGGCGTTCCAGATATTCGTCACTTACACTATTAAGCCAGAATAGGCGTTTACCATTTTCAGGATGGAGCCGCATTCGGTCGGCTACTACCTCGGTCATCCATCCCTGGTTGCCGATAATCGCCAGGTTCACAGATACTCCCTTGCCCCACAAAATATCAAAGGCGTCGAGAACCTGACCATAGCCCTTGCGCGGCTCAATGGTGCCGACCATCAGAAAGGTTGGGGTGCTCGCAATAGCATCAAGGATGCCGATGGCACTGTCGGGCAAGCCTCTGGTCGGATTGGACCGGCCGATATCGGCACCTAAATGGAAATGGCCGATTTCAGGTTTTTTGCTACCGGGCGGGAACTCCGCGGCGAAGAATTCTTCAACGTCGTCGGTCACAGCCTTCGATATCGTGACTAACTGATCGGCGACGACCAATGAGTTTACGAGCCACGCTCGATGGGTGTCGCTTCCGCCTGCCGGCCACCACTCAGGGTGTAGAACCGGGAGAATATCATAGATCAGAAACACGATTTTAACGCCGAACAATCGCATTTGGTGGAATGCCGGTGCAGCTTCTGTCGAACGGGTATCAGGATTAAGATCCAGCCCCAGGAAAATGTCGCCGGCGCAGAAAGTAACGGGTTCGTCCTCGAAGGCGTTCTCATCCCCGCCAACGAATTGCGCAGTGTAGCGCTTCGCATGGAAAAACTGGCCACCGCTCAAAAAGACCGGCTCGATGCGAAAGTCCCTATTCGGATGCGCAAACCATTCGTTTAAGACAGACCGAACTACTCGCTGGATGCCGGTGCGTAGGTCGAAAGTCCGCAGGTAGGTGATATCGATGAAAAGAGAGGCCCGCTCGCGTGTGACGGCTATACTCATGGAGATATCCGCGGCCAGTTCGGTCGGCTCAAAACCGTAGCCGTCATGCTGCGCCAACGCATCAATCAGCCCGCCAACCCCAGCATGATTTTTATGATAGCATTTTTCAATTGCTTCAGCATATCGGTCGGCACAGAGACGCGGGGTGTGATTGGCAAGCAGATAGGCTCGACCTTGTCGTCCGAGGCGCTCCCTTTCGTCTGTACTCTCACTGAGGCCATCTAGGGCCTCGCTCAACTCGATTTGGCCGAACCGATCCTTCACTTTGCGAACCGCGCGATCGTCGAGTTCAGCCGCTGAGCCGTTAGCATTTACGATCGTCGGCAGGCCCGCAGCCAAGCAGTCGAGAATAGCGGCCGAAGTCTCACCCCGCGAATTGCCGCGCAACTGGACGGCCATGTCCGCAGCGGCAAGATAGTCCCTATAAGTTTCCCGATTCGTCCAACCTGTGATCGAGACACGTCGTCCCGCCCCGCTGCCCCGAATTGCCGCTCGCAAGGATGCGTCGAATTCGTTCGGCGGCGACTCTCCGACGAAGACCAGCCTGCTATTTTTCATGCGGCCGAGCCGGGACGCAGCCCAAGCGGTAAGCAACTGATCACCGAGTTTGGTCGCCGTCAACATGCCGAAACTACAGGTGACGAACTCGTCGGTTGGGATCGATAGCCGCTTTCGCGCAGCGCTGCGACTCGGCAGATCCACAGGTGCGCGGAGCAAGGGAACATAGGACCATCGGCGCGCTGCCTCTTCGCCATAGTGTTCGAGCGCCAACTGCCTAGAATAATGGGAATGAGCAATGATCCCAAGAGAGTCGCGGATCAGTTCGAAATTGCAGGGGTACCTCCAGGCGGTCTCAGCCGTGTCGTTCATGTGAAAGCGGTGTCTCACCGCCTCGAAACCGTGACTTTCATAAAGGCTGCGGCTCCATGCTCCGGGTACACCGCCGGAAAACTCAAGATGAGATTGAATTCCACTCAGAAAAAAATCATGTAGGACTACCACACCGGGGATTTGCTTCAACAAACCAAACATTTCTCCATGAAATGGGGAGTTGCCAAAGTGGTACAGAACGCGGGCATAACGGTGGGCGTTTTCAGCGAACCATGCACTTGTGTAGACGCGGCTGTTCGCGTTCACCCATGGATCATCGACGTGAGGCTGGTCAACGATGACATCGATTTCGTAGTGGCGTGCAAGTTCCGGCAACAATTCTGCGCTGTAATCCGCGATTCCGCTGCGGCTAGGCGGCAGCGGCGACAGGTAGGCCAGCCTTGGTCGACCCCGCGGCGTTGCTGGCAATTGGGCTGAGAGGCTGCGCGTGACATGAAGCTTTTCCAGGGAATTCAGAGCGGTACACGAAGTGGCATCCCATGAAAAAAGCTCTGCGCGATCAATGGCGTTGCTGACGAGCGCCGATCGGAAGTCGGCATCGCTCAGCGCTTCCTCCATACGGGCTGCCATATCTGGCACAGAGAACGGATCGAACAGCGCCCGTTCGAAGCCTATCACCTCCGGCACGCTCGATCTATTCGCCCCGATCACAGGCGCGCCGCATTTCATGGCCTCGAGAAGGGGGAGGCCGAAACCTTCATGCCACGAAGGGAAAACGAAGAGCGCGCACAGATTATAAAGCGCGACGAGATCGTTCTCGGGGATGAAACCTGTGAGCACGAGGCCGTCGTCGGGCACTCCCGCTAGTCTTGCCATTTCCTGCAGTTCAGCCCGGGTGCTCTCTTCGACGGAGCAGACGATGGCGAGCTGGTGGCTCTTTCTTAGCTTTCTTGGAAGTTTGCCGAAGGCTCGGATCAGAGCGGGTATATTCTTGCGATGATCTATACCGCCAGTATACATTACGAACGGACGCGTGAGCCTATATTTGCTGCGCAAGGTATACTCCTGCGCCGCTTCGATCTGCATCGGCCGGAAGTTATTGTCCACCGCGGCTGAAATAGAGACAGCTTCTTCGTCGGAAAAATTGAGCCACTGAATTGCTTCCCGTCGCGAGGACTTTGAGATGGCGAGAAGCAGATTCGAGCGGCGCAAATGATCGAGTTTTGATTCGTACCACGAAGCAACGGCCGGGTTGGCGAGATAAGGATCGCGGTTGAGGAGCGGGATCAGATCGAACAGAATGGTCGCCACAGGGGCCGAGTTGGGAAGCAGTCCGATACTTGTCACAGCATCGTCCACACAGCCTTCAAATAGGCTGGACACCACGATGACATCTGGTTCGAGCGAGGCGAGAAAGGCTTCGCGCAAAAGCTCGGCCGCTTTGCGCCGTCCGGTATATTCCGGATGTAGGCCTGCGACTGACGCGGGTGCTACCCAAGTTCGGATGTTGGCCGCTGGCAATAGGCCGGAAAAATGCGTACGAATATCCGCAGCGGAATCTGGGAAGGTGCCGTTCAGGGCAAGAACGATCTCGTGCTCGCCGCGATTGCGAACTACTCCCTCAACGAAAGCCATAACATAACGACCGATGCCGCGCTTCGCATTGGTCGCCTGCGCGCCCTGCATATCGATGATGACGCGCATCATAAACTCTGTCGTTTCATACCAATCGCGCGCTTCAATTGGGCATGAATTCGGCGCCCGTGTGCCGACAGTCCACGCAACGACGGGTCGATCCCCATCAATTCGGCGGAGGATGATCCTGGCGGTGGAGCGGTTATGGGCGCTCCGGTGAGTCCGCGAGATGCCGCGAATAGACGCGCATGGGCAAGCAGTGCCGGGTTGGCCCTCAGCCAATCGATAGTGCGGGTGCGCAAACGCGGATGCTTCAGGACAAACCGCATCGCTTGCGTAGCAAATGGCCGAAACAGGTGCTTCGCACTGCTGACCGCCGCCCGCTTTAAGCCTGCTGCCTCGGAATGGAGCCGCCCAAGAATCCACGTCAGACCGCGCCTCGCTACGCTCTTATTCAGCCTAGCGATTTCTGCATCCCGCTCGGCCATGTGCCGTCGGAGGCGGGCGACTTCGGCATCCCGCTCGGCTAGGGACCTACCGAGGGAAGCTAGCGTGTCGGTGAGCGCAGTCTGTCCTGCTCTCATTAACTCCGATTGGGAGGCGAGGCTTTCGGTCAATTGCTGAAGCTGATCCGTGGTGGAGGACATCATTCCCTTGACTGCTTCCGAGTTCCTGGCGATCTCGTCGTCAGCGGAATGCAACCAACCTTTTATTTGTTCTACATCGGCGGGCATTTGCTGTGACGCAGTTTTCACAAACGCCGCAAGTGACTTGAGTTCTCCTGCCGCTGGTCCATCACGCTTTCTTGCGAGACAGGAATAGTCGCGCGCCACTTCGAACATGAGGTGAACGCTGCTCTCCATCGGCCCCGCTTCGATCATGGGCGCACCATTCAGCCGCAGAATCGCGGTTTCTGAGAAGCCGGCCTGCTCCACAAGAAATTCGAGCAGGCTCGGGGGCAGTGGGCTCTTGTGGGTCGGGTCGAGATGGAAAGTATGTGTAGCGACCGAGATATTCTCCGGATTAGGCGTTTCCAGAATAAGCACGCCATCATCAGTCAACACTCTCAGGCACTCATCCAGCAACTCGATTAAATAATCGGTCGAAACATGCTCGACCATGTGGAAGGCCGAAATGATAGCCACGCTGTCGTCCGCTTGCCCTCGAAGATATTCGATTGCGTCCTGAGGCTCGATTCTCAGTCCACGATCGACGGCTCCCTGCGCCATGCTTTCGTTGAAATCCACACCCACGGCAGTCAGGCCCGCCTCCGTGAGGATCTCCAGCCATTCGCCGCGTCCGCAGCCAAGATCGATCGCTAGATTCGGCGCATCCTCTCTTGCAGTTAGCTGAGTCAGTAGAGGCAGATAGATTTTCTGCCGTTCCTTGACGAGTTCCCGCGGCCCGCGGAACCGGTCTTCGAAGGTCTTGTACAGTTCATCAAAGCTCTTTTTCATCGGATGATTTCGAACGTATGGTCGAGACGGCTCGTTCCGATAAAGAAAGGGTGACTGGAATTGACGACTTCGAAAACCTCAACGTTTTCTATCCAGTCGAAATTGCTGTCGACGTGAACGCCTCCGGTGTGAAGAGAAACCGAAAGACCATATGAGCCCGGACCGAGAGCGCAGGAAAGGCGCAGGCGACACTCGACCTTGTCTCCAGCCTCCAGGTTCGAAAGTGCCTGCTTCGTATGCCAGGTGTTGGTTCCCCAAACAACGTGACCAGCACGGTCTCTAAGCATGAAACCCACAACTAGCTCCGGGATTGCCTCTTTCGCAACAATACTGGCTCGGATTGTCAGGCTCTGCCCGGAAAGCGCACTCTTGACCGGGGCTCCGCTGTCGCTGTCGGTCAATTCTATCGACTCAACCGTCGCCGCCTTGTTGCCGCTTCGGGTGTACAGCCATTGGCCTTTTTCGCGGCGCTGCTCCACGGTCAGCTTTTCGTTCTCTTTAGTCGCGATCAGGGCATTGTAATAGTCGATCACCTCGTCAGGCGGCCCGTCCTTCAGCACATGCCCCTTATCCAGCAGAATGACCCGGTCGCATAATGGTCTCACATCGTCTAGATTGTGGGTGACCAGAATAATCGAGGTGCCTGCCGCCCTGAAGCTGCGTATCCGGTCGAAGCTCTTGTGCTGGAAATAGCTGTCGCCAACCGAAAGCACTTCGTCGACGATCAGCACCTCCGGTCGCTCCGCGGTGGCTAGCGCAAAGGCCAGGCGCGCCTGCATGCCGCTCGAATAGGTTCGAAGCGGCTGGTCGAAGAACTCGCCTATCTCGGCGAAGTCCTCGATGTGAGGCATGAGCTCGGTCAACCGTGCCTGCGAGAGACCCATCAGCCCGCCAGCATGGAAAGCGTTCTGCCGTCCGGTGAATTCGGGATTGAAGCCGAGCCCGAGTTCCAGAATGGCGCTGACGCGGCCGCCGACATGCGCCACGCCTTCGGTCGGGCGCACCGTGCCGGTGATCAATTTCAGAAGCGTGCTCTTGCCGGCGCCGTTCTGCCCGATGAGGCCAAGCGCCTCTCCGGCCGCAAGCGAAAACGAGATGTCCCTGACCGGCCAGAATTCCTCCGTTGGCTTGACCGGCGCACCGAACCAGCCCGCGAACCTTTCGAGGTTGCTCGCATAATTCGCATAGCGCTTCGACAGATGGCTGACGGAAAGCATGGTCATGGTCACAGCACGTCGATGAGTTCGGGGCTTGCACGCCGAAAGAAGACCATCGCAAAAGTCACGCTCACCAGACCAAGGACTGCTGGTATGATCAGGCTTTCCGGACTCGGCCAGCGGTTGAACAACAGCGCATCCTGGTAAAGCGCCACCAAGGGCGCGACCGGGTTGATATTCAACACGAAACTGTACCTCTCCGGCAAGACGTTAGCCGGATAGACGATCGGCGTCAGCCAGTACCATAGCTGAAGCACGATTGTCATGACCTGCGCGACATCTCGAATGAACACGTTCATTACGCCGAGGATCACGCCAAGGCCGAAGCCGATCGCCGCAATCAAGATGATCCCAATCGGCAGCAAGACCAAAGCACGGCCCGGAATATGCCCGAGGAAAATGAAGATGATAAAGAGCGCGATGAGCAGCAGCAGGTGATTGATCAGCGCCGTGCCCCCGACGATCACGGGAAGGCACAAACGCGGAAAGGCAATCTTCTTCATCACGGGTGCCTGCTCGATGAAGACGGTCATGCTGCGCATGAGAATCTCGCTGAACAGCGTCCATGCGGCCATGCCCGACAGGAGATAGATCGGGTAGGCGGCGGGACTGTCTGTGTCCGGAAGCCGTGCCTTGAGAACTTCCGAGAGAACGATCGAGAAGATGACTGCCTGCGCAAGCGGGTGAAGGATGAACCACAGGCCGCCCAAGCGCGACCGCACGAAACGCCCTTTTAGGTCGCCTCTGATGGAGGACATGATGAAATGGCGGTACTGCCATAGGCTTCGGAACATGTGATCGATCCTTTGCGCGCGTCTCGCAGTCAACGGGCGCTATATATCCGGTGCCAATACCCCAAAACGTCGCTGAGTGTCTGCTCGAATGGCACTAGAGGACTCCAATTCAGCTTGTCGCGTGCCTTTGAGGCATCACCCCATGCCGAGGAGATATCGTTTGGGCGAAATTTTTCGGGGTCTGTATGCACTTCGATATCGATGCCTGCCTGTGCGACAAGCATATCCAATATGTCGTGGATTCTTCGGGGCTGCCCGGATGCGATGTTGTAGACATGGTCCGGTCCGTCCTCCAGATCCATCGTCGCGGCGCTCGCATAGGCGCGCACCACGTCGCGAACATCGAGGAAGTCGCGCTCGGCTTCAAGATTGCCGACCTTAATGACCGGCTTGTTCTTGCCCGATGCGATCTCTGCAACTTGGCGTGCGAAGGCGGAGACAACATAGGCATCGGACTGGCCCGGGCCGGTATGGTTGAACGGGCGAAAGCGGATGGCGCGCAGACCGTCATATGCCATTTGCCCGATCATTAGGTCCGCGGCCGCTTTGGTGGCACCGTAGACGGTCATCGGCCGAAGCGGGGCACTCTCCGTCACCGGGCCGCGGGCGCTTTGGAAGGAAGCGCCGTACGCTTCCGAGCTGCCAACGTAAACGAACCGTGCCTGTGGCGCGTGGCGCATCACGGAATCGGCAAGATTCATCGTGCCTGTAACATTGACGTTCCAGGCATGTCGCGGCGCATTGCGTGCATCGGAAGGGGCGGCGACTGCTGCCAGATGGATAAGCGCGGTGGGCTGTACCTTCTGGACGGCCGTGTCGACCGCGTCCTGGTCCAGCAGATCGATCGGGTTTTGCCCTTCGCCGTGACCAAAAGCAAAAACCTCGCAGGAACCGTGCTCCCGCTCCAGCAACTGCAAGAGTGTCGTGCCGACGAACCCACTGGCCCCGGTTATCAGGATGCGATGCGTCAACGTGCCGATCATGTTGGCAAAGAGGGCTTTCCGATTACCCGCGGCTCGGCGGGTTGGTAAGGCGGTCGAGGTCCGCGTCCACCATTTCGCAGATCATTGCTTCCAGCGAGGTCGTCGCCTCCCATCCCAGCTTCTGCTTTGCCTTGGCGGGATTTCCGAGCAGAATTTCGACTTCGGCCGGTCTGAATAGGTCGGGATCGATCACAAGATGGTCATCCATCTTGAGCCCAACATGGTCGAATGCGATACGGCACATGTCGCGCACAGTTGTCGTCCTGCCTGTCGCGACCACGTAATCGTCCGGCTGGTCCTGCTGTACCATCAGCCACATGGCGCGGACATAGTCCTTGGAATGACCCCAGTCACGCTTGGCGTCGATGTTGCCGAGACGCAATTCCTTTGCCATGCCTTTCTTGATGCGCGCGACCGCATCCGTGACTTTGCGGGTGACGAACTCGATGCCGCGAAGCGGAGATTCATGATTGAACAGGATGCCGCTTGAGGCATGCAGGCCGAAACTTTCGCGATAATTGACCGTAATCCAGTGACCATAGAGCTTCGCCACCGCATAAGGGGAACGGGGGTAGAAAGGTGTGGTTTCCGATTGCATCGGCTCCTGGATAAGGCCGTACATTTCCGAGGATGATGCCTGATAGAAACGGGCCTCCGGCGATTCCAGGCGGATTGCCTCAAGAACATTGGTCACGCCTATGCCGGTAACGTTGCCTGTCAGGATCGGCTGCTGCCACGATGACTTGACGAAAGATTGGGCCGCAAGATTGTAGACTTCATCCGGCTTCACATCGCGCATAGTTCTAACCAGACCGGACAAATCCGTGAGGTTTCCGTCCACGATCCGAACGTCTTTCTCGATGCCGAGCCACTTCAGGCGCGTGGTGTTCACATCGGCAGTGCTTGAACGCCGTGCAAGTCCGTGAACCTCATACCCTTTGGCAAGCAGAAGCTCCGCCAGATAGGCGCCGTCCTGCCCGGTGATGCCGGTAATCAAAGCTGTCTTTGTCATCAATGTTCTCGGTTTATCCGGTGACTGGTCGCCAAGCACCCAATGGATTGTCAGGCGCGGCCGTATACGTCGTCAAAACGCACGATATCGTCCTCGCCGAGATAATCGCCGCTTTGCACTTCAATGATCACCAGGTCAATCCGGCCCGGGTTCTCCAGCCTGTGTTTATGACCGCAGGGGATGTAGGTTGACTCGTTTGTCGCCAGGAACAGCTCCTGGTCGCCGTTGACTATTTTCGCGGACCCGCTGACCACGACCCAGTGCTCGGAGCGATGGTAGTGCATTTGCAGGCTCAAACGTCTGCCGGGCTTCACCTCGATGCGTTTGATTTTGAAGCGCTCGCCTTCCTCCAGAACCGTATAGGTGCCCCACGGCCTATGTACGGTGCTGTGGACCAAATGCGCCTCATGCCCGGAAGCCTTGAGGCCCTCGAACAACTTCTTGACGTCTTGAACGCGATCGCGGGAGGCGACAAGCAATGCGTCGGGAGAATCGACGATCACCAGATCGCTGACCCCGACCGTGCCGATGACGCGCTTGTCGGAACTTACATAGCTGCCGGTGGTGTCGACCATGTGAACATCGCCGCGTAGCCTGTTGCCGCTTTCGTCAGGAGCGATCAAATCGGCCATCGCGTTCCAAGATCCGATGTCGTTCCAATCCATGTCGCAAGGAATCACGGCAAGATTGTTCGCCTTCTCCATAACCGCGTGATCGAGAGAGATACGCGGAGCGGAGCCAAAATGCTCGGGTGCGAGTTCGATTTTGGCAAAGCCTTCGCCTTGACTGAATCGGCCGTTCTCATAACTGTCGGAAACCGCCTGGATCACTTCGGGGCAATGCAAAGCCATCTCGTCGAGCATTCGTTGCGCGCTGAAGCAGAAAATCCCCGCGTTCCAGAAGAAGCGTTTGGATTCGACATAGGCTTTGGCTGTGTCGAGATCCGGTTTTTCAACGAAACGGACGACTTTCTCACCATCGGCTTCGATATAGCCGAACGCCGTGTCCGGCCTGGTCGGGCTGATGCCCAGTGTGGCAATCCGCCCCAGTTTTGCGTATTCGATGGCCCGGCCCATAACGTCTAGAAACGCAGGCAAGTTGCCAATCATGTGATCGGCCGGGAAGACGCATAGAATCGCATCAGGGCCCTGCGTTGCCTTGGCATGGACAGTGGCTGCCGCCACGGCAGCGGCAGTATCCCGGCCTTCCGGCTCGAGCAGAAACGTACGCGGCAACACAACCGAATCCAGTTCGTCGAAGTCGTCCTTCGTGAGGAAAAGGTGGTCCCCGGACGTTACAGCCACGAGTTCCACCACGCCCTCAATCGACGCGGCGCGCAGCACTGTGTGCTGAATAAGCGAATGCCCGTCCGCCACTTTAAGAAAAGGCTTGGGGTGCGATTGCCTTGAGGCAGGCCATAGTCGCGATCCGGCTCCACCGCTGATGATGACGGGAACCACTTTCATGAAATGACCTCTGCTTCGTTTGTGGATGCGATTGCCTGCGCCCTGTCGAGCGTCAGCGCCACAATCGCTCTCGCTCTGCCTGGGTCTGCTGCCTCCGAATAACAGCGAAGTTCAGGCGCGTTGCCGGACGGCCGCAGATGGATGATCTCGCCAGTCAGCATTTGTGTCCTTAGGCCGTCGGTCTCGTCAACTTCAGCAACAGTCCCGAACGGGGCCAGAAACCGCTGCAGTGCAGGCCGATCCGCGAGCCGACGCATCAAGCTGCGCGAACTCTCCACTGGAAAATTCTCAAGGCGTTCGCTTGCACAGGCCGGAAGATTCCACAACGCGCGCAGACCTGACAGCGATTTTCTTGTCGATGCGACCATCCCGAGGACAGCCAGGATGGGGAGCAGTGAATCCCGTGTCGGCAATGCCGTCAATGTCTTGCCGTGTAGCGAACAGTCCGACCCCAAGAGAACGCCACCATTGGCTTCAAAGCCCACAACGATTTTCCCGGGGTGGTGTGAGGCTTCCATGGCTTCGACGACGAAAGGAGATCCGACCTTCGTTCTCAGAACCGTAAAACCGAAGGCTTTCGAAATACCTGAATTGGAAGTCACGGGCGTCACCACGATGTCAGCCCGCAGGAACAGAGCCGTGGCGAGGCCGATCAGGTCGCCGCGAAACAGGTCACCATTCTCGTCGGCAATCAGTGGCCGATCAGCATCGGCATCGGTCGACACGATGGCGTCGAGGTGGAATTCTCGCGCCCAACCCTTGAACTTTGCAATTGTGGTTTCGTCAACGGCTTCGGTATCGACGGGTACGAAGGTCTCCGATTTCCCGACAGGTGTCACATCTGCGCCAAAGGATCGGAGAACCTCCACCAGAAGATCCGCCGCGACCGAACTGTGCTGATAGACGCCGAGCCTCAGGCCCGAAAGGGACCCTGGCTCCAAGATGTCATCAGCGCGCGCGCGATAGGCGGCGATCGCATTGTCGTGATGCCCCGGCAAAGCCGTACCTATTGGCGGCGGGGGGCAATAGGCGTCTAGCCGTTCGGCAGCATAGTGTGCCATAGCGGCTTCATCGGCCTTGGTGATCTCGCCCCGCGGGCTATAGAACTTGATGCCATTGCGGTCCGCAGGGATGTGCGAACCCGTAACCATGAGCGCCGCTGCGTCATGCTGCCCGGCATACAACGCCAAGGCTGGCGTTGGAATGGCACCGCAATCGATCGGTTGAAACCCACTTGCCGCCAAGGCAGCCATGCAGTTGGCGGCGATCGTCGGACTGCTATCGCGCAAGTCGCGACCAACGAACACCTTGGCCTTCGATCGGACCCCATCGGCAACGAGACGCCAAGCGAAAGCCTCCGTATAAAGGCCGCTGGGTTTCCCGACTAATTCTGAAGCCAACCCTCGCAGGCCACTTGATCCAAACTTCATCACTTCGCTTTGGCTGGTAAAGGGAAGACCGTCATATTGCAGCAGACTTGGCTGTCAACCGCAAAATCGCTTCGGGCGGTTCACCTTTCCTTCCAGCTATCCACACTGCATTCCCAGCCGCGTCGACAGGGTGAGAGCCGTCTGGCGTCAAGGACCGAGCGATGGCCTCACGATCGCGCTGCCGGCATTCTCGAACCGCTTGATATCTGCGGAACCATAGGCCATAGGTCGAGAGCAGACCGCACCAGGGCAAAGAGTAGTCAAGGATTGACCTCTCCGGCCGACCCCTCTCTCTATCCTGAGTTGCTGTCGGACTCTAGGGCTCTTTGCAGTTGATGTGCAAGATCTTGATCAAACGGACTTTCTCTTCACCCGCCAACCTATGAAAAAATCTCTGGCGATGATTTCAAGTCCACGCTATGCGATACACGCGGCGGGGGCCGAAGATTTGGTACTAAAAAGAAGCCGCCGGTGACGGATGGTATTCGCTCTAGAGCCACTTTAGTATTGAAGTCTTCGCGCCTGGAGTTCAGTACCGTCCGATGAAATCCTATGTAGAAGCTGTACCCGGACTCCGGCCCACAATGCGTCGCGCCATCATCATGATTCAAGACATCGCCATGGTTTTGGTGGCGGTGGCGCTTAGCCTGACTTTATCGCAGTCGAGGCTGTCGTTCGAAGCGTTCTCTCCAGCGGGTTTCGCTTGCTGGGCGAGCATCATTATTCTTAGTCATCTGTTATTCAGATATTGCGGCCTCTACAATACTGTGTGGCGCTTCGCCTCGACGCCGGATTTCTTCAACATCCTGAAGGGCTGCGCAATACTGACCATCGTCCTTTACTGTGTTTCGCTTTTTGTTCGTTCCTTTCAGCCGGTGGCGGGCCTCAATGAGCGCCAGTTCATCGTCTTCTTCCTGGTTTCTTTCACGATCATCTCGGCGCCCCGGATTTTCTACCGGTTCTTTCGCGACGGCGCGAGCTGGCGCATTCTGAGTCGCGGCAAGGCTTCGACCAAGAGAGCGGTGTTTGTCGGCAAGCTGAGCGAGGCCGACGTAATCATCCGTTTCACGCGCACGACGCAGCCTGTAGAGTATTCAATTGCAGGGATTATGGCGATTGAGCACGGTGTTCCGCAGGGCACTCGGATCCAGGGCGTTCCCGTCGTGGCCACCCGCCCCCGCCTGATCGAGGTGCTGGAAGAATACGCCAAGGGTACGACAAGCCTGGACCTGCTGATTTTCGGCAGCGGCGCCGAACATGAGATCGAGGAGTATTCGGAGCTCGTCCGTGTTGCCCGGCAAGGCGACATAGCGGTGGTGCAGTTCTCGGGGCTTTCGCAGCTCGGCCAGGAGGGAAAGCTCGTTCTCGACGAGGTCGAGATGGAAACGATCCTGCGCCGCCCCACGGTTCCGTCCGACATCGAACGCATCGGGGCCTTCGTCGGCGGCAAGCGCGTCCTGGTCACCGGCGGCGCCGGTTCCATCGGCCGCACCCTGGTCAAGAGGTCACTGGAACTGGGCGCGGAGGCGGTGCTGGTTGCCGACAATTCCGAGTTCGGCATTTTCCAGTTGAGCCAATACGTCGAAGAGAAGGACCATGACCGCCTCAAGGTCCGCATTGTCGATGTCGCCGACCGGCGCCAGATGACGCGTGTCGTCACCGAGTTCAAGCCGGACATCGTTTTCCACGCCGCGGCACTGAAGCATGTGCCTTTGCTCGAGGAAAACTGGGATTCGGCCATCCAGACCAATGTCTTCGGAACGCTTGTCTGTGCCGAGGTTGCCGCCAAATGCGGCGTCAAGCAATTCGTGCTTGTTTCGAGCGACAAGGCCGTGGACCCGACATCCGTGCTGGGCCTGACGAAGCGGGCGGCCGAACAGATCGTCAGCGCCTTGCATGAAACGCCCGCCGGCGAGCCCGGCGCACGGCGCCCCGCCACCAAGTTCATAGCCGTTCGGTTCGGCAATGTCTTTGGCAGCAATGGCTCGGTCGCAACCATATTCCAGGCACAGATCGAGGCCGGAGGTCCGGTCACCATAACCGACCGGCGCATGACGCGCTATTTCATGACCGTGGCCGAAGCCGTCGACCTCGTCATCATGTCCGCGGCCGATGCCGCCTCGCGGAAAGCCGGCGACGACTACGCCGTCTACATGCTCGACATGGGCAAACCGGTGCCGATCCTCGAAGTTGCCGAGACGATGATCCGCATGTCCGGAAAAAGCCCATACACGGACATCCCCATTCGCTTCACCGGAATCCGGCCGGGTGAAAAACTCCATGAAACGTTGCATGGTGAGGATGAGGAGCTGGTCGAACTCGGCATTTCCAAGATTTTTGGCCTGAGCACCGATGTCGCGGAATGGTCCGATGTCCAGGCGGCGCTTGCGGCCCTGCAGCAATCCGTGAAGAGCCAGGACAAGGCATCCTCGCTCGCTGTGCTTGCGGGTCTTGACCATACCAAGAAGGTAAGAGGGGACGTGCCTGAGGCCGTGATCCCGAAAGCGGCCGGGCAGGCGAACTGATGCTTCAAAAGACCCTGGCCTTCTTCGGCGCTTGAGCAATCTGCGCAAGAGCGGCATTTATCGGCGGACCTTCGGGACCCTGGGGCGCTGGCTGGCATTCCTCTGCGGGCGCATCCGAGCAGGCGAGGGGGGTCGAGCTTGGTCGAGCGATAGCCTCATGCTACGTCGAGCGGATTCGTATTTCGTCTTTGGTTTTGGCAACGAGCACTATCGGCGGTTCATGAAGACAGCCAAGCAAATCTTCGATCTTGCCGGCGCGGCGCTGCTGCTCCTGGTCACGTCACCCGTCCTGGCGCTCGCTGTCCTGGCTGTTCGTATATCGTCGCCCGGTCCGGCCATCTTTTCTCAAACGCGGGTTGGCCGCGATGGCGTGCTCTTTCGCTGTCACAAATTGCGCACGATGTATGTCGGCACGCCATCCTTGCCTTCGCACGAGGCGCCGGCGAATGCCGTGACGCCGGCCGGAAAGACCCTGCGGAAGTTCAAGCTCGATGAGCTGCCGCAGTTCTGGAATGTTCTGAAGGGCGAGATGAGCTTGGTCGGACCGCGTCCCTGTCTGCCGACGCAAACCGAGCTGATCGAGTGCCGCCGACGGCTGGGCGTTTCATCGGCGCTTCCCGGCATCACCGGCCTGGCTCAGGTCAAGGGCATCGACATGTCGGACCCGGCCCTATTGGCCGAAACCGATGCCGACTATCTCAAGGTCGCCTCGATCGGCCTTGATCTTCGCATCCTGATCGCGACGATTTATCCAGGTTGAGCTTGCCTGCTGCGCGCCGCGATTTCGCTTAGACGATCAAGCGTCGCTGTTTCCGGCAGCCAGCCCTGCGAGATGAGCAGGGAAGGGTCGCATATCTGTGTCGCCGTCATGCTCTCCCAAAACGCCCGCTTGCCTAGCGCCACCGCGGCCATCCGCATCAGGCTGGCCGGTACGGCAGCCAGGCGCACCGGCCGCCCAAGTCCCTTACGGAAGGCGCTTACGACGGCTGCCACCGACACCGGAGGCACATCGCTGGCTATATAGGCAGGGCTAAGCGGCCCCGGATGAGCCAACAAATGCCGCACGGCTTGCGCCGCTGCGTCGGCCGACACCAGCGAGCGGGTTCCTGTCAGAATACCTGTCGGCAGCGGCAGGCCCGTACCGGCCAGGCGCATCAGCATTGCCAGATTGCCCTTCATGCCGCTTGCGTAGGCGGCAGGCAGGCGCAGCACGGCGGCGTCGGCGCGGCCGTGCGATGCATAGGCGTCCAGGACCCTGATCTCGCCTTCGCGTTTCGAGCGCCCGTAGGCGCATTGCGGATCGGGGACCGTATGCTCGTCGATCGTTGCGCTGACGCGGGCGCAGATCACGGCCCGGACCGATGACAGTTGGATGAAGCGTCCGCTTGCCTGCATGGCAGCCGCATGCGCCAGCCGCGCGCTCAGTTCCGCGTTGGCGGCTCGGTAGTCGGCTTCGGTGGCACCGCCGTGATCATTGTTCAGGCCGGCGCAATGAACGACGTCCGTGACATCGCGGGTGACGGCAAGGAAGGCCTCGGCCGGCGCATCGAAACGCGGCAAGGCGACGATGTCGCTGCCCGAAGCGAGCCTTTCTGGGTAGCGCGAGGCGAGGCGAACCTCCACCCCTGCCTCGCAAAGCCTTTGCACGACAAGGCGTCCGATGAAGCCCGATGCGCCTGTGACCAAGACCTTCATTGCCTTGCCCGGAGCCGCTATTGCGTGACTGGCGGAAGCGGCATCTCTTCCGGCAACGGGGCCTGACGTCCCGACGCAAGATAGGTCCCGGATACCAGGAAGACCATGAACACCGAATCCAGGATGTCTTGGCCGACCAGGATGCCTGTCATCCCAGCCGTCAGGTAGGTGATCACCATGACGACGACCATGGTGGCGCCAAAGCGCTCGATCGGGTCGGCGCTGTTGCGCAGGACCAGGGCGGCGTTTCTGCCGGCGACGACAAAGATCGCCGCCAAAGTCACGGCGCCCAGGATGCCCGCCTGTACCAATGCCGTCAGGAAGCCATTGTGGAAATGATTGAAACCTGCCGTTTTCGCGAACAGGTCTTGGAAGCCCTGCCTGATCAAGAGCTGGTTGGCGCCCACTCCGTGTCCGAACAAGGGCATGTCGCGGAATGCCTTCAGGCCGATGTCCCAGAGGGCAACACGTATTCCAAGCGAGGTGTCGGAATTGCCGTGCGCCCCAAGCGCGTCCCAATCAGAGCGCAGAAAATCAAATCTGTCGGATATTGTATGGAAGCCGATAGCGGCGACCGCGACGCCGATCGCCGCCAGCAGAAGCAGCAGACGGACGGCATTCTTCCCTTTCAGCCAATGCTGGTTGATCAACAGCACGGCAATGCCGGAAATCAGCAGCGCCAGCCAGATGATGCGCGTGCCGGAATAGATGATGGCGATCGTTCCGCCGAGCGCTGCGCAGATCAGCGCACTCTTGTGTCTTTCGATGCCCGACAGGGCACCGGCCACGCAGGCCATTACTGCAAGGCAGACGACCGTGGCGAACACGATCGCATTTCCCGCTCCGCCCTCCGCCCTCATCCCGATCCAATATTGCTGGATGATCGCCAATAGCAGCGCGACGAAACAGGCGGCCATGCTGCTGAGTATTATGATCCGGACAAGGGTTGTTTTCTGCGTAATGCTCCAGGTTGAATAGGAGAGGGGGAAAAACAGGAAGGTGACGAGCGGGATCAGATGCGGCGCATCCCTGACAATTGCGTTATTGGCGAGCGAAGCCAGGAGATTTGCCGCGCAATAGGCATAGATCGCGATCGTGAGCGCCATCATCGCCCGGTCGATGTTGAAGCGCCTCTTTTTCGAGGCGATCAAAAGAACCGACCACAGGCCGCCGCCGTTGAACACGAAGCTCACCACAGACCCCAGGACCGGTGGAAAAAAGAAGCAAGCGATGGAAAAATAGATATTGATCCGCGCGGGCGAGAACTGCCGTCTTATCGATGAAAGCTGGCTCAAGGGCGGCTCACCATTCTCGGACGCTTCACACGGCGGATTGTCTGACGGCGGCGAACATAGCCCTGCCGAAATTGCCCGTGTCGCATCGTGCATCTGCCCGCTTTCAGGGGCCGGTATAGCGGCTTGGGTCTTTTTCTGAAAGTGCATCAAGGCCGATTGCCACCGAAAATCGATAGTCGCTGGCAGACGATCGGATTTGGGCGCGGCGAAGACTGCGTGCTTTTCATCAAGCAATTTTTTCCCCCGCATTTTCTCAGCCGCCGGCGTGACAAGCAGGAATTTCCGCATTTTGACGCATGGATGGAAAATTCATTCCCGAACCACTCCTTGCCAGGCGCGTCTTGCATTGTTCTGGGCAGCGGCGATCTGCTAGAACGCCCGCAAGAATAACATTGTCCAGAAGCAAGCTTGAACCGGGCGGGAAGCCCGATGATTTGATGCCAGGTCTTCTGTCGGAAGGCACGAGAGAACGCTAGACAGGCCATGACAACAGCGCTTACGCACCTGCAGCGGCTTGAGGCCGAGTCAATCCACATATTCCGTGAAGTCGCGGCCGCCTTCGCCAAGCCGGTCATGCTCTATTCCGTAGGCAAGGATTCGTCCGTGCTGATGCACCTGGCGATGAAGGCATTCTATCCCGCCAAGCCGCCCTTTCCGTTCCTTCATGTCGATACAACCTGGAAATTTCGCGAGATGATCGCCTTTCGCGATCAGATGGCGCAAAAACTCGGTTTCGATCTCCTGGTTCACGTCAACCAGGATGGCGTGCGCGACAACATCAATCCCTTCGATCATGGCTCGAACACGCACACCCATGTGATGAAGACCGTGGCGCTGCGCCAGGCGCTCGACAAATACGGTTTCGATGCCGCCTTTGGCGGCGCCCGCCGCGACGAGGAAAAATCGCGCGCCAAGGAGCGCATCTTTTCCTTCCGCAACGCCCAGCACGTCTGGGATCCGAAGAACCAGCGTCCCGAAATGTGGAAGATCTTCAACACCCGCATCGCCACGGGTGAATCGATCCGCGTCTTTCCGCTGTCCAACTGGACCGAGCTCGACATCTGGCAGTACATCCTGCAGGAGAACATCCCGATCGTGCCGCTCTATTTCGCCAAGCAGCGGCCGGTCGTGGAACGCGATGGCATGCTCATCCTCAAGGACGACGATCGCATGAAATTGCGCCCCGGTGAGGCGATCGAGAATCGGCTGGTGCGCTTCCGCACGCTCGGCTGCTACCCGCTGACCGGCGCCATCGAATCGGAAGCAGACACGCTGGAAGCTATCGTCGGCGAGATGCTGACCGCGCGCACCTCCGAACGGCAGGGCCGCCTGATCGACCGGGACGAAGCCGGCTCGATGGAAAAGAAGAAGCGCGAGGGGTATTTCTGACCATGCGCCACATCATGGCAAAGAGCCTCGCACCTACCGACGGCGTCCGCGATTATCTGGCGGCGCAGGAGAAGAAGTCGCTGCTGCGCTTCCTCACCTGCGGCTCCGTCGACGATGGCAAGTCGACGCTGATCGGCCGTCTGCTCTCCGACACCAAGCAGATTTTCGAGGACCAGCTTGCCGCGCTCGAACGCGATTCGCGCAAGCACGGCACGACCGGCGACGACATCGATTTCGCACTGCTGGTCGACGGTCTCGAAGCCGAGCGCGAGCAAGGCATCACCATCGACGTCGCCTATCGCTTCTTCGCCACGCCAAAGCGCAAATTCATTGTCGCCGACACGCCCGGCCACGAGCAGTACACGCGTAACATGGCGACCGGCGCGTCCACCGCCGACCTGGCAATCGTGCTGATCGATGCGCGGCAAGGCGTGCTGCGCCAGACCAGGCGCCACTCGATCATCGCCTCGCTGCTCGGCATCCGCCATATCGTGCTGGCCGTCAACAAGATCGATCTCGTCGATTTCGATAAGGCGGTCTTCGACCGGATCACGCAGGACTATCAGCAGTTTTCGCGCGATCTCGGCTTTGAGACCATCGTGCCGATCCCGATGTCGGCGCGCTACGGCGACAACGTCACCGGCCGCTCCGACAGGATGGAATGGTATTCCGGCCCGACGCTGATCGAACATCTCGAAACCGTTTCGGTCGACGAGGCCGCGGCCGAGTTACCGTTCCGTTTTCCGGTGCAGTACGTCAACCGCCCCAATCTCGATTTTCGCGGCTTCGCCGGAACGATCGCCTCGGGCGCGATCTCGCAAGGCGACGAGGTCGTCGTCGCCAAATCGGGCAAATCCTCCCGCGTCAGGCGCATCGTCGCGCAGGGTGGCGACCTCGCCCAGGCCGTGGCCGGCCAGGCCATCACGCTTGTCCTCGATGACGAGGTCGAGATTTCCAGGGGCAACATGCTGGTGGCGCCTGCCGCACGCCCGCAGGTCGCCGACCAGTTCGCCGCCAACATCGTCTGGTTCGACGAACATGCGCTGCTGCCGGGCCGCTCCTATATCCTGCGCACCGAGACCGACCAGACCAGCGCCACGGTCACCGACCTGAAATACCGGGTCAATGTCAATGACTTCGCCCGTGAAGCTGCCAAGTCGCTCGAGATGAACGAAGTAGGCATCTGCAACATTTCGACGCGCACGCCGATCGCTTTCGACACCTTCGCCGAGAACCGTACAACCGGCGCGTTCATCCTGATCGACCGCATCAGCAACGCCACGGTCGGCGCCGGCATGATCCTGCATTCGCTGCGCCGTGCCGAGAACATCCATTGGCAATCGCTCGATGTCGGCAAGCGGGTACGTGCCGACATCAAGAACCAGCGGCCCGCCGTGTTCTGGTTCACGGGGCTGTCGGGCTCGGGCAAATCGACCATCGCCAACCTGTTCGAGAAGAAGCTGTTCGCCTCCGGGCGCCATACCTACATTCTCGACGGCGACAATGTCCGCCACGGCCTCAACCGCGATCTCGGCTTTACCGACGCCGACCGCGTCGAAAACATCCGCCGCGTCGCCGAAGTGGCCCGCCTCATGGCCGATGCAGGGCTGATCGTCATCGTTTCCTTCATTTCGCCCTTCAGCGCCGAGCGGCGCATGGCCCGCGAATTGATGGCCGAAGGCGAGTTCGTCGAAGTGTTCGTCGACACGCCGTTCGAGGAATGCGCCAGGCGTGACCCGAAAGGCCTCTACGCCCGCGCGCTCAATGGCGAGATCAAGAACTTCACCGGTGTCGACTCGCCTTACGAAGCGCCGGAAAAACCGGAAATCCATCTGAAGACGCTCGGCAAATCGGCCGAGGAGATGGTAGATGCCCTGGAACACTGGCTGAACGAGCGTGACATTGCCGAAGACCAATACGACAATGGCGGCGGCATCTGACGACAGGTCGATGCTCGAAATTTTCGAGGGGCTCGCTTTGGCGGCCGGCCGCGAGGTCATGCGTGTGTTCCACGCCGGCTGCGCGGTCGACCAGAAATCAGATTCCTCGCCGGTGACCGAGGCGGACCGCGAGAGCGAGAAGATCATTCTGGCCGGATTGCGTGCGGCCTTTCCCGACATTCCCTGCGTGGCCGAGGAGGAAGCATCCGCCGGCATCGTGCCGCCGGACCTGGACGGGGCTTTCTTCCTGATCGATCCGCTGGACGGCACCAAGGAATTCGTCAATCGCCGCACCGATTTCACCGTCAACATCGCGCTTGTCCGCCACGGCGTGCCGGAAGTCGGCGTCGTTTTCGCGCCCTGCACGGGCCGGTTCTTTTCCGGGCTGCCGGGCAAGGCGGAATTCCTCGAAATAGATGACGACTACCGCATCGCTTCTCGCCGGCCGATTTCGGTGAGGGCGGCTGCGACGCCGCTGGCTGTGGTTGCGAGCCGCTCCCACAATACGCCCGAAACCGAAGCCTATATTCGCGACCTAGGCGTCGCCGAGATCGTCTCTGTCGGCTCGTCGCTGAAATTCTGTCTGGTCGCCAATGGCGAGGCGGACATTTATCCGCGCTTCGGTCGTACCATGGAGTGGGATACCGCGGCCGGCGATGCCGTGCTGCGCGCCGCCGGCGGCATCACGCGCACGCTGGACGGACAGCCCTTGATGTATGGCAAGCGAAACCAGGGCGGCGATGCGGATTTCGCCAATCCGCATTTCATCGCCAGCGGCAGGGCAGGGGCAAGCCCGCCTGAAGCCGGCTAACTACTCGGCCGCGGCCTGCGCCGAGTTCGATCCGACATAGTTGCGGATTGTCTCGATGATCCGGTCCTGATCGGCTTCGCTGAGATAGGGGTGCATCGGTAGGCACAGGATGCGCTTGGGCAATTGCTCGGATACGGCAAGGCCGGTCGGCGTTCTCGGATAGTCGCGATAGGCGATCTGCTCGTGCAGCGGCTTCACATAGTAGATGACCGACGGAATGCCTTTTTCGCCGAGATGAGCCTTCAGCCCGTCGCGCTTGGGCGTCTCGATGGCGTATTGCGCCCAGGCCGAGCGGCTGCCGTCCAGGTTGCGGGCTGCCGTGACGACATCAGCAAGCCCTTCGGCATAACGGTTCGCCACCATTTGCCGGGCAACCATCTCGTCCTCGAGAATGGCGAGCTTTTCGATCAGGATCGCGGCCTGCAGCGTGTCGAGCCGTGAATTGATGCCGACCCGGATGTTGTCATATTGCGTCTCGCCCTTGCCGTGGAAGGCGAAGGAGCGCAGCTTGTCGGCCAAGGCGTCGTCGTTGGTGAACATCGCTCCGCCGTCGCCGTAGCAGCCGAGCGGCTTCGCTGGATAGAAACTGGTCGAGCCGACCGTGGCGAACGACCCGCACATCTTGCCGTCCGCCGAACCGCCCATCGACTGGGCGGCATCCTCGATCACCATCAGGCCTTCTCGGTGGGCGATCGCCATGATGGCATCGTAGTCGGCGGCAAGGCCGAAGAGATCGACCGGAATGATCGCCCTGGGCTTCAGCCGGCCTTCTTTCTTGATCATCGTGATCGCCGCCTCGAGGCTGGCGATGTCGATGTTGTAGGTCTTGGGATCGACGTCGACGAAAACCGGCTCGGCCTTGGCCAGCGCCACCACTTCCGCCGTGGCGGCAAAGGTGAAGCTCGGAACGAACACGGCATCGCCCGGGCCGATCCCGGCGGCGAACAGCGGCAAAAGCAGTGCGTCGGTGCCGTTGGCGCAGGCCACGACGTGCTTGACGCCGACATAGGCGGCGAGCTTTTTCTCGAATTCGGCTACCTGGGGACCGAGGATATAGCGGCCGTCCTCGACGACATGGTCGATCGCGGCCTTCAGCCGGTCGCGGATTCGTTCGCGCTGTGCGCCAAGATCGATGAACTGCATGTCGTCCTCAAACGATTTTAACCGGGCGGTCTGGCCTCGACCCGCTGGTACCAGAATTGCGCCTGCCGAGAAAGCCGGGCGCGCGGAGCGACAAATTGCCCGGTCGTGGCAGTCTGTTACCGCATTTTTCGGTGTCGGTCAGCCGGACGCCGGAAATCCGGGATTCGTGCGGCGCAATTACGGCCTTATAACCCCAGAGTCGACCCTGCTAAACATAAAGTGATCGGCCGGCTCAATCCATGTTGGGCCTTACCACGGCCCGAACTTGGGTCAGCCAAGGCCTGAGAACGGCCAGTCCGCAGTGCGGCAACTATCCGAAGATAGGAATTTTTTCTTGACGGGGTGAAGGCAACTATGCTACATATCTGCCTATGGTGCTGAGTTGCGCCAAGGACCCGCCGCACAGGCGGGTTTTCTTTACTGCCTCATCAACAGCGCGCCGGCGAAGGTTCCAAGGAACCTGTTAATTTGGATTCGTTTCCTCTGGCGCGCCACTCAGGCGATCTCATGGCGCCAGGGCGGATTGGCGCCGGCCCGCGATACCGTCACCGCCGCCGCTTTGGCGCCGAGTGTCAGGGCCGCACGGATGGCGTCCTCGGAAAGGCCTGAAATCGCCGCTTTCGTTAGCCGGCCCTGCTCATGCAGCGAGGCGAGGATGCCGGCATTGAACGTATCACCGGCGCCGACCGTATCGACCACCTCGACTTTTCGCGGCGTTACGCTGACCGTGTGGTCCCTGGTGTAGCCGACGGCGCCTTCGCTGCCATGGGTGACGACGATCAGCTTGGGTCCGCGGTCGAGCCAGTTGCGCACGACGTCCTCGTGCGAGCCGGCTTCGTCGAACCAGTGAAGATCTTCATCCGAGAGTTTCACGATATCGGCCATCGCCATCATCTCGCGGATACGCTTCAGATGCTTTGCCTTGTCCGGGATGAAGTTCGGCCGGATGTTGGGGTCGAGCATCATGACGCGACGACCATGCTCGCGCTTCATCAATTCCTCGTAGGCGGCCCCCGCCGGGTCCGAAATAAGGCTGATGGCGCCGAACAGCATGGCCTCGATCTCCGGACCAAGTTGCGGCAGATCCTCGCCGGTCAGCATGCGCCCGGCGGTGTTCTCATCGTAGAAAGTGTAGGTTGCCTGGCCATCGTTCAGCCGCACGAAGGCGAGCGTCGTCGGCCGGGGCGAAGTGTGCGCATAGGTGGAACTGACCTTGCTCGCCCCGAGCGCTTCGCGGAGCTGGCCGCCGAACAGGTCCGACGACAGGCCCGAGAAGAAGCTGGCAGGAGCGCCCAGCCGGCCGAGCGCAATGGCGGTGTTGAACACCGCGCCGCCGACATAGGGTGCGAAGGCCCGTTCTCCCTCCGTCGTCGTGCGCGGCAGCATATCGATCAGGGCCTCGCCGCAGCAAAGGATCATTGTCTTGTCGTCTCCGGCGGATGGATCACGCCCTTGCGGATGATGATGTTGGCGTAGAGCCTGGGTTCGCTGGTCGCGACGATGGCGTGCGCGGCCCTGACGCGTGCATAGAAGTCGGCACCGGCCAGCGCAACCACCTTGCGCCCGGGCGCGCGTTTTGCACACAGCACTTCGATTTCATGATGCACGGGATCGGCGAGCGAGGGGTCGCCCTTGGCCGAGGCGCGAAACAGCGCCTCCGGCACGACGTCATCGACGGGCAGCACGCTCAATATGGCGTCCAGCACCGGAATGAGATGGTGGCCGTCGGCCCGCACCAGCCGCTTTGCCTGCTCTTCGGCCGGGTAGTTTCCATCGACCAGGGCGATTTCGTCGCCATGCCCCATCGCACGCAGGATCGCCAGAAGCTCCGGACCGAGCAGCGCCGGAATTCCGATCAGCATTCAGATGCTCCTGGAAATCGTGGTCGAACCGATCAGGAAGCGCTCGGATAGTGGCAGGCTGGCGCCCCCGAGAGCGCGCGCGTGAATACCGACGGTGCCTTCGCGGACGTTTGGCAGTTTCAATCCCTCGGCATCGACCGTGTCGATGGTTGCGATGACGGCGTCGACCAGCCTGCGGCGCACCTGCGTCGGCATCCAGCCGTCGATCACCGCCGCCTCGAAGTCGATGACGGACGATGCCGCGACGATGGCATAGGCGAGCGCCCGCGAGGCGTTTGTAATCCAGTCGTCGAGCTCGGCGCCGATCTCGCCCCAGTCCTCGGGCGACGTCCACAGATGCGAAGCCTCGACGCCACGTGCATTGAGCGCTTTTTCGAGCATGGCGATCGAAGCCACGTCGATCAATTGGGTCGGCTTTCCCTCCGGTCCGGGCACCGGCATGGAGCCCAGCGCGCCGGCGTTGCCGGTCGGGCCGCCAAAGAGCCGCCCGTTGAGGACGATGCCGCCGCCGGCAAAGGCGCCGATATAGAAATAGACGAAATCACGCGGGGCGCCTGCCTGGCCGAAGACCAGTTCCGCGCCGCAGGCCGAAGTGGCGTCGTTCTGCAGATAGACCGGAAAATCGCATTGCGCCTGGATGTCGGCGCGGATATCGCGATGGCGCCATTCGTCCATGACGTCGCGCGGCGCGCCGGCGGTATCGGCCCAGTTCCAGAGCTCGAACGGCATGGCGATGCCGAGTCCCGCTATGCGTTTGTCCTGCGCGGGCGAAAGCTCGCCACGCATCTTCTTCATGCCTGATGTGACGAATTCCACCGTCTCGCGCGGGGCAGGGTAGCGGTAGGAATGCTGCAGCATCGAACGTACATTGCCGAGGAAATCGATCAGCACGAGTTCGGCGCTGCGGCGGCCGATCTTCAGGCCGATGAAGAACGCGCCTTCGGGATTGAGCGCCATGGGGATGGAGGGCTGGCCGATCTTGCCGCGCAGCGGCGCCTGCCGCAGCAACAGGCTTTCCTCCTCGAGCTCGCGCATGATCACGGAGACGGTTTGCGCCGACAGTCCGGTCATGCGGGCGATGTCGGACTTCGCCAGGCTGCCATGCTGGCGCACCAGCGACAGCACCAGCCGCTCATTGTGGTCCCGCATGCCGCTCTGGTTGGTACCACGGTGAATAAGGCTCTCATTCGCCTCGGGCGAACCATGCCTGGCAGTGGCCGTCTCCACCCCTGTTCCTCCCGTCATTTCCCCTCGAGGCTTCTGGAACAGAATGTGCGAACGGCGCAAGGCTGTCAATAATAAATAAGAGTGATTTAATTATTGACAGAGAGATTGGTCTGGTGTCATTTGAGGCAGGCATCCGTACCGGGAGAGGTTGCTTGGATGCCGGAGGGGTGCCGGTTGGCCGGCATCTGAAATGTTCCACTGGGAGGAAATCGTGACCAATACAAAACTGTTGAAGTCCACCGTTTTTGCGGCGGCCGCTCTGGGCCTGATGGCATTCGCCTCGTCCGCATCCGCGGCCGGTGTCGGCGCCTGCCTGATCACCAAGACCGACACCAATCCCTTCTTTGTCAAGATGAAGGAGGGTGCGACCGCCAAGGCCAAGGAGCTTGGTGTCGACCTCAAGACTTATGCCGGCAAGATCGACGGCGACAGCGAAAGCCAGGTCGCGGCGATCGAGAGCTGCATCGCCGACGGCGCCAAGGGCATCCTCATCACCGCGTCCGACACCAAGGGCATCGTGCCGACCGTGAAGAAGGCGCGTGACGCCGGCCTGCTGGTGATCGCGCTCGACACGCCGCTCGATCCGATCGACGCCGCCGACGCGACCTTTGCCACCGACAATTTGGAGGCCGGCAAGCTGATCGGCGCCTGGGCCGCCGCGACGCTCGGCGACAAGGCCAAGGACGCCAAGATCGGCTTTCTCGACCTGACCCCCTCGCAACCGACCGTGGACGTGCTGCGCGACCAGGGCTTCATGATGGGCTACGGCATCGACGTGAAGGATCCTAACAAGATCGGCGACGAGGATGACGCGCGCATCGTCGGCCATGACGTCACCAACGGCAATGAGGAGGGCGGCCGCAAGGCGATGGAGAACCTTCTGCAGAAGGACAACACCATCAACGTCATCCACACCATCAACGAGCCGGCCGCGGTCGGCGCCTATCAGGCGCTCAAGGCCGTCGGCCTGGAAAGCCAGGTGCTGATCGTCTCCGTTGATGGCGGCTGCCCCGGCGTGAAGTCGGTGGCCGAAGGCGTCATCGGCGCGACATCGCAGCAATATCCGCTGCAGATGGCGGCGCTCGGCATCGAGGCCATCGCCAACTTCGCCAAGGACGGCACCAAGCCGAAGCCGACCGAAGGCAAGAACTTCTTCGACACCGGCGTCAATCTGGTGACCGACAAGCCGGCCAATGGCGTGAAGTCCATCGACACCAAGGAAGGCCTCGCCAAGTGCTGGGGCTGATGCCGGTCTGACTGGCAACGAAAAACGGAGCGGCCGGACTTGATCCCCGGCCGCTTCGGGTGGACGATGGTCGCGTGACCGCGAACAATCCCGGCAGGAGACCGGAAAGGCGTGGACGGGTGTCGCCGCGTGGCTGATACCCTACGGGGAGGAAACATGTCTCAAGCTCAGGAATTCGAGAAGGTTCTCTCAGGCAGCGACACGAGCGTTGCCGCGTTTGACGAGCATAAATCGGCGGTCAGACGCATCCAGCATTTTCTGCATTCGACGCCGGCCGCGGTGCCGCTGATCGTTCTGGTCCTGGCGATCATCGTGTTCGGCCTCACCATTGGCGGGCGTTTCTTCTCGTCCTACACGCTGACGCTGATCCTGCAGCAGATCGCCATCGTCGGCATTCTGGGTGCCGCCCAGACCCTGGTCATCCTCACCGCCGGCATCGACCTTTCGATTGGCGTCATCATGGTGATTTCGGCCGTGATCATGGGCAATTGCGCCGTCAGCTACGGCCTGCCGAGCGTCCTTGCCGTAGCGATCGGACTTGCCGCGGGTGCTGCCTGCGGGCTGCTCAACGGGGTGCTTGTCGCCTACATGAAACTGCCGCCATTCATCGTGACACTCGGCACCTGGAACATCGTCATGGCGACGAACTTCATTTATTCGGCCAATGAGACGATCCGCGACACCGACGTCGACGTTCAGGCACCGCTGCTGCATCTGTTCGCGCTCAGCTTCAAGGTCGGCACCGCTGTGCTGACGGCCGGCGTGATTGCGATGGTCGCGCTCGTGCTGCTCCTTTGGTACGTGCTCAATCACACGGCATGGGGCCGCCATGTCTACGCTGTCGGCGACGACCAGGAGGCGGCGAAACTGTCGGGTATCCAGACCAAGAAGGTGCTCATGACGGTCTATACCCTGGCCGGGCTGATCGCCGCTTTCGCCGCCTGGGTCTCCATCGGTCGCAATGGGTCGATCTCGCCGTCGGCCGCCGTGACCGACTACAATCTGCAGGCGATCACCGCCACGGTGATCGGCGGTATTTCTCTTTTCGGCGGCCGCGGCTCGATCCTCGGCACGCTGTTCGGCGCGATGATCGTCGGTGTCGTCTCCATGGGCCTCAACATGCTGGGCGCCGATCCGCAATGGAAGGTGCTGCTCACCGGCGTGCTGATCATCGGCGCCGTGGCGGTCGATCAATGGATCAGAAAGGTTTCGGCATGACCCAGGACCCTATCCTCACCGCTCGTGGACTGGTCAAGCGCTACGGCCGCGTCACCGCCTTGGACAATGCCGATTTCGACCTCTACCCCGGCGAAATCCTCGCTGTTATCGGTGACAACGGCGCCGGCAAGTCGTCGCTCATCAAGGCGATTTCAGGCGCTGTGGTGCCCGATGAAGGCGAAATCCGGCTTGAGGGCAAACCGGTCGCCTTCAAGTCGCCCATGGAGGCTCGCGAAGCCGGCATCGAGACCGTCTACCAGAACCTGGCGCTGTCCCCAGCGCTGTCGATCGCCGACAACATGTTTCTCGGCCGCGAGATCCGCAAGCCCGGCTTTGTCGGCCAATGGCTTCGCATGCTCGACCGTCCGGCGATGGAAAAGCGCGCCCGCGACAAGCTGACTGAACTCGGCCTGATGACCATCCAGAACATCAGCCAGGCGGTGGAGACGCTGTCGGGCGGCCAGCGCCAGGGCGTGGCAGTGGCGCGCGCCGCCGCTTTCGGCTCCAAGATGGTCATCATGGACGAGCCGACGGCAGCACTTGGCGTCAAGGAAAGCCGCCGCGTGCTGGAACTCATCCTCGACGTGAAGAAGCGCGGCCTGCCGATCGTGCTGATCTCGCACAACATGCCGCATGTCTTCGAAGTGGCAGACCGCATCCACATCCATCGGCTGGGTCGTCGGCTGTGCGTCATCGATCCCAAACAACATACAATGTCCGATGCCGTCGCCTTCATGACCGGGGCAAAGACGCCGCCGGAGGCGACGCTGGCGGCCTGAACTGCCACATTGCCGCTGGGTAAGTCGCCTCCGACTTACTTAAATCGATTGAACGTTTGCTGCGATGCGGTAGCATGGGCTGGGATGAATGATGAAAGCCGGTATGATCGTGGCAACCGCACGAGAGGCAGCATGACGCGCACGATGACATCCGACCCCCTCCCGCCACTGCTTGAAAATCCCGACCCTAAGACGCTCGCAAGAGAAGTCTTGATGGCCCTCAAATACAGGGTCGGCAAGGACACCACCGTCGCCACCCAGTACGATTGGCTGACCGCCTCGATCAAGGTCGTGCGCGACCGCATCGTCGATCGCTGGATGCAGGCGACGAAAGAGGCCTACGCCCAGCAGGAAAAGCGCGTCTATTACCTCTCGCTGGAGTTCCTCATCGGCCGCCTGATGCGTGACGCCTTCTCCAATCTCGGCCTGATGGAGAACATGCGCGAGGCGTTGTCGTCGCTGGGTGTGGAACTCGACCTCATCGCCACGCTCGAGCCGGATGCAGCACTTGGCAATGGCGGCCTCGGCCGGCTCGCCGCCTGCTTCATGGAAAGCATGGCCACCGTCGATATTCCCGCGCATGGCTACGGTATCCGCTACGCCAACGGCATGTTCCGCCAGGAGATACATGACGGCTGGCAGGTAGAATTGCCCGAAACTTGGCTCGATCACGGTAACCCCTGGGAGTTCGAACGCCGCGAACGGTCGTTCGAGGTCGGGTTCGGCGGCTCGGTGGAATCGGTCACCACCAGGGATGGCCGGCTGGAACGCCATGTCTGGAAGCCGACCGAGCATGTGCTGGCCGTCGCCTACGACACACCTGTCGTCGGCTGGCGGGGGAACCGCGTCAACACCTTGCGGCTTTGGTCGGGCATGCCGGTCGATCCGATCCTGCTCGACAAGTTCAATGCTGGCGACCACATCGGCGCACTCGCCGAAAGCAACAAGGCCGACGCGTTGTCGCGCGTGCTCTATCCCGCCGATTCCCACATGGCAGGGCAGGAACTCAGGCTGCGGCAGGAATATTTTTTCTCCACCGCCTCTTTGCAGGACATCGTGCAGCGGCATCTCAGTCAATATGGCGACCTGAAGTCGCTGCCCGACAAGGCGGCAATCCACCTCAATGACACCCATCCGGCGATCGCCGTGCCGGAGCTGATGCGCCTCCTGATGGACGTCCACGGCATGGATTTCGACCAGGCCTGGGACACCACCAAACGCACCTTCGGCTATACCAACCACACGCTGCTGCCGGAGGCGTTGGAAAGCTGGCCGGTGCCGCTGTTCGAGCGGCTTTTGCCGCGCCACATGCAGATCGTCTACGCCATCAATGCGCAGGTGCTGCTCGAGGCGCGCGCCACCAATCAGTTCTCCGGCGAGCAGATCAGCCGCATCTCGCTGATCCAGGAGAATGGCGACCGTCGCGTGCGCATGGGCAATCTCGCCTTCGTCGGCTCGCATTCGATCAATGGGGTCTCTGCGCTGCACACCGAGCTGATGAAGGAAACGGTGTTCGCCGACCTGCACACGCTTTATCCCGACCGCATCAACAACAAGACCAACGGCATCACGCCGCGGCGCTGGCTGATCCAGTGCAACCCAGGTCTGACCGCACTCGCCCGCGAGGCGATCGGCGACCGCTTCCTGGATGACATCGACGCCATCAAGGGGCTCGATGCCTTTGCCGCCGATACCGCTTTCCGCGAAAAATTCGCCGGAGTGAAGCGGCAGAACAAGGTGAAGTTGGCCAATCTCGTCGCCGACCGGCTCGGCATCAGGCTTGATCCCTCGGCGCTGTTCGACATCCAGGTCAAGCGCATCCACGAATACAAGCGCCAACTCCTGAACATCCTCGAGGCGGTCGCGCTCTACGACCAGATCCGCTCGCACCCGGAGCGCGACTGGATGCCGCGCGTGAAATTCTTCGGCGGCAAGGCGGCGCCCAGCTACCACAATGCCAAGCTGATCATCAAACTGGCCAACGACGTTGCCAGGGTCATCAACCGCGATCCGGCCGTTCGCGGCTTGCTCAAGGTGGTGTTCGTGCCGAACTACAATGTCAGCCTCGCCGAGATCATGATGCCGGCCGCCGACCTCTCTGAGCAGATATCGACCGCCGGCATGGAGGCTTCGGGCACCGGCAACATGAAGTTCGCGCTGAACGGCGCGCTGACCATTGGCACGCTCGACGGCGCCAATGTCGAAATCAAGGAGTGCGTCGGCGACGACAACATCTTCATCTTCGGCCTGACCACGGCGGAGGTCGCCGAGCGCCGCAACAATGGCTACGATCCGCGTGGCGTCATCGAGGCATCGCCCGAACTGTCGCAGGCGCTCGCGGCCGTTTCATCGGGCGTCTTTTCGCCCGATGATCCCAACCGCTACCGCGATCTCATCAATGGTCTCTACGACAGCGACTGGTTCATGGTCGCGGCGGATTTCGACGCCTATGCCGCTTGCCAGCGAGACGTCGATGCCGTCTGGCGCAACAGTCCGGACTGGTACGCCAGGGCAATCCGCAACGTCGCGCGCGTCGGCTGGTTCTCTTCCGATCGCACGATCCGCCAATACGCGAAAGACATCTGGAACGTACCTGCCTGATGTGATTGCATGAGGCCACGAACGATGTAGTCCGGGGTGTGAGTTCAAACGCCGAATTTATACCTTAAAACAAACATTTGGTGCCCGGGGAGGGACACTGCCCGATGAGGAAACCGCGCGCGACCGCTGCGACAAGCGGGCCGGACGGATCGGCCCCGGCCAGCGATGTCGCGGCGATTGTCGCCGGCACGCACGGCAATCCGTTTGCGGTCCTCGGCGTCCATGAGGTGGGCAAGAACCTGTTTGCCCGCTGTTTCGTTCCGCATGCGGAGTTCGTCACCGCCTATACGCTGACCGGCATGATTGCTGGTGAACTGTCCAGGCGTGACGATGGCGGCTTTTTCGAAGGCAAGCTGTCGATCAAGAAGCGCCAGCCGTTGCGCTATCACGCCAGGAATGCCGGGGGCGACTGGTGGTTGACGGATCCCTATTCTTTCGGCCCGGTGCTCGGTCCGATGGACGATTACTACATTGCCGAGGGCTCGCATCTGAGGCTGTTCGACAAGCTCGGCGCGCATGTCATCGAGCACGAAGGCGCCACCGGCGTGCATTTCGCCGTCTGGGCCCCCAATGCAAGGCGCGTCTCGGTGGTCGGCGATTTCAACGACTGGGACGGCCGCCGCCATTCGATGCGCGATCGCCGCGACACCGGCATCTGGGAGGTATTCATCCCCGATATCGGCGCCGGCAGGCCCTACAAGTACGAGATCATCGGCCCCGATGGCGTGAGGTTGCCGCTGAAGGCCGATCCGTTTGCCTTCAAGTCCGAACTGCGCCCGGCGACCGCTTCAGTGACCGCTGCGTCGCCCGCCCATCAATGGGGCGACGAGGCGCATCGGACTTTCTGGCGCAATGCCGATCCCCGGCGCGAGGCCATCTCCATCTACGAGGTCCATGCCGGCTCCTGGCAGCTTCGCGACGATGGAACGTTTCTGTCATGGGATGAACTGGCCGACCGGCTGATCCCCTATGTCGTCGAGACCGGCTTCACCCACATCGAGTTCATGCCGATCTCCGAACATCCCTATGATCCCTCCTGGGGCTACCAGACGACAGGCCTCTATGCGCCATCGGCGCGCTTTGGCGACCCGGCCGGCTTTGCCCGCTTTGTCGACGGCGCCCACCGTGCCGGCGTCGGCGTCATCCTCGACTGGGTGCCGGCGCATTTTCCGGTCGACGAGCACGGCCTTGTCCATTTCGACGGCACTGCGCTCTACGAGCATGCCGATCCGCGCCAGGGCTTTCATCCCGACTGGAACACCGCGATCTACAATTTCGGCCGCCGCGAGGTGGTGTCGTTCCTGGTCAACAACGCGTTGTTCTGGGCCGAAAAATATCATGTCGACGGCCTGCGCGTCGACGCGGTCGCCTCGATGCTCTACCTCGATTATTCGCGCAAGGCAGGCGAATGGATTCCTAACGAGAAGGGCGGCCGCGAGAACCTCGAGGCGGTCAGCTTCCTGCAGAAGATGAACAAGGAGCTCTACGGCCACCATCCGGGCGTCATGACCATCGCCGAGGAATCGACCTCGTGGCCGAAGGTCTCGGCTCCGGTCCATGAAGGCGGGCTGGGCTTCGGCTTCAAGTGGAACATGGGCTTCATGCACGACACGCTGGAGTATTTCTCCAAGGAGCCGATCTTCCGCAAACACCACCACAACGACCTTACCTTCGGCCTGGTCTATGCCTTCTCGGAGAATTTCGTGCTGCCGCTCTCGCATGACGAGGTCGTGCACGGCAAAGGCACGCTGCTTGGCAAGATGGCCGGCGACGACTGGCAGAAATTCGCGACATTGCGCGCCTACTACGCTTTCATGTGGGGCTACCCCGGCAAGAAGCTGCTGTTCATGGGCCAGGAGTTCGCGCAGCGCCGCGAATGGAGCGAGGCGCGCGCGCTCGACTGGAATCTTCTCGATTTCCGCTCGCATCGCGGTGTCTGGCAGGTGGTGCGCGACCTCAACTATCTCTACCGCTCGCGACCGGCCCTGCACGGCCGCGACTGCGAGCCGGAAGGCTTTTCCTGGCTGATCGTCGACGACAGCCAGAATTCCGTCTTCGCCTGGCTGCGCAGCGCGCCGGGAGGCAATCCGGTCGCGATCATCTCCAATTTCACGCCGGTGCCGCGCGACAACTACCGCGTCCCGCTGCCGAAAGCCGGCACATGGCGCGAGATCATCAACACGGACGCTTCCGAATATGGCGGATCCGGCAAGGGCAATGGCGGCGCCGTCGAAGCGCGGGCGGAGGAAGGGGGCATCTCCGCAACGATGCTCTTGCCGCCGCTGTCGACGATCATGCTTGAACTGGTCGCGGAACAAGCCATGTCGAGACCGGGTAACTTGGGAGGGTAGAAAATGGCAAACTCGAAACGAACCCAGCCGCTGGCCCGCGACGCCATGGCCTATGTGCTGGCCGGCGGGCGCGGCAGCCGCCTCAAGGAACTGACCGACCGGCGCGCCAAGCCGGCGGTCTATTTCGGCGGCAAGACGCGCATCATCGATTTCGCGCTCTCCAACGCCCTCAACTCCGGCATCCGCCGCCTTGGGGTTGCAACCCAATACAAGGCGCATTCGCTGATCCGCCATTTGCAGCGCGGCTGGAACTTCCTGCGGCCCGAACGAAACGAAAGCTTCGATATCCTGCCGGCCAGCCAGCGCGTGTCGGAAACCCAGTGGTATGAAGGCACGGCCGACGCGGTCTACCAGAACATCGACATCATCGAGGCCTATGGCCCCGAATACATGGTCATCCTCGCCGGCGATCACATCTACAAGATGGACTACGAGCTGATGCTGCGCCAGCATGTCGACGCCGGCGCCGATGTCACCGTCGGCTGCCTCGAAGTGCCGCGCATGGAGGCCACGGGCTTCGGCGTCATGCATGTCGATGCCAAGGACAACATCATCGCCTTCGTCGAAAAGCCGGCCGACCCTCCCGGCATTCCAGACAAACCGGAGTTTGCCCTGGCCTCGATGGGCATCTACGTGTTCAAGACCAAGTTCCTGATGGAGCAGCTGCGCCGCGATGCGGCCGAGCCCGGTTCAAGCCGCGACTTCGGCAAGGACATCATCCCCTATATCGTCGAGCACGGTAAGGCGATCGCCCACCGCTTCGCCAAGTCCTGCGTGCGCTCGACCGCGGAAAATGAGGCCTACTGGCGCGATGTCGGCACCGTCGATGCCTATTGGGAAGCCAATATCGACCTGACCGACGTGACGCCCGAACTCGACCTCTACGATCGCGACTGGCCGATCTGGACCTATGCCGAGTTGAAGCCGCCGGCGAAGTTCGTGCATGACGAGGATGGACGGCGCGGTTCGGCCGTGTCCTCGCTGGTATCGGGCGACTGCATCGTCTCGGGTGCGACGCTCAGGAAAAGCCTGATCTTCACCGGCGCGCGCATCAATTCCTATTCGACGCTGGAAGAAGTGGTCATGCTGCCCGACGTCCATGTCGGCCGGAACGCAACGTTGAAGCGCGTCGTCATCGACCACGGTGTAAGGATACCGGAAGGGCTGGTGGTCGGTGAGGATCCCGTGCTCGACGCCAAGCGCTTCCGCGTTTCGGAAAAGGGCATCTGCCTGATCACGCAGGACATGATCAACAAGTTGTCAGCCTGATCAGTTTGATCAACAAGTTGTCAATCCGATCGGGTTGATCAACAAGCTGTCACTTTAGGGTGGTTTGTGCATGTCCTTGCCCCAGAACCGCTGCACGGTTTGGGCTACATGCACCAGGAGCGGTTCGGTAAGCGCATGCAGGTTCTGTCGGTCACGCCAGAGATCTTTCCGCTGATCAAGACCGGCGGGCTTGCCGATGTGACCGGCGCGCTGCCCGTCGCGCTGGCCGCCAAAGGCGTGACGATGCGCACGCTTATTCCCGGTTTTCCCATGGTGATGGACGCCTTCAAGAAGAAAAAGTCTGTCTACAAGTATCCGCTGCTGCAGGGCGGCAAGGCTTCGGTCCATTCTGTCCAGCTTGCCGGGCTCGATCTTTTCGTGCTCGATGCGCCGCATCTGTTCGATCGTCCCGGCGGTCCTTATGGCAATGCCGCGGGTGCCGATTGGCCGGACAATTGGCGCCGTTTCGCAGCGCTCAGCCAAGCCGGCGCCGACATCGCCGGCGGTGCCATCTCCGGTTACATGCCCGATATCGTGCATGCCCATGACTGGCAGTCGGCGATGACGCTGGCCTATATGCGCTATGGCAAGGCGGTCGGCACACCGTCGATGATGACTGTCCACAACCTCGCCTTCCAGGGGCAGTTCGGCGCCGGCATCTTCGGCGAACTCGGACTGCCGACGGCGGCGATGGCGCTTGACGGCGTGGAATATTATGGCGGCGTCGGCTTCCTCAAGGCCGGCCTGCAGGCTGCCTGGGCAATCACCACCGTCAGCCCGACCTATGCGCAGGAAATCCGCTCACCGGAATTCGGCATGGGTCTCGACGGCCTGATCAACATGCGCTCCAGCGATCTCTATGGCATCGTCAACGGCATCGACACCGCCATCTGGAACCCGGAGACCGACAAGCATCTGGTGTCGAACTATACAGCCGCCTCGCTCAAGGCGCGCGCGCCCAACAGGGCCGCTGTCGAGGGCCGTTTCGGCCTCGATCGCGACGGTAGCCCGATCGTCTGCGTCGTCAGCCGCCTGACCTGGCAGAAGGGCATGGACATACTGGCGACGGCGGTCGACGGCATCGTTGCGACGGGCGCGCGGTTGGCTATTCTGGGTTCGGGCGATGCCGGCCTCGAAGGCGCGCTGCTCGCCGCCGCCGCACGCCACCGCGGCCGTATAGGCGTCGTCGTGGGGTATGACGAAGGCCTGTCTCACGTCATGCAGGGCGGCTGCGACGCCATCGTTATCCCGTCGCGCTTCGAGCCTTGTGGACTGACGCAGCTTTATGGCCTGCGCTATGGCTGCGTGCCGGTGGTCGCCCGCACCGGGGGGCTCGCCGACACCATCATCGACGCCAACGAGGCGGCGATTGCCGCCGGCGTGGCGACCGGGTTCCAGTTCGCGCCCAGCGACGGCGGCGCGCTGCTTCATGCCATCCGCCGCCTGGCCGAGGCCCATGCCAGCCCCGCGATCTTCGAGGCCATCCAGCGCCAGGGCATGAAGACCGACCTGTCCTGGGACCGAAGCGCTGACAAATACGTTGAACTCTATCGCCTGCTGCTTTCGAAAAGGGTTGCTTGAAGCATGATACGCACCGTTCCCACCAAACCCTATTCCGACCAGAAGCCCGGCACTTCGGGGCTGCGCAAGAAGGTGCCTGTGTTCCAGCAGGAGCACTATGCCGAGAACTTCATCCAGTCGATCTTCGACGCGCTGGACGGGTTCAAGGGCAAGACTCTGGTGATCGGCGGCGACGGCCGCTTCTACAATCGCGAGGTCATCCAGAAGGCCATCGCCATGGCCGCCGCCAACGGATTCGGCAAGGTGATGGTCGGGCAGGGCGGCATCTTGTCGACGCCGGCCGCTTCGCATGTCATCCGCAAGTACAAGACGTTCGGCGGCATCATCCTGTCAGCCAGCCACAATCCGGGCGGCCCGCACGAGGATTTCGGCATCAAGTACAATGCCGGCAATGGCGGCCCGGCGCCGGAAAAGCTGACCGATGCGATCTTCGCCAGGACCAAGGCGATCTCCAGCTTCAAGACCGTCGACATCGATCCGATCGACATCGACGCGATCGGTACCGTCAAGGCCGCCGGCATGACGGTCGAGATCATCGATCCGGTCGTCGACTATGCCGAGCTGATGGAAAGCCTGTTCGATTTCGACGCGCTGCGCAAACTGTTCAAGTCGGGCTTTCGCATGCGCTTCGACGCCATGCACGCGGTGACCGGCCCCTACGCCAAGGAGATCCTCGAACACCGGCTTGGCGCGCCCGACGGCACCTGCCGCAACTTCAAGCCGCTGCCGGATTTCGGCGGCCACCATCCGGATCCGAACCTGGTCCATGCCAAACATCTCTATGACGAGATGATGGGACCGGACGCCCCGGATTTCGGTGCCGCTTCCGACGGTGACGGCGACCGCAATTTGATCATCGGCAAGGGCATTTTCGTCACCCCGTCGGATTCTGTCGCCATGCTCGCCGCCAACGCCCGCCTGGCGCCGGGCTACAAGGAAGGCCTGAAGGGCATTGCGCGCTCGATGCCGACCAGTGGGGCCGCCGACCGCGTCGCCGAAAAACTCGGCATTGGCATGTATGAGACGCCGACCGGCTGGAAATTCTTCGGCAATTTGCTCGACGCCGGCATGGCGACGATCTGCGGCGAGGAAAGTGCGGGCACCGGCTCCAACCATGTGCGCGAGAAGGACGGCCTGTGGGCCGTGCTTTTGTGGCTCAACATCCTCGCCGCGCGCGGCGAGAGCTGTAAGCAGATCGTCACCGAGCACTGGGCGACCTACGGCCGAAACTATTATTCGCGCCATGACTACGAGGAAGTCGAGAGCGGGCGCGCCAATGCGCTGGTCGACGAACTGCGCGCCAAGCTTGGCTCGCTGCCGGGCACCAGCGTGCGCGGCCTGAAGATCGCCAATGCCGACGACTTCACCTATCACGATCCGGTCGACGGTTCGGTGAGCGAGCATCAAGGCATCAGGGTGCTGTTCGAAGGCGGCTCGCGCGTCGTCTTCCGGCTTTCCGGCACGGGCACCTCGGGCGCCACCTTGCGCGTCTACATCGAGCGCTACGAGCCGGACAAGGCCAGGCACGATCTCGATACGCAGAAGGCGCTCGCCGATCTGATCGCGGCAGCGGATGACATCGCGGGAATTAGGAGCCACACCGGCCGCGACAAGCCGAGCGTGATTACTTGAGCGTGGCGGTGGCTTCACCCTCCCCCTTGTGGGGAGGGTCGATCCGCGTAGCGGGTCGGGGTGGGGGTGCTCGTAGAGGGCTTTGCCGGCGTCACCCCCCACCCCGCTCACTTCGTTCGCGACCCTTCCCACAAGGGGGAGGGTGGAGGACGCGCCGATGACCTCACTAGGCGCCACCATCACCCCCGACGGCATCCGCTTTGCCGCCTGGTCCTCGTCGGCGCGCCGCCTCTGGGTCTCGATCTTCGACGAACAGGGAAACCGCGAACTCGACCGGCTGGAGCTGAAAGCGGAAGGAGAGGGGGTGCATGCCCTCTTCGTCTCCGGCCTTGGCGAGGGCACCCGCTACGGCTTTCGCGCCGATGGCGATTACGCGCCCGAGCGCGGATTTTGGTTCGACCCCGACAAGCTGCTGACCGATCCCTACGCCGTCGAGATCGATCGGCCCTATGCCTATCACTGGCGTCTCGCCGCGCGACGCAACGAAGGTGCCGACACCGCGCCGCTGATGCCCAAGGCGGTGGCGAAAGCCTTGCTCACGGCTGTGCCTGTGCCGCCGCCGCTGTTCCGTCCGGGCGGCCTGATCTACGAAGTGCCGGTGCGCGCCTTCACCAAGCTGCATCCGGATGTGCCGGAAAAACAGCGCGGCACGACCGCCGCGCTTGCTCATCCGGCTATCGTCGAGCACCTGCGAAGGCTCGGCGTCTCCGCCGTCGAGCTGATGCCGGTGACGGCATCGATCGACGAGCGGCATCTGCCGCCGCTCGGGTTGAGCAACGCCTGGGGTTATAACCCTGTCACCTTCATGGCACTAGACCCGCGCCTGGCCCCTGGCGGCCTGGCCGAATTGCGCGATACCGTTGCCGCGCTGCGTGCGGCCGGCATCGGCACCATTCTCGACCTTGTCTTCAACCACACGGGCGAAAGTGACAGGCTCGGTCCGACATTGTCGCTGCGCGGCCTCGACAATCAGGCTTATTACCGGCACCAGCCGGATGGCAGGCAGGTCAATGATACTGGTACCGGCAACACGGTCGCCGGCGATCACCCGGCGGTGCGGGAAATGGTGCTCGACACGCTTCGCCATTTTGTCCGCCATGCCGGCGTCGACGGTTTTCGTTTCGACCTGGCGCCGGTGCTGGGGCGCGTCAACGGCACATTCGAAGCGCAAGCGCCGTTGCTGGAGGCGATGCGCGAGGATGCGCTGTTGGCCGGCCGTGTGTTGATCGCCGAGCCCTGGGACATCGGTCTCGATGGCTATCAGCTCGGCAACTTCCCCTCCCGCTTCCTGGAATGGAACGATCGTTATCGCGACGATGCCAGGCGCTTCTGGCGCGGCGATGCCGGCATGGTTGGTACGCTGGCGACACGACTTGCCGGTTCGTCCGATATTTTCGGCAGGGGCGGCCAGCCCGCCAGCCGCACGGTGAATTTCATCGCGGCCCATGACGGCATGACGCTGGCCGACATCGTTGCTTATGAGGAGAAGCATAACGAGGCCAATGGTGAGCAAAATCGCGATGGCCACAACGAGAACCTGTCCTGGAACAACGGCGTCGAGGGCGCGACGGACGACGCGGCAATCGCGAAGGCGCGCTTCAGCGACCAGTGTGCGCTGCTCGCCACGCTGTTCGCCTCGCGCGGCACGATCATGCTGACGGCCGGCGACGAATTCAGCCGCAGCCAGCAAGGCAATAACAACGCTTATGCGCAGGACAACAACATCACCTGGCTCGACTGGAAGGGGCGTGACCAGGCGCTGGAAGGCTACGCGCGTGCACTGGCCGCCTTGCGCCGCGCGGTGCCGGCGCTCTCTAATACAGATTTCCTCACCGGCCAGCCGCTGGCCGGGTCGGACACTGCCGACGTCGCCTGGCTCACCGAGACGGGGGCGCTGCTCGGCGAGGCGGAGTGGAACGATCCCGCCCGGCATCGCCTCGTCATGCTGCTCGGCGGCGTGGATGGCCGGCTTGCCGTCATGGTCAATGGCGATCGCCGCCAATGCATCTTCACATTGCCCGCGCGAGACGGATTCCGATGGCATCCCGCCATCGAAGCGCAAGCAGTTGATCTTTCTCGCGCGCTGCCGGGCCGCAGCGTGAATTTCATGATCGAGCGCAGGACGGAAGGGCCCAGACAGGGAAAGGGTCGTGATGACTGACGACAATGCCGAGCGAGCGGCCGACTGGTGGCGCGGTTGCGTCATTTACCAGGTCTACCCGCGTTCCTTCCAGGACACGACCGGCGACGGCAGCGGCGATCTCGCCGGCATCACATCAAGGCTCGCCCACATTGCCTCGCTCGGCGCCGATGCCGTCTGGCTGTCGCCTTTCTTCAAGTCGCCGATGGCCGATATGGGCTACGACGTGTCGGATTATTGCGACGTCGATCCGATGTTCGGCACGTTGGAGGATTTCGATACACTGGTTGCCGAAGCGCACCGGCTTGGCCTGAAAATCATCATCGACCAGGTGCTGTCGCACTCCTCCGACAGGCACGAATGGTTCGTCGAAAGCCGCGCCAGCCGCGACAATCCAAAGGCCGATTGGTACGTGTGGGCCGACGCCAGACCGGATGGTGGTGTGCCCAACAACTGGCTGTCGGTCTTCGGCGGCCCCTCGTGGGAATGGGATGCGACCCGCCGGCAGTACTATCTGCACAATTTCCTCGCTTCGCAGCCGGATCTCAACTTTCACAACCCGGAGGTCCAGGACGCGCTTCTGGATACAGTGCGGTTCTGGTTGGAGCGCGGCGTCGACGGCTTCCGGCTGGACACCGTCAACTACTACGTCCACGACCGCTGGCTGCGCAGCAACCCGCCCTTGGCGTCGAGCGTTGCAGGCACCAACACCGAGACCAACACCTACCTCTACCAGGAGCACCTGTTCGACAAGACGCAGCCGGAAAATCTAGCGTTCCTGCGGCGCTTTCGGGCGCTGCTCGACGAGTACGGGGATCGCGCCGCCGTCGGCGAAATCGGTGATGAGGGGCGCTCCCTACAGACGCTGGCCGCCTACACCTCCGGCGGCGACAAGCTGCAGATGTGCTACACCTTCGATCTGCTTGGCCCGCAATTTTCGGCGGCGCATGTGCGCGGCTGTGTCGAGGCTTTCGAAAACGCTGTCGTAGATGGCTGGGTCTGCTGGGCGTTTTCCAACCATGACGTCATGCGTCATGTCAGCCGCTGGACGCGGCCGGGCGGCGATCCTGACGTGGTGGCCAAATTCTCGATCATGCTGCTCTCTTGCCTGCGTGGCTCGATCTGCCTCTACCAGGGCGAGGAACTCGGTTTGCCGGAGGCGGAACTTGCCTATGAGGACCTGCGCGATCCGGTAGGCATCCGCTTCTGGCCCGGTGTGAAGGGAAGGGATGGCTGCCGCACGCCCATGGTCTGGGAGTCCGGCGCCGATAATGCGGGCTTCTCCACCGGTAAACCCTGGCTGCCGGTGCCGGAAAGCCATCGCGCTCGCGCGGTCGATGTACAGAGCGGCGATGAGCAATCGGTACTTTCCGCCTACCGTTCGGCACTCGCTTTGCGCAAGCGGCATCCGGCGCTGGTCGGCGGTTCGATCCGCTTTCTCGACGCCGAAGGCGACGTGCTGGCCTTTGTCCGCGAGCATGGCGATGAGAGGCTGCTTTGTGCCTTCAATTTCGCCGGGGAACCGGCCAATTGGCCGCTGCCGCAAGACTTAGGAGCGGTTGCGAAACTTGGCGGCGATGCCTCGCTCGCCGGAGAAGCCGTGCTTTTGCTGCCGACACTCGGATGCTTTCTTGGACACCTTGCCTAGATCAGCGCGTGCCGGCCATCTTACTGGACAAGCACGGCACGTCCGCACGTTGCGCCGGTGACCCGGACGTCGGCTTCACCGAGACGCACGCCAAGAGCTCCGAGCAGATTGGTAAGCAACGTGTCGACCGGAGCTGTTACGCTGTTCAGAAGTGCCACCACTGGCGGGCTTACGGTTGCGATCAGCGTGTTCAGATTCAGCAGCGGCAGACCGAGTAAATTCGCCGTCAGCGACAAATCGCTGACCAGCGACGTAGTCAACGACTGGGTAAAATTTTGGGTGTAAGCGGTCCTTATCGTCTTGGCATCGATATCGGCCTTGTTGAAAGTCAACGTCGTTAGCGTGTTGTTGGCCATGTCGAACGCCGCTGAGCCCACCACCGACAGCACCGGGATGATCAGAAGTTTCACGCTCGCGATTTCCGTGTTGGAAAACGTCTCCTTGTTGGTGAAATCGGCAAAGCCGGCGCTGCTGCTGTCGCCGAGATGCCCTTCGACGATACCGGGACGGGTGGCGATGGTCACCTTGATGCTGCTGGGGCCTGTCGGACAACTTATGTCGGTGAGCTTGGCCTCGGCATAGGCGACTTCGACATGCAGAGGCAGACTGAACGACACCAGGGTGATACCGCCTCCGACATTGCTGTTGCCGGCTCCGATCTTCACCACCAGCTTGATACGGGTCTGGGCCGTCCGCACAATGGTGCCGACTTCGCCAACCTTCAGCCATGGCGAGGATTGCGGCGGTTCGCCGAAGGCGATGGCGAGCGTGCTCGACAGCACCCCCGGTATGCCGGTGCTGAGACCGAGGTCGATCTGCTTCGAACCGTTTGCCAGTTCGGCGGCGGCCATCAGCATTCCCATCGCGCTGGCGTCAACGCCAAGGCCGGCTGGCCTCTGCCCGAGGCCAAGTCTGCCGAGGGGGCCGAGGTCGATGAGATGGCTGAGCGGAATCTTGACCGTGTTAGTCGATTTGCTTGCCATGGTTTGCAAGGCGACCTTGGCCGTGTTGCCGAGCCCGGGAACATTGGCCATGGCGGTGGCGATCTGGCCGACTGCAGCCTTTGAGGCCAGAACGTCCGAATAGGTCACGCCCGTCAGGTTCAATTGCACCGCCAGGGCATCGACGAAGGAAAGCACGCTGACATCGGCGGAGATCAATCCGTTGTAGTCCATGACGCTGAGCGAGATGTTGCCGCCTAGAAGGCCGCCGAGAAGCGCGTTGAGGATGGGGCTGTTGCTGGTATTGACGCTGAGCAACCTCGATCCGACCGAGAAAGTGGCCTGTGGCGTCATGCTGGCGGTGGCTTCGGTGCCAATGATGGGCGTTGGGATCAGCGAGCTTGCGAAATAGCGGTTGGGGATCTTGCGCAGGGTCACATGAACCGCGTTGTAAGGGGTTACGCCTGCTTGGAAGCGTTGATCCACATTGACCGAGGATGCCCCTGCATATCGGCCCCGCGTGACCGTCACGACGGTTTTGCCCACCGCCGCGGGAATGGTTTGACCCGAGCCCTGAACGACGACACCTGGCATCCCGTTGTCGGTGAGCGTGGTCAAGACCGCGGTCTGGACGTTGTTGATGTTCGAAGCCGCGGTGATCGCTGCCAGGTCGACCATCGCCTGTGCTTCTCGGCGCTCGGTGTAAATGGAGGCCTCGTCGATCGCCACTGCTGCCAGCGCCAGCGCGACCGGCGCGCTCAACGCCGTCATCACCGTGAAATTCGCTCGTTGGTCACCAAGCATCAGGCGTGCAAGCCTGCGGATCTTCAAGCGCGAACTGAGCAGCATTCAGATGCCCCCCACCCTGATCGTTGATTGGCGTTTGATCGTGGTACCCGGCATGGCTATGCCCGGAAAGAGATTCCAGATCGGCAGGTTTCGGGCATCGTACTGGATCGACACCACGAACTGATTGCCGTCCGCCGTGCTGTCATTGGCCCGATAAGTCAGCTTGCTGGCGTCGACGAAGGGATATCCACCGGCGTTATTGGCGAGAAACGAGGCCACGAGCGTCTGCCGCTCGGTCTGGTTCAGCCCCGAGATGGCCGTCCGGGCGGCGTCCGCCGCGATCTGCTGTATTGAATTGGCCGCGCCGAAATAGATACCGTATGCAACCATTCCGAGCAGGAGAAGGATGAATATCGGTGATAGCAGAGCGAACTCAACCGCCGAAGTTGCCGAAGTGTCTGTCTGGAATCGGCGCCCCTGGATCCGGCGAATGAGGTTCTGAACCATGCCGCCGAGCATGCCAAAGTTCGCATGCAAAAAGCGAAAACTCTAGGCGCAACCTGGAAGTGTGTATGATTGAAAAGCTACGCTAATTTAGCCGCGGCTTCTTTGATTCCTGGCTATTGACTTAGGGTCAATCAGTACTCGGTTGAAAAGAGCTTGCCGCCTGTCTAGTCTCCTGCCACCAGCCGACGGAGGGAACCGGCGGCGCGCTCAAAGGGGCCAGACATCGGTCCCGGGGCGTCAACACACAAAGGCGCGCCGTTGGCAGCGCCGACAGGGAGAAACTTCATGCTGAAAAACATGCTGAAGGCGACGGCATTCGCCACAACCATGGCGCTGGCCGCCGGAACATTCTACACGCCGGCCTTTGCCGAGGTCGTCTACAACAGAGGCACTGCTGCCGAATCCGAGTCGGTTGATCCGCATAAGACCTCGACGGTCTATGAAGCCAACGTCTTGCGCGACCTGTTCCAAGGTCTGGTGATGCAGGACGAGAAGGCCAACGTCATCCCCGGCGCCGCCGAGAGCTGGACGGTGTCTGATGACGGTACCGTTTACACCTTCAAGCTCAGGAAGGACGGCCAGTGGTCCGACGGCAGCCCGGTGACGGCCGAAGACTTCGTCTTCGCTTTCCGCCGCCTCGAAGACCCGGCCACGGCCGCCGAATATGCCTCGATGCTCTATCCCGTCAAGAACGCCGAGGAAGTCAACACCAAGAAGGGCAAGCCCGAGAACATGGGCGTCAAGGCGATCGACGCGACCACCCTTGAAGTGACGCTGAAGGCGCCGACGCCTTATTTCCTCGAAATGCTGACCCACCAGGCGACCTATCCGGTCAACAAGGCGTCCATGGACAAGCTCGGCGCCGACTGGATCAAGCCGGGCAATCTCGTTTCCAACGGCGCCTATACGCTGGCCGAGTGGGTTCCCAACGATCATATGAAACTGGTCAAGAATCCGAAATTCTGGGATGCCGGAAGCGTCAAGATCGACGTCGTCAACTACATCCCGACAGAGGATCGCTCCTCGGCGATGAAGCGCTTCGAGGCCGGCGAACTCGACAGCTACGACGATCTACCGACCGAGCAGCTCGCCGACCTCAAGGCCAAGTTCGGTGATCAGATCAAGGTGGGGCCGTATCTCGGCACCTATTACTACGCGATCAAGACCGACAAGAAGCCCTGGGACAATGTCGAGCTGCGCAATGCCATCTCGATGGCCATCGACCGCGATTTCATTGCCGAAAAGGTCTGGCAGAATTCAATGCTGCCAGGCTATTCGATGGTCCCTCCGGGCATCGAGGGCTACACGCCGGCGATGGCCAAATATGCCGACATGTCGCAGATCGACCGCGAGGACGCAGCCAAGAAAATCCTCGAGAAGCTCGGTTACACGCCGGAGCATCCGCTGAAGATGGAGATCCGTTACAACACCTCGGAGAACCACAAGAATACTGCGGTCGCCATCCAGGAACAGCTGAAGCCGCTCGGCGTCGACGTCACGCTGCTCAACACCGACACCAAGACCCACTACTCCTTCCTCGAGCAGAGGGGCGACTATGACGTTGCGCGCGCCGCCTGGATTGCCGACTACAAGGATCCCGAAACCTTCCTGGGCATCTCGCGCAAGGCCAGCGGCAACAACTATTCGGTCTATGACAGCCCGCAATACGAGGCGGCCATGGACAAGGCGGCCGCCGCCGGCGGCAAGCCGGAAGAGCGCATGAAGGAACTCGCCGCCGCCGAGCGTATCCTCGTCGACGACGTCGGCCAGATCCCGCTTCTCTACTATAGCTACCACGATATCGTTTCCCCGAAGCTGCACGGCTTCGTCGACAACGTCATGGACGTGCATCCGTCCCGCTTCATCTCCAAGGATTGAAAACCTTGATCGACCCGCCGCCCGTTCAGGACGGCGGTTCGAGCTGTCGTCGCATGGGGCCCGAAAGTCGAAATCGATTTTCGCAGGCCATGGTGCGAAGATGAGAGGTGCCAGAGCGCTGCGGGCGTCCGGTTGGATGCCCGTCACCCTGGCCGAAGCAGGGCACCGCCGATGCTACGCTACATTTTCAGGCGGCTTCTGACCGCCATTCCAACGCTATTCGTCATCGTGACCTTGGCGTTCTTCCTGATGCGCGTCGCACCGGGCGGCCCGTTCAACCAGGAGCGGGGCCTGAGCCCCGAGATCAGGGCCAATCTTGAAGCCCAGTTCGGGCTCGCCGACCCGCTCTGGCTGCAATATGTCCACTATCTCGGCAATCTCCTGCGCGGCAATTTCGGCCCGAGCTACAATATGCCGGACTTTACCGTCACCGAGCTTTTCGCGAAGGGCTTGCCTATTTCCATTCAGCTCGGCGCCTCCGCGCTGATCTTGGCGCTGCTGCTCGGCAGCGTGCTCGGTACCATTGCGGCGCTCAACCAGAACAAACTTGGCGACTACACGGTGATTGCGCTGGCAACCGCGGGCAGCACCATCCCGACCTTCGTCATCGCGCCGATTATCCAGCTCGTGTTCGGATTGACCTGGAAGCTGTTGCCGATCGGCGGCTGGGGCGATGGCGCGCTTATCAACAAGATCGGTCCCGTGCTGACGCTTGCCCTGCCGCAGATCGCCATCGTCGCCCGCCTGATGCGCGGCTCGATGATCGAATCGCTGCGCTCGCATCACATCCGCACGGCGCGCGCGCTCGGCCTGTCCGACTGGTCGGTGGTGGTCAAGCACGCGCTGCGCGGCGCCGTCCTGCCGATCGTCTCCTTCACCGGTCCGGCTGCCGCCGCCCTGCTCACCGGCTCGATCATCGTCGAGACGATCTTCTCCATTCCCGGCGTCGGGCGCTACTTCGTCGATGCCGCGCTCAACCGCGACTACACGCTGGTGATGGGGACGGTGGTGGTCATCGCCATCTTCACCATCGTCTTCAACCTGATCGTCGACGTCATGTACGCCGTCGTCGATCCGAGGGTGCGCTATGACTGATATCGCGATCGCCGCACCGGTCGTCGGCCGTTCGCTGTGGGGCGATGCCTGGGCGCGCCTCAAGGCCAACCGCGCTGCCATGTTCAGCCTCTACTATCTGATCCTGATCGCCGTGATCAGCGTGTTCGGGCCCTGGTTCGTGCCGCACCAATACACCACCATCTATGGTGATTATGTGCGTACGCCGCCGAGCCTGTCGGCCTATCCGAAGGCGGACATGATCGAGACCGCGCTTAATGAGGCGATCAAGCGCATGCGTGTCGACATCAAGGACTGGCGCCAGGACGGCAATCGCGTCTTCGTCACCGTCACCTCCAGCAAGGCGATCGACGACCGCAACATCCGCTATCTCGACCGGTCCGACGCCTTCGACGACACCAGGATCGAAAGCAAGTCGCCTGACGGCCTCGAAGCGACGATGAGCGCCTCGGTCAAGCAGCAATATTTTCTTTTCGGCACCGACAACACCGGCCGTGATCTGTTGTCGCGGACGCTGATGGCCGGGCGTGTCTCGCTGGCCATCGGTCTGCTCGCCGGCGTCGTGGCCGTGGCCATCGGCGTGCTCTACGGCGCCACTGCCGGCTTTGCCGGAGGCAGGGTAGACGAGGTGATGATGCGCATCGTCGACGTGCTTTATTCGCTGCCCTTCATCTTCTTCGTCATCATGCTTGTGGTGTTCTTCGGCCGCAACTTCGTGCTGATGTTCCTGGCGGTCGGCGCCGTGCTGTGGCTCGACATGGCCCGCATCGTGCGCGGCCAGGCGCTGTCCATCCGCCGCCAGGAATATGTCCAGGCGGCAGAGGCCATGGGCGTCGGCCAGCGCGGCATCCTTTTGCGCCACGTCATTCCCAACCTGCTCGGGCCGGTGGTGATCTACATGACGCTGCTGGTGCCGCAGGTCATTATCCTGGAGAGTTTTCTGTCGTTCCTCGGGCTCGGCATTCAGGAGCCGATGACCAGCTGGGGCGTGCTGATCTCGGTCGGCGCCAAGAACATCGGCACTGCAAACTGGCTGCTTCTGTTCCCTGCCTTCTTCCTGGTCTCCACCTTGTTCGCCCTGAACTTCGTCGGCGACGGCCTGCGCGATGCGCTCGACCCCAAGGACCGCTAAGATGGACGCAGCAGAGACCATCCTCAGCGTAAAAGATCTTCGCGTGCGCTTCCGCACCCTCGACGGCGCGGTCGAGGCGGTGAAAGGCATCAACATCCACGTCAAGGCGGGCGAAACCGTCGCCGTGGTCGGCGAATCCGGCTCAGGCAAAAGCCAGACGATGATGGCGGCGATGAGCCTGCTGGCCTCCAATGGAGAAGCCACCGGCAGCGTCGATTATCGCGGCCGTAATCTTCTGACGCTAAGCAAATCCGAGCTGAACAAGGTCCGCGGCCGCAAGATCAGCATGATCTTCCAGGAGCCGATGACCTCGCTCGATCCGCTCTATTCGATCGGCAACCAGCTGATCGAACCGATCCGCCGGCACCGGGGCTTGAATGCGGCGCAAGCGCGCGAGGAGGCGCTCAACCTGCTCAGGCTGGTGCATATTCCCGATCCCGAACGGCGCATGAAATCCTATCCGCACGAAATGTCGGGTGGCCAGCGCCAGCGCGTCATGATCGCCATGGCGTTGGCAAACGATCCCGACATCCTGATCGCCGACGAACCGACGACTGCGCTCGACGTCACCATCCAGGCGCAGATTCTCATGCTTCTGGCTGAGCTGCAGCGCAAGCTCGGCATGGCGATCGTGTTCATCACACACGATCTCGGCATCGTCCGGCGCTTTGCCGACCGGGTCTATGTCATGCGCTCCGGCGAGGTGGTGGAGGAGGGGGACGCGCAAGCCATCTTCGCCAGTCCTCAGCATGCCTACACCAAGATGCTGCTGGCGGCCGAGCCGACCGGGACCAAGGCGCCGCCGCCGGCCAATGCGCCCGTCCTGCTCGAAGGCAGAAACGTCGAGGTCACCTTCCGCATCGGCGGCGGCTTTCTGGCCGGCGAACCGCTGATGCTGCGCGCCGTCGACCGCATCTCGATCAGGCTGAGGCGCAATCAGACGATCGGCATCGTCGGCGAATCAGGCTCTGGAAAATCGACGCTTGGCCGCGCTTTGCTGCGGCTGTTGCCGAGCGATGGCGTGATCCGCTTCGGCGACCGCGATATCTCGACCGCCGACCGCCAGACGATGCGGCCGCTGCGGCGCCAATTGCAGCTGGTCTTCCAGGATCCGTTCGGTTCGCTATCGCCACGCATGACCATCGGCCAGGTCATTACCGAAGGGCTGCTGGTGCATGAACCGAACCTCTCGGGCAAGCAGCGCGACCAGCGCGCCGTCGAGGCGCTGCGCGAAGTTGGCCTCGATCCCAACTCGCGCAATCGCTATCCGCACGAATTCTCAGGCGGCCAGCGTCAGCGCATCGCAATTGCCCGCGCCATGATCCTCAAACCCAAGCTGGTGGTGCTGGACGAGCCGACCTCGGCGCTCGACCGTTCGGTGCAGAAACAGATTGTCGAACTGCTGCGCAAGCTGCAGGCCGATCATGAGCTGTCCTATCTGTTCATCAGCCACGATCTCGCCGTGGTGCGCGCCATGGCCGACTACATCATCGTCATGAAGCAGGGCAAGATCGTCGAGGAAGGGCCGACGGAAGACATTTTCAGCAATCCGCAGGCCGGCTACACGCAGACGCTGATGAGCGCCGCAATCGATGTCACGCGGTTTCGTTTGAGTGCGTGAGGCGAGCCCGGCAGCGGCGCCTCAGCTCAATTCGCCAGCCCTGGGCATTTGCGCGCCCTGGCGGCGGCCATGGCCGCTTGCTGCTGCTTCAGCCGATCGATCCTGGTCGTTTCGCGATTGGCGACGGCGGCCTTGACGCTTGAGCCGCCCAGCAGCCATCTCGGAACACTGGTGCTGGCGACCTTGCCCCGCGTGATGGCTGTCTGCGAGATGCCTTTGGCGGCTTCGCCTATGGCGCTGTTCAGTTCGGCGCATGTCATCTTGTCGTAATTCGCCGGATCGATCGATCCGCTGGTCGACGCGCAGCCTCCGACAAGGGCGAGGAGGAGCACGGGGATGAACGGCCTGCTGGGGGTCGAATGCAATTTCATGTCCACGACCTTACTCCAGCGTAAGCGACCATGGCCACCCTCCGATATGTCCGCATGCGTGCGTACGCCGAAACGAACCGGGGTCATTCACATTCACGACGGACACGAGTTCGACCTCGGCGGAACCCTTGAAAGAGAGCCTGCGAGCCCCATCTGCGTTGACAAATATTCCTGGTTGGTTGATGGCTGAGGCGATATCCTATATCAGCGGACAGAACGAGCTTGTCATTGCGCGGCTATTGCCTACATCGATCGTTTGTCGAAAATTTTGGATTCTTTTTGGCTGAAATGGAATAGTCATTCCATGAAAAGTTGGATCAAGAATTCAAAAGAGCCGGCAAAGGCGCTGCCGAAGGCTGGCAACGTACAATCAATACTCATAAATCAGACGAAGTTTATCGGGGATGTTGTTCTAACTTCGGTTCTGGTCAGGCATCTGCGGGCAGAGTTTCCGAACGCGACGATCACCATGCTATGCCAGGCGGCGCTGGCGAAATTCGTTCTGGAGCAAGGCATCGCCGACAGCGTGGTTTCGCTCGATCGCGGCAAAATGCGCGGCTCCCCTTTCGAGCGCATGTCCGGAATGACCAGGCTCCTGCACGATCTGAGGAAGTCGGATTATGATCTTATCATCGATCTGTCCGACTCCAAGACATCACGGCTTGTGATGCGCTTCGTCAAGGCGCCTTTTCGCGTAGGCTATGTTCCATCGGAGCAGCCCCTGAAATTCTGGGAGCGCCAAAGCGCCAACATCTTTGCCGCCACATACGGCCATGGCGGCGAGCATTATCTGCATCGGTACCTGTCGCCGCTGTTTGCCCTTGGCATTCCTGTGACCGATCCTATTCCGTCCCTCAAGCCAACCGAATCCGGTTCGCGTCAGGCAAAGCAGCTGCTTGCCCGACACGAATTGGAAACGAAGTCGTTTGTCGCCGTCCATGCCGGCGCCAGTTTCCCAGGCCGTTGCTGGCAGCCTGACCGTTTCGCATCGGTCCTGGGAGAGATTTACCGTCGAAAGGGTCTCCGGGCGGTCATCGTTGGCGGCCCGGACGAGGCAGGTATCGCAGGCAAGGTGTTGGATGCGGCAACATCGCCGATCGTGAATCTCGTTGGCCAGGCACCCCTGACCACCCTTTTGCCCCTGCTGGGCGAGGCCCTGATCTTCCTGGGCAACGAAAGCGGACCCATGCACCTGGCCGCGGCCATGAAAACGCCCGTCGTTGGCCTGTTCGGTCTGACCCAACCTGACATCTGGGGGCCTCTTGGCGTTCCTAACCGTACGCTGCAGCCTCCGATGCCATGCAAGTGCATAGCGCCGGGCCTCTGCAAGGTGGGCAATGCAGGGGGCGTTTATTGCGTTCAACGGCTTGACGCCGCCGACGTCACCAAAGCGGCAATCGAACTCATAGAACGCGTCAGCTAAACCAATTCCAGGAAAACTGCGCAGCGGTTTTTCCGTCCGGAATTGCGTAAAGCGATGAATTGGAGCCGGAATTGCGTAAAGCGATGAATTGGAGCAGGCGACGATCAAACATCGAGCCGCTGCAGCGGGAACAACAAACACGCGTAGCGCTTTTGAGCGACCCGAGACATAGGTGACGTTTTGTACCGGACACATGGGTAACACTTTTGGCTTTTGGCCGGAGGTGTTGATGCCGTGGAGAGTGTTCGGTGATGGAGGAACGTCTTCGTTCTGTAGCTCGCCTTCTCGACGGAGAAGGCATGAGTGATGTGTGCCGGGAGTTCGGCATCTCGCGCAAGACGGGCTATAAGATCTTCAATCGCTACAAGGATGAGGGTCTTGAGGCCCTGACGGACCGCTCTCGGCGGCCGGTGCGCTATGCCAACCAACTGCCGCCCCAGATCGAGCGGATGATCGTGGAGAGCAAGCAAGAGAAGCCGCACTGGGGCGCCAGGAAGATCAGGGAGTTGCTGATCAGGAAACTGGCCGGCGACGTGCGCATTCCGGCCAAGAGCACGGTTCATGCCGTGCTCGACCGCCACGGCCTTGTGAGCCAGGCCCGCAAGAGGAACCGGGCGAACAAGGCCGCGGGCACGCAACTGTCACAGGCGATGCAGCCCAACGATCTCTGGTGCGCCGATTTCAAGGGCGAGTTCAAGCTCGGCAACGGCCGCTACTGTTACCCCCTGACTGTCACCGATCATCGAGGCTTTCGTTCGGCTCTTCAAGGAACGTGGCCTGCCGGAAGCGATTAGAAGCGACAATAGCCTTCCCTTCGCAAGCCCCAACGGCCTCTACAATCTCTCCAGGCTGTCGGTGTTCTGGCTGAGGCTCGGCATCGCCATCGAGCGCATCCGGCCTGGCAACCCGCACGAGAACGCTCGCCATGAGCGCATGCACCGCACGCTCAAGGCCGAAACGACCCGGCCGCCGGGCATGAACACCCTCCAGCAGCAGGCCAGGTTCGATGCTTTCATGAGCGAATTCAATGACGAGAGGCCCCACGAGGCCATCGGCATGAAGGTGCCAGCCGAGCTCTACAGAGGCTCTTCAAGAGCCTATCAAGGCCTCCCCGGGCTGGAATATCCCTTCCATGACAAGGACATTCTCGTCACCGCCTGCGGCCGCATCTGCATGCACAGGAAGAAGATAAACATCTCCACCGTGCTCGCCGGCCAAAGGCTCGGCATCAGCGAAGTCGACGACGGCATTTGGCTCGTCTCCTTCATGCACTATGATCTGGGATATATCGACTTGGAACAGAGGACCTTGCAGACCATCGACAACCCGTTCGGCACGAGGTTGTCACCCATGTCTTAGGTACATTCTGTTACCTATGTCTCCGGGCCGTACATTTGTTTTTCTGGTCGGAGTGGCAGGATTTGAACCTGCGACCCCCTCGTCCCGAACGAGGTGCGCTACCAGGCTGCGCTACACTCCGTGACCAGACGCGGGCTTATAGCCGCCGCATCTGGTTCCTGCAAGCGTCAATGGCAGCACTTCTGTCGCATTTCGCCAGCTTTCTTCGCGAGCCTGTTTCAGCGCCTCGAATAAACGCCGCTTAAAGGCTTCCGTGGTAGGGCACCCCTCGGCAAACGTTTGCGCGATTTGTGTTTCCAGCCGCCCGGAGATTTTCAGTCTTGACCCTCAGGATCGTTGGCGAAGCACGGCTCGACAGGTTCGGATTGCCGGAGCTTGTCGTGGTGGTGGAGAGCCCGGTATCGTCACAGCGGCGCCGGCAGACGTTCGACGCCGTGCTGCGCCGTAGTCCGGAAGTCGGCGCCTACAACCAGATCTTTTGACAAGGGCATCATGAGCCAGCGCATCGTCAGTTTCGTCATGAGCGGCGGCGTCGGCTCGCGGCTCTGGCCGCTGTCGCGCGAGGACAATCCCAAGCAGTTCCACGACCTTTCGGGCGACGGCTCGATGCTGGCAAAGACCTTGCGCCGGCTGGCGTCACGGCCCAGCGGCGATACGCCCATCTTCATGATCGCTTCCGAACGCCATGCCGAGCGCGTCCATGCCGATCTCGCCGGCATAAACCTTGCCGGCGGTGGGCCGCTGTTCGAACCTACCGGCCGCAACACCGCCGCGGCGGTGGCGCTGGCAAGCCTGCGCACGCTCGCCGAATTCGGTGACGAACTGGTGCTGGTGGTGCCGTCCGATCACGAGATTTCGACCGCGCGGCAATTCTGGCAGAGCGTCGAGGCGGGCACCGCCGCTGCCAGCGCCGGGCGGCTGGTGGTGTTCGGCCTCAAGCCGACACAGCCGGAGACCGGCTATGGCTACATCGAAGTCGCCGCCGAAAGAGCAGGCGTGTTCGATGTCTCGCGCTTCGTCGAAAAGCCGGACCTTGCCACCGCCCAGGCCTATCTCGAAGCCGGCAATTTCCACTGGAACACCGGCATCTTCCTGTTTCGCGCCGGCGCCATGCGTGATGCTTTCGCAGCTTTCGAGCCGAAGATCTGGCAGGCGACCGAAGCTGCCTACAAGGCTGCGACATCGGACCTTTCCGGCTTCTACATGCCGCTGGACCTCTACGGCGCCATTCCTTCGGTCTCGATCGACTATGCCATCATGGAGCGGGCAAAGGACATCGCCATGGTGCCGGCCAGCTTTCGCTGGAACGATCTCGGCTCCTGGCAGTCGCTGCTCGATGTCGGGCCTGCCGATAGCCAAGGCAATGTCATCGCCGGCGACGTCGTCGCCATCGATTGCGAGAATTCCTACATTCGCAGCGATGGCCGGCTGCTGTCGGCCATCGGCATGAGAGATGTCGCCATCGTCTCGACATCGGACGCTACCTTCGTCGCCCCGGTCAGCCATAGCCAGCACGTCAAGAAGATCGTCGAGCAGCTCGAAAAATCCGGCCGGTTGGAAACCCGCTTCACGCCTGCCCACGACCGGGTCATCGAAAGCGGCGCTTGGCGTCGCCGCGTCCATCACTGGCTGTTTCAGGAGACGCTTCCGCTGTGGTCGACATCAGGCGTCGACGAACGCTATGGCGGATTCCACGAGGCTCTTGGCTTCGACGCCACGCCGCTGATGAAGCCCAAGCGCATGCGCACGCAGGCCCGCCAGGTCTACGCCTTTGCGGTCGCCAAGCAACGCGGCTGGGACGGCCCGGCCGACCGGCTCATCGCCCACGGCATCGACTTCATGGCCGGAAGCGGCCGAACGGCAAGGGGCGGCTGGGTGCGTACCCTCGACATCGACGGTTCGGTCGCCGACCCGGTCGAGGACGCCTACGATCATTCCTGCGTGCTTCTGGCGCTGGCGCATGCCCACATGTCGGGCCATCCGGATGCGCTGCGGCTCGGCGAAGAGACCTTCGCCTTCCTCGATGCCCATCTCGAGGATAGCCGCATGACCGGCTTTCTCGAAACCTCGGACGGGCAGGGCGAGCGGCGCTCCAATCCGCACATGCATTTTTTGGAAGCCTTCCTCGCCTGGCACGAGGCGACAGGCGAGCGCGCTTATCTGCGCCGCGCGGCACGCATCATCGACCTGTTCCGCAACCACTTCTTCGATCCCGAAAGCTGGACGCTGGGTGAATATTTCGACGCCGGCTGGAGGCCCGTGGCGGGCGAGAAGGGTACCTGGACCGAGCCCGGCCATCATTTCGAATGGGCCGCGCTGCTTGTCGATTTCGCCGCTCTTAGCGGCCAGGCCGAACTGAGTGGCTTCGCCAGGAAACTCTATGCCTCGGCCATCGCCAATGGCCTCAACCGCGCCACAGGCCTTGCCTATGGCGCCGTCTCCCGGCAGGGTCTGCCGCTGGACCTGGTCTCGCGTAGTTGGCCACAGGCCGAAGCGGTCAAGGCGGCGATTGCGTTGGACGGTTCTGGCGGACCCGATCTCAAGCCGGAGATCGAGGAACGCGTAGGCCGGCTGTTCCGCTGGCACATCGACCCGGCGCCGCTGGGTCTGTGGATCGACCGCGTCGACGAGCGCGGCCGCTCGCGGGCATCAGATGTGCCGGCCAGCATTTTTTATCATCTCGTGTGCGCGCTGACGCAGTATCTGGATGGGACTGCCGAGAAGGGCGGCTGAGAAAGAGGCGCTGTCCCGACGACATTTTGCTCAATACGGGCTGGCCACATCCCCGGTCTCGACATAAACCGCCTTCATCTGCGAATAGAGCGCCAGCGCGGCCAGTGAATTTTCTCGCCCGATGCCGGATTGCTTGATACCGCCGAAGGGGATTTCGACCGGGGTCAGGTTGTAGGCGTTGATCCAGCACGTGCCGGCCTGCAGCTCGGCGATGACGCGGTGGGCGCGCGACAGGTCGCGCGTGAACACGCCGGCCGCGAGACCGAACTCGGTGTCGTTGGCGCGCTCGACCACCTCGTCCTCGCCGTCGAATTTCAGCACGCTCATGACAGGCCCGAAGATTTCCTCGCGCGCGATGCGCATGCTGTCGCTCACCCCGGTGAACACCGTCGGCTCGACGAAGAAGCCGCCTTCAAAACCTTGCAGCGAGGGCACGTTGCCACCGCAGGCGAGCGTGGCGCCTTCTTGCTTGCCCGCCGCGATGTAGGAGACGACCTTCTCCTGCTGTGCCTTGCTGACCAGCGGGCCCATCTGGGTTTCGGCATCGAGTGGGTCGCCGATGCGGATCTTCTTGGTTCGCTCGACGAGCCGGTCGACGAAGCGGTCATGGATGCCCTTCTGGACGAAGACGCGCGTGCCGTTGGAGCAGATCTGCCCCGTCGAATAGAAATTGCCGAGCATGGCGCCGCCGACGGCATTCTCGAGATCGGCGTCGTCGAAGACGATCAGCGGCGACTTGCCGCCGAGTTCCATCGTCGCGTGCTTCATCTTCGAGCCGGCGAGCGACAGCACCTTGCGGCCGGTCGGCACCGAGCCGGTCACCGACACCTTGGCCACGACATCGTGGCTGACCAGGCTGGCGCCGACATCGCCATAGCCTTGCACGACGTTGAACAGCCCGTCGGGCAGGCCTGCCTCGCTGTAGATCTCGGCCAGGGCCAATGCCGACAATGGCGTGTTTTCCGATGGTTTGAACACCATGGCGTTGCCCATGGCGAGCGCGGGCGCGGATTTCCAGCCGGCGATCTGGATTGGATAGTTCCAGGCGCCTATGCCGACGCAAACGCCGAGCGCCTCGCGCCGCGTGTAGGCGAAGGCCCCGCCCAAATCGACAGCCTCGCCATTGTAAGCTGCAACCGCGCCGCCGAAATATTCCAGGCAATCCGCGGCCGATGGCGCATCCGCCACCAGCGTTTCCTGAATCGCCTTACCGGTGTCGAGCGTCTCGAGGCGGGCAAGATCGGCGTTGCGGGCGCGCAAGATGTCGGCGGCGCGGCGCAGGATGCGGCCGCGCTCCACCGGCTTCAGCCGCGCCCAAGCCGGTTGCGCGGCACGCGCAGCCTCGATGGCGAGTTCCAGCACGTTCGGCGTCGCCGAGCGCAGCAGGGCGATGGTCTCGCCGGTTGCCGGATAGATGACCGGCAGTGGCGCGCCTTGCTCGTCGTCTATGTAGCGTCCGTTGACATAGTGCGATGCCGTTGGCTGGGCGCGCATGGGCTTCTCCAAATCGTCTTAGCGGCATGCCGATCGTGCGGTTGCACGATCATGCTCTATCTGTCGGACGCCTGCCAGCGGGGATTGATCCATGGTTCCTGGTTGGAAGGCGCCAGCGGCGTGCGGCCGAGAATGTGGTCGGAAGCCTTCTCGCCAGTCATGATCGACGGCGCGTTGAGGTTGCCGTTGGTGACGCGCGGGAAGATAGAGGAATCGGCTACCCGCAGGCCCTCGACGCCGATCACGCGGCATTCCGGATCGACGACGCTCGTGACGTCGTCGGCGCGGCCCATCCGGCAGGTGCCGCAGGGATGATAGGCGCTTTCGGCGTGATCCCTGATGAAGATGTCGAGGTCGTCGTCCGATTGCACATGGCTGCCGGGCGAAATTTCCTGGCCGCGGAAGCCGTCGAACGCCTTCTGGCCGAAAATCTCGCGCGTCAGCCTGATGCAGTGGCGGAACTCGCTCCAGTCGTCGGGATGCGACATGTAGTTGAAGTGGATCACCGGTTTCGAATTCGGATCCGGCGAGCGCAGCGTCACCGAGCCGCGCGACTTCGAGCGCATTGGCCCGACATGCGCCTGAAAACCATGCGCCTTCGCCGCCGCCTTGCCGTCATAGCGCACCGCCGCCGGGATGAAGTGGTACTGGATATCAGGATAGTCGACCCCGGCGCGCGAGCGCACGAAGGCCGCCGCCTCGAAATGATTGGTAGCGCCAAGGCCGGTCTTGAAGAACAGCCACTGCGCCCCGATCATCGCCTTGGAAAACGGGTTGAGTACCGAATTCAGCGTGATCGGCTTTGTCGATTCCTGCTGGATATAAAGTTCCAGATGGTCCTGCAGGTTGCGGCCGACGCCGGGTCTATCGGCCACCACCGCGATGCCGTTTTCCCTGAGATGTTCTGCAGGCCCGATGCCCGACAGCATCAGGATTTTCGGCGAATTGATCGACGATGCCGCGACGATCACCTCACGTCGCGCCTTAACGACCTGAATCTGTTTGCGAGCTTCGATTTCGACCCCGATGGCGCGTTGATTCTCGATGATCACCCGTCGCGCAAAGCCCTTGACCAGGCTTACGTTTTTGCGCCTGAGCGCCGGCCTCAGATAGGCTGATGCCGCCGACCAGCGGCGGCCGCCGAAAATGGTCTGCTCCATCGGGCCGAACCCCTCTTGCCTGGAGCCATTATAGTCGTCGGTCAGTTCGAAGCCGGCTTGGCGGCCCGCCTCGACGAAGGCGCCATAGAGCGGGTTTTTCCGCGTGCCGCGCCGCACGTGCAGCGGCCCACCACGGCCCCGCCAGCCGTCCTCGCCGCCCTCCGCATCTTCCATGCGCTTGAAATAGGGAAGCACGTCGGCGAAACCCCAGCCGGCGGCTCCCTGTTCGGCCCAGTGGTCGAAGTCGCGGGCGTGGCCGCGCACATAGACCATGCCGTTGATCGAGGACGAGCCTCCAATCACCTTGCCGCGCGGCGTCGCCAGCACGCGGCCGCCGAGATGCGGCTCGGGCTCGCTGGCAAAACCCCAGTCGTAGAGGCTTATGTTGAGCGGGATCGACAGCGCCGATGGCATCTGGATCAGCGGCCCGACATCGGAGCCGCCGAATTCGATAACGATGACCGAGTGCTTGCCATCCTCTGACAGGCGATAGGCCATGGCCGAGCCGGCGGAGCCGGAGCCGATGATGACGAAATCCGCTTCAAGCATTGTTCATATGCGCCCATCGTTCATATGCGTGATGAAATCGGCGAGCGAGACATTGCCGCCGGTAGCCACCACAAGGACGGTCTTGCCGGCCACATCCACCTTGCCGCCGAGCAGTGCCGCCAGCGAGGCAGCTCCGGACGGCTCAAGCACCAGCTTCATCCGCTCGAAGGCGATTTTCATTGCCCGCCGCACCAAGGCGTCGTCGACAGTGATGCCGCGAACGCCGGCGGTTCTGACCGCCGCGAACGGCGCGTCGCCGGGCCGCCGCGACATCAGCCCGTCACAGATCGAATTCGGGGCGAGCGGCATGGTCTCGATGCTGCCATGCGCCAGCGAGGCGCCCATGCCGTTGAAACCTTCGGGCTCGACGCCGATGATTTCTGTGGCCGGCGACAGGTAGTGGAAAGCGAGCGAAACGCCGCCGATCAGGCCGCCGCCGCCGACCGAGCAGAACAGCACGTCCGCCTTCGCGCCCTTGGCAGAAAGCTGCTCCAGCGCCTCCAGCCCGGCACCTGCCTGGCCGGCGACGATTTCCGGATCGTCGAAGGGATGCAGCAATGTCAGCCCTTCGGTCTCGGCGATCTCGCGCGCCTTGGCGGCGGCGACTTCCTCACGCGCGCGCTCGCCGTGATCGGTAAGCACCACGCGCGCGCCGTAGCCTGCTGTGGCGTCGCGCTTGGCGGCCGGCGCGTCGATCGGCATGACGATGGTGACGGGAATGCCGAGCGCCTGGCCCGCAGCCGCCAGTCCTTGCGCAAAATTGCCGGAAGAATAAGCGATGACGCCCTTCTTGGCTTCGTCGGGCGACAGCCGCTTCAGCCGCCAATAGGCGCCCCGAACCTTGAACGATCCCGCCCATTGCAGCGATTCCGCCTTGACGAAGACGCGAGCGGCGCCGGTTTCCCTGGCGAGCGCCGCCGATTCCAGCAGCGGCGTGATCTGCGTCGCCTTGGCGGTGACCGCATAGGCTTGCTTCAGGTGGTCGAGTGAGGGGACAAGCGTAGTCATCATTCGCCTCGCGGATACCGCTTGCTCTCTTCGAGATTGTCGAGGTTCATGTGGTTGCGCATGTAGCGCTCGGACGCTTTCTGCAGCGGCTGGAAATCCCAAGGGTAGTAGGCGCCGTTGCGCAGCGCCCGATAGACGACCCAGCGGCGCGCCTGGCTTTCGCGCACCGCAGCGTCGAAGGCGGCCATGTTCCAGCGCGCCCGCACCTTGTCCATGAACGCCGCGACCAGCGGTTCGTTGGCCGGATCGGCCGCGAGGTTTTCCCGCTCCAGCGGATCGGATTGGAGATCGAACAGTTGCGGCGCATCGAGCTCGCAATGGACGAACTTGTATCGGCCCTCGCGGATAGCCACCAGAGGCGCGTATGAACCCTCAGCCGCATATTCCATCAGCACAGGCGCGCTGCGCCGCTCACCGTCGATCAGAGGCAGCAGCGATTGGCCATCGGTCCATGGCGCGACGGCATCGATGTCGATGCCGGCGAGGTCGCAAAGCGTCGGCGTCACGTCGAGATTGGAAACCGGCGCTTCGATCAGCCCGGCCGCAACGCCCCTGCCGGCAATCATCAGCGGCACCCGCGCCGAGCCCTCGAAGAAGCTCATCTTGAACCATAGGCCGCGCTCGCCGAGCATGTCGCCATGGTCGGAGCAGAACAGGATGGTGGTGTCGTCAAGCATGCGCGTTCGCTTGAGGACGTCCAGGAGCTCGCCGAGCTTGTCGTCGACATAGGAAATATTGGCGAAATAGCCACGCCGCGAACGGCGCACCTGCTCAGGGGTGATCTGGAACGACGGATAATCGCTGGCGACATACAGCCGCTGCGAATGCGTATCCTGTTCGTCATACGCAATGAAATTGGTTTCCGGGTCGAGCGCCTGGCAATTTTCGTAGAGATCCCAGTACTGCTTGCGCGCGACATAGGGGTCGTGCGGATGTGACAGCGAAACGGTCAGGCACCAGGGCCGGCGCTCCTCATCATCCTGCTCCCGCGAAAGCTGGTAGAGCTTCTGCGTGGCGAGGAACACGACCTCGTCGTCATATTCCATCTGGTTGGTGGTTTCCGCAATGCCGGCCCCGGTCACCGAACCCAGATTGTGATACCACCAGTCGATGCGCTCGCCGGGCTTACGATAATCCGGCGTCCAACCGAAATCGGCGGGGTAGATGTCCGTGGTCAGCCGTTCCTCGAAGCCGTGCAACTGGTCCGGCCCGACGAAGTGCATCTTGCCCGACAGGCAAGTATGGTAGCCGGCGGCGCGCAGATGATGAGCGAAGGTCGGGATCGACGAGGCGAACTCGGCGGCGTTGTCATAGACTCCGGTGCGCGACGGCAACTGGCCGCTCATGAACGAGGCACGGCCCGGCGCACAGAGCGGCGAGCCGGTGTAATTGTTGCGGAACCGCGCCGAGCGGGCGGCCAATGCCTTCAGATGCGGCGCGTGCAGGAAGTCAGCCGGCCCGTCCGGAAAGAAAGTTCCGTTGAGCTGATCGACCATGACGATCAGGAAGTTAGGGTGCTTGCGTGTCACTGCGTCTGCGTCCGCTGAGTTTCGTTTCGAGATAGTCTTCGACCAATGCGATCGCGGTCGCGGCATCGGGCACGCCGTCCTTGAGCGCGCGCCTGATATAGAGCCCGTCGATCATCGCCGCCGTCGCTTCGGCGACGCGGTCGGCCTCCGCTCGGGACAGGATGCCGGCCAGCCCGCTCATCAGGTTCGAATGCAGCCGCCGCGCATAAATCCTGAGCAGCCGGCGCAGCGCAGCCGATTTCTGCGCCTCGACATAGAAGGCGAGCCAGGCGGCGATCGTTTCGGCTCGGAACTGGATGTCGGAGAAATTGACGGCCACGACCGCCGAGACGCGCTCGCGTGGGGAACCGGCGGATTGAAGCGCGCGCCGCATGTCCGTGGTCAGTTCGGCCAGGATATGCCGCATCGTCGCGAACAGCAGCTCATCCTTGACGCCGAAATAGTGATGGGCCAGCGCCGACGACACGCCGGCGCGCCCGGCGATCTCCGACATCGTCACGTCAAGCGAGCCGCGCTCGCCGATCGCCGAGATCGTCGCGTCGATGAGCGCTTTGCGGCGCAGTGGCTCCATTCCGACTTTCGGCATGCTGTTCCCATTGTTTCGGTGAAGATTATTTTTTATTGACGGGTCAATCAACAAAAATTCAGCCCAAACAACAACCGATTGTCGGCTCTGGCTCATCCCGCGGACTGGAAAACGGTTCATTATTGAACAATATTGAGTGCTCAGGCCGCGATATGACGTGTTAGGATCCGCGGCAAATGGAGGTTGCCATGACCGCATGCATCGTTGGCTGGGCGCATTCGCGCTTCGGCAAGCTTGAAGGCGAAACATTGGAGAGCCTGATCGTCAAAGTGGCAACCGAGGCGCTCGACCATGCCGGCATTGGCCCGGACGACGTCGACGAGATTGTGCTCGGACATTTCAACGCCGGCTTTTCCGCACAGGATTTCACCGCCAGCCTTGTCCTCCAGGCCGACGACCGGCTGCGCTTCAAGCCGGCGACGCGCGTCGAGAACGCCTGCGCCACCGGTTCGGCCGCTGTCCGGCAAGGCGTCCGCGCCATCGATGCCAATGCCGCCCGCATCGTGCTGGTGGTCGGCGCCGAGCAGATGACGACGACGCCCGGCCCCGAGATCGGCAGGAACCTGCTGAAAGCCTCCTATTTGCCCGAGGATGGCGACACACCGGCCGGCTTTGCCGGCGTCTTCGGGAAGATCGCACAAGCCTATTTCCAGCGCTACGGCGACCAGTCGGATGCGCTTGCCATGATCGCCTCCAAGAATCACAAGAACGGCGTCGACAATCCCTATGCGCAGATGCGCAAGGATTTCGGCTACGAATTCTGCCGCCAGGAGAGCGAGAAGAACCCCTTCGTCGCTGGCCCACTGAAGCGCACCGACTGCTCGCTTGTCTCCGACGGTGCCGCCGCTCTCGTCCTCACCGACACAGCGACGGCACTGAAGATGCGCCGCGCCGTCACCTTCCGCGCCAACGAGCACGTGCAGGATTTCCTGCCGATGTCGAAGCGCGACATCCTGACCTTCGAAGGCTGCGAGCAGGCCTGGAGCCGGGCGCTCAGGAATGCCGGCGTGACGCTTGATGATCTCTCCTTCGTCGAGACGCATGACTGCTTCACCATCGCCGAATTGATCGAATATGAAGCCATGGGCCTGGCGAAACCCGGGGAGGGCGCGAGGCTGGCGCTGGACGGCACGACCGCAAAGGACGGACGGCTGCCGGTCAACCCGTCCGGCGGCCTGAAGGCGAAGGGTCATCCGATCGGCGCCACCGGCGTGTCGATGCATGTGCTGAGCGCCATGCAGCTCGTCGGTGAGGCCGGCGGCATCCAGGTGCCCAACGCCAAGCTTGGCGGCATCTTCAACATGGGCGGCGCGGCGGTCGCGAACTACGTTTCCATTCTCGATCGGATTCGGTAAAAGCGACCCGCATCCGCGGGGGCAACATGACAAATCCGGTTCTGATCGAAGTTCTGCGTGGCGCCATCGTCGAGAGCGCGCACCGAGGCGCGGTCGCGGTTTTCGACGCCGATGGCAGGCCGGTTCTCGAGATCGGCGACACATCGAGGCCGGTGTTTCCGCGCTCCGCGGTCAAGGCAATCCAGGCGCTGCCTCTGGTCGAAAGCGGTGCTGCCGATGCCTACGGCTTCGGCAACCGCGAACTGGCGCTGGCCTGCGCCTCTCATTCGGGCGAACCGGCCCACGTCGAACTGGCGCGGTCGATGCTCGCCAGGGCCGGGCTGGACGGGTCGGCGCTTGAATGCGGCGCGCATTGGCCGTCGAGCCACGACGCGACGATCGCACTCGCCCGCGCAGGCGGTTCCCCGAACGCCTTGCACAACAATTGCTCCGGCAAGCATTCCGGCTTTCTTTGCACCTGCGTCCGTTCAGGCATCGAGCCTCAAGGCTATGTCAGGGCGGATCACGCCTTGCAGGAAATGGTGCGCGACGCCATGCAGGCGGTGACAGGAGCTCGCCACGGCGCCGACGAACGCGCAACCGATGGCTGTTCGATCCCGACCTACGCGGTGCCGCTCAGGAGTTTTGCGCTTGGCTTTGCCCGCATGGTGACCGGCAGGGGCTTCGCGCCCGGGCGCGCCAGGGCGGCAAAGCGATTGTTGTCGGCTTGCATGGCCGAGCCGTTCTTCGTCGCCGGCACAGGCCGCGCCGATCTCGCGCTGATGCAGGCGGCGCCTGGCCGAATATTTGCGAAGGGCGGCGCCGAAGGGGTCCATTGCGCGGCGCTTCCCGAGCTTGGCCTCGGCATCGCACTCAAATGCGATGATGGTGCCGGCCGGGCCGCCGAATCCATGGTGGCCGTAATCATCGCCCGACTGCTGCGCGCGGACGAGGTTTTGGCAGCGAAGCTGCTCGAAATGGCGAATGCACCCATCGAAAGCCGGATAGGCGCCAAGGTCGGTGCGCTCAGGCCGACGGCGGCACTGGCCTGAGACGGACGCTCTCAACTGACATGATTGCGCTCGACGGTCAGATGCGGAAAGCCGGTATCGGCTGACGCGGCGAGATCGCCCGTGGCCGGGTCGGCCCAGCGCTGCCCTACAATGGCGCCATTGCGTGCGCCGTCGATGACATTGTCGGAGATGATGGCGGTTCCGGCACCGTCGACCACGCTGACGACGATGCCGGTGCCCGCCTTGCGGATGATGTTGCCGGTGGCCACGACGTTGCGCAGATACGGTCCCCAGCCGATCGATATGCCGTAGAGCGGCGCGTTCTCGATGACGTTGTTGGACACTGTGGTGTCGGCCTCGACGCCGATGCCGACGCCGAATCCCGGCGGGTCGGCGGGGTAGGGGCCTGATGTCGACAGGTTGCGCACGATATTGCCCGAGCAAACACCCATGCGTCCGCCTTCGTTGAAATTGACGATCGAGATGCCGTTGGCGGCACCATCGACGATATTGTTGCTGATAACGGCGCCCTCGAACGAGAATTCGGAATAGACCGCCGTTTCGCCGGAACGCATGCAAGTGTTGCTCGATACTTGCAGATTGCTGGCGCTGTTGGCGCGGATGGCGGAGAATGCGCAGTCCGAAACAATATTGCCGGAGACGATCACGTTGGCGGCGCGGAAGGCATTGATGCCATTGCCGTTCTGGCCAGTGCCGCCGCCGCGCGCCGCGATGCGTTCGACCCGGTTGCCGGTGACGATAGTGCCGTCCTCCGCCGCCTGCCAGCGGTGCACGAGGATGCCGCCATTGGCGCAGTCGGAGACGGTGTTGCCTGTGATCGCCAGCCCTGCGGCCTCGACCGAATAGATGCCGGCGTCCGCCGCTCCGGATATTTCCGTGCGCTCGACCCGGCCCGCCGCGTGCTCGAGCGCCAGCCCGTTCTTGCCGCTGCCGGTTATCTGGCAATTATCGACGATGAGATGCGCCACGCGGCGCAGATCGAGCAGTCCTTGCGCGTAGTCGCCCATCGAGCGGTTTGAGCCGTCGAGGACCAGGCCGCTGAGCTCGATGTGATCGGCTTGTTCGGCCATGAACAGGTGGCCGTCGCCACCATAGACGATGCGCGTTGCGCCAGGCACGCCGGTAAGGCGCACCCGGCCGGGCAGCGTCAGGTTGGACACGACATAGGTGCCGGGCTGCAGGAAAACCGGCATGTCGCGATCGCTGGCCTCGCGCAGCAGCTTGGCGAAAGCCTTGCTCTGATCGTCAAAGGTGCCGGGTTGCACGCCAAGCTCGGTGGCGTTGATCGATCCGCGCATCGAGGCTTTCTCGACGCCGGGCAAGCTCGCGGCGGCTGCCTTGCCCAGCGAAAGCCCGAACACGGCAAAACCGGCTGTCCGCACAAGCAGCTTGCGTCTGTTCAACATCGGCACAGGTCCTGGCTTTTGCCCGTCTAGTGGCAGGATTCGTGCCAGTCAGGCACCTGCGTCCCCGGCGAGGGGCAATGACTTGTGAAGTCGTGAGGGCGGGCATAAGTTCAAGCAATGAGCAGAGCCTTTACCCGCGAGGAAGACAGCGAAAACGCCATCGCAGGCGTCGGCGAACGGCCGATCAGTCAACACCGCAACCTGGTGACGGAGCGTGGCCTGGCAATGATCGACGAGAATCTGGCCGATCTGCGCGACATATTGGCCAAAGCCGAGCGGCGGGGAGACCGCGAGCGCATCGCACTGGTATCTCGCGACCTGCGCTATTGGACCGCGCGGCGCGAAAGTGCCGAGCTTTCGGTGCCCGAGCCCGGGAGCGACGTCATCCGCTTCGGCATGGGCGCCACGCTCGAAGCCCACGACGGCAAGAAGGTGCACTGGAAGATCGTCGGCGAGGACGAGGCTGACCCATCGAAAGGCAGCATTTCCCATGTATCGCCAATGGCGATTGCTTTGTTTGGCAAGAAGGTCGGCGATGTCGCCACCGTCAATGGCAAGGAATGGGAAATCGTCAAGCTGAGCGCGGGCGGCTGAACCCCAACATCAGTCCTCGGTCTTCACGAGGTGGTCGCGAAAAAATGCGGCGGCACCCGCTTCATCGATCTCGCCGGCGGCGATAGCCATCACGAATTCATAAAGCGTGCCGTTGTCCGCCGTCAGGACCTGACCGTTGACGATCAGGAAGGCGCCGGCGGCGACAATAGCCGTGCGTTTGTTGCCGTCGACAAAGGCATGATTTCTGGCAATGCCGAAGACATAGGCTGCTGCAAGATCTGCAATCGACGGAGTGCCGTAATTAGCCTTGTTCTCGGCCCGGGCCAGTGCCGATTCAAGTGCATTTTCATCCCGCAAACCTTGTGCGCCGCCATGCCGGCGCAATTGTTCGGCATGCATCGCCTCCACCGCGCGGCGCGACAGGAACTCCCAGTTCATTCGGCGAGCTTCTGAAGCGCGACCTTGTACTTGTCCATGACCTTGCGAGCAGCTTCCATCTGCCGCTCGAAACTATCGTCGACCGGTTTGAGGACGATGTCCTTGTCTGTTTCGAGAACCTGAAGCTGATCACCGGCTTTGAGATTCAGGCGGTCGAGTAGCTCCTTGGGCAGGATCACACCTTCGGAATTGCCGATCTTGCGAATGGTGGTGTTCATGCTGGATTGCTCCTGTTGCAACGTCAATTATAACTCGACCGCCGCACCGTTGCAACAGATATTATAACTTACGAATGGGAGGAAGGCCCGGACACACTCGTTGCCGATAACTCAGGACGCCAGCAGCCGGTCGATCAGCCGCTCCGCTGCTTGCGGGATCACGGTACCGGGCGGGAAGATTTCCGCCGCACCCGCTTGCAGCACGGCATCATAGTCCTGCGGAGGGATCACGCCGCCGGCAACGATCAGCATGTCGCTGTGGCCGAGCCTCTTCAGCGCATCCCTGAGTTCCGGGATCAGCGTCAGATGTCCCGCCGCCAGCGACGACGCGCCGACAATGTGCACATCCTGCTCGTGGGCGAGCTTCGCGATCTCCTCCGGCGTCTGGAACATGGCGCCGACGGTGACGTCGAAGCCGAGGTCGGCAAAGGCTGTGGCGATCACCTTCTGGCCGCGGTCATGTCCGTCCTGTCCCATTTTGGCGACCAGGATGCGCGGCTTGCCGCCGGTCTTCTTTTCGAACGCGCCGATCTTCTCCTGCAGCCGGTCGACGGCCGGATTGTCGCCGAGCGCCTGGCGGTAGACGCCGGAAATCGTCTGCACCGACGCGATGTGGCGGCCAAAGACCTTTTCCAGCGCCAGCGAAATCTCCCCGACCGTCGCATTGGCGCGCGCGGCGTGGATGGCGAATTCGAGCAGGTTCTCGCCGCTCTCGGCCGCGCGGGAGAGCGCTGCGAGCGCATTCTCGAGCACCGCGACGTCGCGCGTGCCCTTCAGCCGCTGCAGCTTCGATAACTGCCGGGCTCTTACCTCGGCATTGTCGATCTTCAAGACGTCGACTTCGATATCCGCACCGGGCCGGTGCGAGTTGACGCCGACCAGCACCTGCTCGCCTGAATCGATGCGCGCCTGGGTGCGGGCGGCGGCCTCTTCGATGCGCAGCTTGGGAATGCCCTTCTCGGTGGCCGCGGCCATGCCGCCGAGCGCCTCGACCTCCTCGATATGGGCAAGCGCACGCGCTGCCAGATCATGCGTCAGCCTCTCGAGATAAGCCGAACCGCCCCACGGATCGATGATGCGCGTGGTGCCGGATTCCTTTTGCAGGATCAGCTGCGTGTTGCGGGCGATACGGGCCGAATGATCCGTCGGCAGCGCCATGGCCTCGTCGAAGGAATTGGTGTGCAGCGATTGTGTATGGCCCTGTGTGGCGGCCATCGCCTCGATCATCGTGCGGATGATGTTGTTGTAGGGATCCTGCGCCGTCAGCGACCAGCCAGAAGTCTGGCAGTGGGTGCGCAAGGACAGCGAACGCTCGTCCTTCGGCGAAAAATTCTTCATCATCAGGCTTGACCACAGCAGCCGCGCCGCCCTGAGCTTGGCGACTTCCATGAAGAAGTTCATGCCAACAGCCCAGAAGAAGGACAGGCGCGGGGCGAAGCGGTCGATGTCGAGCCCGGCCGCGACGCCGGCGCGGGCATATTCGATTCCGTCGGCAATCGTATAGGCGAGCTCCAGGTCCGCCGTCGCGCCGGCCTCCTGCATATGGTAGCCGGAGATCGAGATCGAGTTGAATTTCGGCATATGCCTGGATGTGTAGGAGAAGATGTCCGACACGATCCGCATCGAGGGCTTCGGCGGATAGATATAGGTGTTGCGGACCATGAACTCCTTCAGAATGTCGTTCTGAATGGTCCCTGCGAGATCCTTCTGCGCAACCCCTTGTTCCTCGGCAGCCACGATGTAGAGCGCCATGATCGGCAGCACCGCGCCGTTCATGGTCATCGACACCGTCATCTCGCCGAGCGGAATGCCGTCGAAGAGCTGGCGCATGTCGAGGATGGAATCGATGGCCACGCCCGCCATTCCGACATCGCCGGCCACCCGCGGATGATCGCTGTCATAGCCGCGGTGCGTGGCGAGATCGAAGGCGACCGACAAGCCTTTCTGGCCGGCGGCAAGATTGCGCCTATAGAAGGCGTTGGACTCTTCCGCCGTCGAGAAACCGGCATATTGCCGGATCGTCCACGGCTGCTGGACATACATGGTCGGATAGGGTCCGCGCACGAAGGGCGGCATGCCCGGATAGGTGTCGAGATGCGGCAGCCCCTTGAGGTCGCCCTGATTGTACAGATGTTTGACGGCAAGGCCTTCCGGCGTCATCCGCTGGCCCTTGATCTCGACCGGCGCCCGCCGCGGCGGCGCCCAGCCGACCTGGCTGAAATCCGGAATCAAGAAGCGGCTCCGATCGCTTGATCGATGCGGACCGGAAACAGCGGCTCGCACATGACGATGCCTTCCGTGAAGGCAGGTCGCCGCTCCGCGGCCAGCGTCTCGACCGCGCGCTCGGTTTTCTGCGGATAGAGCGTGGCGCCGACGATGGCGCGCTCGCGGGATCGGAAGGCGGCAGCGCGCTGGGCGGCGGCGGTGCGAACGCGCTCCTGTATGCGTCCCTCCTGAAGGCTGGACAGCACGCCGCCCTCGGCCTCGATCGCCTGCAACTCGGCCCAGGCCGCTTCGCAGAGGCCAGCAGTGAGCGCTTCGACGCCACCGGAGCCGCAGGCGGGATCGGCGACCTGATCGATGTGGCTTTCGTTGGCCATGATCAACTGCGCATTACGGGCCACGCGGCGTGCGAAAGGCGCCGGCAGGCCATGCGCGGCGGTGTGCGGCAGGATGGCGATCGAATCGGCTCCGCCCGCCGCCGCGGCGAAGCAGGCGATCGTCGTGCGCAGGATGTTGGTCTCCGGGTCCAATGCCGTCATCATCCGAAACGACGTCTCGGCGTGAATATTGGCCGTCGAAGTCGGGATCGAGCAGGCTTCTTGGACGCGAGCCCACAGCCTGCGCAAGGCCCTGACCTTGGCCATCGACAGGAACTGATCCTGGTCGGCGCTCAGCGCAAACCCGATATGGGGCGCTGCGTAGACGAGCGGTTGCCGCGCTTTCTCGAACATCCTGAGATAGGAGACGGCCGAAGCGAGCATGATGCCAAGCTCCTGCGCCTCCGTGGCGCCGGCATTGTGGAACACCCGCCCATCCGCCTCGAGCAGCACGCCGGGCACGCCCATTGAAAAGAAATGTGCCAGCGATTGCGGCATGGATTCCTGCAGCGCCTCGATCGACATGCGCAACCGGCCGGTTCCGGCCAGGATCGCCGCCGGATCGATGCCGAAGGAGAGGTTGAGCTTTGCCGGATCGGAGCGGCGCTTGCCAAGGAACGCCACCAGCCAGTCGGCCATGGGGCGGCTCCATGGGTGGGCGTCGATCCGGATCTGGACGCGGTTTAACGGGATGCCGTCCAGAACCGTCTCCAGCGCCTGCGCCGTTCTCGGCAGGCCGTAGCCGAAGGCGTTCGGGGCACCTTCGAAGACGAGCGACAATCCCGTCGCGCCCTGCGCGACGTCCTCCAGCGCCTGGGCTTTGGCGCGACCAATGTCGGGATCGTCGATGCGCTGGCTGACGATCCACGGCGATCCGGGGTTGGCGCGCACGATCGGCTCGGCCGCCGCCGCGCGCTCATAAAGCGGTTCCACGCGGATGCCGTCATCGGTGTGCGAGACCAGTTTTTCCTCGAAAGATGCGCCGGCGAGCGCCTTTTCAGCCAGGGCCAGCCATCGCTGCCGGTCGGCATTCGGAACTTCGTTATCCCTGGTCAAGGCTCCGGCGCTCATCCACTGTCCTCGTCACTATGCGGCCGCATCAGCCTGGAGCACTTCAGTCTACGGGTCCCGGTGCGATACCGCAATGCAATGCGCTTCCAAGACTCGAATTAGATCCCTCGAGCGTACACCAGCCTTCGAGCACGAAGCATGAACGATTGCCAAACATGGGCACAATCCGCAAGCTCCAAAAAAGGCCATTTTCGCCGATCGCCATTGTCGCTGTGCAAGGCCCCCACTATACCTTCGGGCGAAGGGCTGGTTTTATACACAGCAGTTGCGGAGACCGGACATATGGCTGACGACACCATTTTCATCGGCGCCAGCCGCAAGCCCGACGACAGCTATCAGCGTCCCGAAAACCTGCTTTTGCACTATGGCAACCGTCACGGCTTGGTGACCGGTGCCACCGGCACCGGCAAGACGGTCACCTTGCAAATATTGGCCGAGGGATTCTCCAATGCCGGCGTGCCGGTGTTCTGCGCCGACATCAAGGGCGATCTCTCCGGTATAGCCATGATCGGCACGGCGCAGGATTTCCTGGTCAAGCGTGCCGAGCAGGTCAAGCTCGACCCCTATGACTTCCAGGAATTCCCCGTCATCTTCTGGGATCTGTTCGGCGAACAGGGCCACCCCATCCGCGCCACCATCTCCGAGATGGGCCCGCTGCTCTTGTCGCGGTTGATGAATTTGTCCGAAGCCCAGGAAGGCATCATGAACATCGCCTTCCGCATCGCCGATGAGGAAGGCCTGCTGCTGCTCGACCTCAAGGACCTGCAGGCGCTGCTCGCCAATATCGCCGGGCGCGCCGAAGAGATCAGCGCCCGCTACGGCAATGTGACGAAACCCTCGGTCGGCGCCATCCAGCGCACGCTGCTGGTGCTGGAACAGCAGGGGGCGGCGAATTTCTTCGGCGAGCCGGCATTGCGCATCGCCGACATCATGCGCACCACCCGCGACGGCCGCGGCGCCATCAGCGTGCTGGCCGCCGACAAGCTGATGATGAATCCGCGACTCTACGCGACGTTCCTGCTTTGGCTGATGTCGGAACTGTTCGAGGAGCTGCCCGAAGTGGGCGATCCCGACAAGCCGAAGCTGGTCTTCTTCTTCGACGAGGCACATCTGCTTTTCGACGACGCGCCGAAGGTGCTGATCGACCGCGTCGAGCAGGTGGTGCGTCTGATCCGCTCGAAGGGGGTCGGCGTCTATTTCGTCACGCAGAACCCTCTGGATATTCCTGAGAAGGTTCTGGCCCAGCTCGGCAACCGGGTCCAGCATGCGTTGCGCGCCTACACGCCGCGCGAGCAGCAGGCGGTAAGGACCGCGGCCGAGACGTTCCGGCCAAATCCGGATTTCGATTGCGCGACCGTGATCACGCAACTGGGCACCGGCGAAGCGCTGGTTTCAGTGCTGGAAGCCAAGGGCATCCCGTCCATGGTCCAGCGCACGCTGATCCGTCCGCCATCGTCACGACTTGGGCCCATAACCCCAGCCGAGCGGCGGAAGCTGATCCAGGAAAGCCCGGTGATCGGTCAGTACGATGAGGGTGTCGATCGCGAATCGGCTTTCGAGATGCTGCTGAAAAAGGCCAAGGACGCGGCGGATGCCGAGGCACAGCAGGCCGACGCCGGCCGTTCACGCTGGACCATTCCGGGCTTCGGCAATGATGCTCCGCCGCCGCAACCCGGCGGCAGACGCCCGCCTCAACCGCGCCCGTCCAACCGCCAGACGGTGGCGGAAGCCGCGATCAAGTCGGTGGTGCGCTCTGTCGGCTCGTCGGTCGGCCGCGCCATCGTGCGCGGGATACTCGGGAGTCTGTCGAGGGGCAGATAGGGAAGCGCGATCGCGCAACGGCCATGCAGGGATAGGCTGATGTGGAGGTGAAGGCGGCGAGTCGCCGCATTCACCCTCGCTCCCATCAGAAAATCGCGTCGCTCACCGCTTTCACCGGGCCAAGCAGCACCGATCCGTCCGGCACGCCGGCATCGATCGGGATGGCTTTGTGATTCGCGGTCGCCACCATGGGCTGGCTGGCGTCGCTGGTCACGATGACCGGGGTCTTCGAAGGCACGCGATCATATAGGTCTATAATGTCCTGGTTCATCAGGCGCACGCAGCCCGACGACACCGACTTGCCGATCGAACGCCATTCCGGCGAGCCGTGCAGCCGGTAGAGCGTGTCGACGTTGCCCTGGAAGAGATAGAGCGCACGTGCACCGAGCGGGTTTTTCAGCCCGCCCGGCATACCGCCATTGTCAGCGCTGTATTGCCTCAGTTCCGGCTGCCGGGCGATCATCTCGTCCGGCGGCGTCCATTTCGGCCACTTCTGTTTCCACTGGACGACGGCATCGCCCGACCATTCGAAGCCGGCGCGGCCGAGGCCGACGCCGTAGCGGATCGCCTGGCCGCCCGGACGAACCAGATAGAGGAAGTGGCCGGTCGTATCGACGACGATGGTTCCCGGCTTCTGGCCGGTCGGGTCGGGCACGATCTGGCGCAGGAATTGCGGATCGATCCTGTCGACGGGAATGGCCGGCACTTCGAAACCGCCATCGCTGACGGCGGCGTACATCGTCACGTAGTCGGCGAGCGGCGGCTCGACATAGGCCGGTGGCGGTGGCTCGACTGGCCCGGACCCGGTGGTGGCGCATGCGGAAACCGCGATCGAGGCGGCGCCCAGGGCTGCGGCATTGAGAAAGCCGCGACGGCTCAGGCGATAGGATTCGATTTCGGCTGGGAACATGGTTGCCTTCTTTAAGTCTGAAATCGCAACAAAGCATGAATATGCCGACCGTTGCGAGGGTGCCTGATCAACACTTGGGCGCGATAGGCGGTTCCGAATCTGGCCTCAAGGTGGACAAACAAAGGCGAAGCTGTGACCGCGTCGCCACTGTGGCGCTACGGTCACAGGAGCGAAAACCAGGATTACTTTTGGGCCGCATGCGTTAGCCACCTGTGACAAGGGCATCGAGCGACGGCAGGATCAGGGCCGGTGGAAAATCCCGATACTCCTCCGGCTGGTTGGAGCGGTTGATCCACACGGTGCGGAAGCCGAATTTGGTCGCGCCGGCAATGTCCCAGCGGTTGGACGACTGGAAGGAGACCGCACCCGGATAGAGGCGCCAGCCTGTCGTGACCATGTCGTAGACCGACGGGTCGGTCTTGAAGCGCCGCACCGCATCGACGGAATAGATATCGTCCAGCACCTGATCGAGCGCCGCGGATTTGACCGCTGCCTCAAGCATCTCCGGCGAACCGTTGGACAGGATTGCCAGCTTGGCACCAGACGCCTTCAGCGCCTTCAGTACGGCGGGCACTTCCGCATAGCAGTCCAGCCGCCAATAGGCGTCCAGCAATGCCGCCTTGAGGCCGGGATCGGCAGAGGGCACCTTGTGCAACGCGAAATCAAGTGCCTGCTCGGTGAGTTGCCAAAAATCGGCATAGGCGCCCATCAACGTACGCACCCAGGAATATTCGAGTTGCTTGGCGCGCCAGATCTCGGACAGCAACTGGCCGTCCGGTCCGATGGCGTCGGCGTGGCGGCGCACGGCGGCATGAACATCGAACAGTGTGCCGTAGGCGTCGAAAACATAAGCGGCGTATTGCATGGCAACAGTTTTGAGGCGAGGCGGGGCAAGGTGCAAGTCTTGATTGCAGCGCGCCGTCCGTGGCCTCAACAAAACTCCCCGATGCTGGTTGACGACGCCGGCCAAAGCGTCATCCAATGCTGCAACACGAGATTGATCGGAACGGGACAAAGCAATGACACTGGCGGCTGCCGCACTTTCCGCGACATGGACTTTCGTCGACGGCGACTGGTACGAGGGCAATGTCGCCGTTTTGGGCCCGCGCAGCCACGCAATGTGGCTCGGCACCAGCGTGTTCGACGGCGCCCGCTGGTTCGAGGGTGTCGCTCCCGATCTTGACCTTCATGCCGCGCGCGTGAATGCCTCGGCGATCGCGCTCGGTCTCAAGCCTTCGATGACGGCCGAGAAGATCGTCGGGCTGACCTGGGACGGATTGAAGAAATTCGATGGCAAGACGGCTGTCTATATCAGGCCGATGTATTGGGCCGAGCACGGCGGCTATATGGGCGTGCCGGCCGATCCCGCCTCGACCCGTTTCTGCCTGTGCCTCTACGAATCGCCGATGATCTCGCCGACCGGCTTTTCCGTGACGGTTTCGCCGTTCCGGCGCCCGACTATCGAAACCATGCCGACCAACGCCAAGGCCGGCTGCCTCTATCCCAACAATGGCCGTGCCATCCTCGAAGCCAAGATGCGCGGCTTCGACAACGCCCTGGTGCTCGACATGCTGGGCAACGTCGCCGAGACCGGAACCTCGAACATCTTCCTGGTCAAGGACGGCCACGTCCTGACGCCGGCGCCGAACGGCACCTTCCTGTCCGGCATCACCCGCTCGCGCACGATGACGTTGCTTGGCGAGTACGGGTTCAAGACCACCGAAAAGGCGCTGTCGGTGCGTGAATTCCTCGAGGCGGATGAGATTTTTTCGACCGGCAACCATTCCAAGGTCATTCCGATCACGCGCATCGAGGACCGCAGCCTGCAGCCCGGGCCGGTGGCCAAGAAGGCGCGGGAGCTCTATTGGGATTGGGCGCATTCGACGTCGGCGGGCTGATCCGTCCAGACTTTTCGTCGCAATGCGCCCGGTTTCCGGAAACTGTGTGACAGTTCTCCGGAACCCGCTTAGAAAGAGCACCCGGCGCTTCACTTTTCGGAGTTGTCCGAACCCAATCCAGACCTATCTTAGTCCGGTATCGACACCGGATTTTCCTTGAGGGAGTACCTTCCATGGCTTTTGAATTGCCCGCTCTGCCTTACGACTATGAGGCCTTGCAGCCCTACATGTCGAAAGAGACGCTGGAATATCACCACGACAAGCACCACAAGGCCTATGTCGACAACGGCAACAAGCTTGCCGCCGAAGCCGGCCTTGGCGATCTGTCGGTAGAAGAGGTGGTCAAGCAGTCGTTCGGCAAGAATGCCGGCCTCTTCAACAATGCCGCCCAGCACTACAATCACATCCATTTCTGGAAGTGGATGAAAAAGGGCGGCGGCGGCAACAAGCTGCCGGGCGCGTTGCAGACGGCTTTCGACAGCGATCTGGGCGGCTACGACAAATTCAAGGCCGACTTCATCGCCGCCGGCACGACCCAGTTCGGTTCCGGCTGGGCCTGGGTTTCGGTCAAGGATGGCAAGCTGGCGATCTCGAAGACGCCGAACGGCGAGAATCCCCTCGTCCATGGCGCGGCGCCGATTCTCGGCGTCGATGTCTGGGAGCACTCCTATTACATCGACTATCGCAACGCCCGGCCGAAATATCTCGAGGCCTTCGTCGACAGCCTGATCAACTGGGATCATGTTCTCGAACTCTACGAAAAAGCGAAAGCCTGATCGAGATTCAGAAAGCCCCGGCACTCCCGGGGCTTTTCTTTTTGTGTGCCGAGATCCCACAGCAGTAAAGGTCTGGCAAAATCGTTGGGGGAAGGGAATATTCCTCCCGCCACGTCCGTTAACGTCCTGTCCCGAAATGCCTTCATCATGGAGCCAATTGAATGAGAAAGCTTGTCGTCGCCATCTCTATGCTCGCGTTCGCCGGTTCGGCGGCCTTTGCCGACCCGATCCTCGACCGCCAGGCGCTGATGAAGGAACGCGGGAAGATCGTCGGCGGCCTGTCGAAAGTGGTCAAGGGTGAGGAGCCCTTTGATGCCGCCGCAGTACTGACTGCGCTGCAGGCGCTCCAGGCGAACGCGGAAAAATTCGACGCCGACGTCCTGTTCCCGGCGGGCAGCGACACGGGCGACACCACGGCGGCGCCGAAGATCTGGCAAGACATGGCCGGTTTCAAGGCGACAGAAGACAAGTATCTTGCCGACGTCAAGGCCGCGGTCGCCGCGGCCCCAGCCGACGTGGATTCCCTGAAGACGCAAATCGGCGTCATCGGCTCCGACTGCGGCACCTGCCACAAGGGCTACAGGGTCAAGAAAGGCTGATCGCCGGCCATGGCATGGCTGAGGAAGTTTGTCGGCGCCGCACTCGTGCTCGGCGGCGTCGGCGCGGTGGCCGCGTGGACGCTTTCGGCGCCGGTGAAGCTCGATGCGGAAACCCTGGCCAAGCTCGCGCCTGGTGACGCGGCCAGGGGCAAGCGCATTTTTTATGCCGGCGGCTGCACCTCCTGCCATGCAAAACCCGGTTCGAAAGGCGATGAGCGGCTCGAACTTGTCGGCGGCCTTGAACTCAAGACTCCGTTTGGCACGTTTGTGCCGCCCAACATTTCGCAAGACCCCAAGGACGGCATCGGCGCGTGGTCGGCCGAGGATCTAGCCAATGCCATGCTGAAGGGTGTCTCGCCGTCGGGCGAGCATTTCTATCCGGCATTTCCCTATACGTCCTACGCGCGCATGAAGCCCGCCGACATTGCCGATCTCTATGCCTTCCTGAAGACGCTGCCGGCGGTTGCCGGCCGAGCGCCGGCCAATTCATTGAGTTTCCCGTTCAACATCCGTCGCGGCATCGGCTTGTGGAAACGGCTCTATCTCAGCGAGCAGCCTGTTGTGTCCCTGCCCGAAGGCGCGCCTGGTCCTGTGATTGCCGGTCGCTACCTGGTCGAGGGACCGGGTCATTGCGGCGAATGTCACACACCGCGTGACCTTGCGGGGGGGACAAAGAAGAGCGAGTGGCTGGCTGGAGCCACAGCCGCCGAAGGCAGCGGCATCGTCCCCAATATCACCTCCGGGGAGGGCGGCATCGGCGACTGGTCGCAGGCCGATATCGCCAACTATCTCGAAACCGGCTTCACGCCCGATTTCGATTCCGTTGGCGGGGCCATGGTCGACGTGCAGAGGAACATGGCCGAACTGGCGCCCGAGGACCGCGCGGCGATCGCGGCCTATCTCAAGGCGGTTCCGCCGCATCCGAACGGCTATCCGGCGCGCAAAAAACCGGCGAGCTGACTACGGGTGGCGATCGCCCAGGAAGTCGAAGCCCGCCGCGAAGAAATGATTGTAGTTGCAGGTCAGTTCCTCGCCGGCCGCGATGTCGCGCAACGCAAAGCTTTCCTCCGGCGAGGATACGTCGCAATTCGGCTCGTCGGCGTGGTTCATGTAGCGTGCATCGTCGGCCTCGAAGACGATGTAGTTCGGATCTCGCCTGTCCGGATAGGCATAGCGATCGAGATAGCTCTTCACCGGTCCTGTCTGGCTCTCATAGGTCTCGACCTCGATGAGCCGGTCGAATCTCGGATCCAGCTTCCAGATCATCGTGCCGCGGGAAATGGGATTCTTGGCAAAGACACCAATGCCCTGGATGGGGGATTTGTCGAGATAGACGTCGACGAGCAGCATGGCAGGCCCTTGTGCGATTGTGGGCTGTCATGGCCCGGGACAAAACGCGCCTTGGGTAGCGCGCGGGCATCGCAATTGCGAGCGAAAACCAGCAACACGGAATTCAAAAACCAATGATTGCCCGGCTCGCCGAGAAGGCCGCGCCGGTCACCGTTTCGCGTCAGCGCTGCTGAAGCGCCAGCCGCACGCCCAGGCCGCAATAGATGCCGCCGACAATCTTGCCCTGCCATTTTAACACCGTGGGATTTCGACGCAGGAAAGTGCCAAGCCCGCCTGCGCTCACCGCAAAAACCACTGTGCTGAAGAGGCCCAGCAGAACAAAGATGATCCCCAATACCGCCAGCTGGAGCATGACCGATCCGTTTTCGGGCCGGACGAACTGTGGCAGGAACGCGAGGAAGAAAAGCGCCGTCTTGGGGTTGAGCATCTCAGTCAGTATGGCTTGCCGAAACGCCTTGCCCGCTGAGATTGGGAACCTGCCGGCGGCGAGATCGGCCGGCGTCTTTTCCATGATCGCGCGAATGCCGAGATAAACGAGATATGCCGCACCGAGATACTTCACGGCGCTGAACAACACCGCCGATGCGGCGATGATCGCCGAGATGCCGACCATGGCCGTGAAGGTGTGAAACACGTCGCCGGCCGCGATCCCTGCGCCGGTTGCGATGCCGGCTTTGGTTCCCGAACTCGTTGCCCGCGCGACCGTCAGCAGCGTGGCGGGGCCGGGAATAAACACAAAACCGAGCACCACGGCGACATAGGTGGTCAATGTGGCCAGGTCGATCATTGCTCGCATCCTCCTCGGCGTTCGTCGCCGATCAAGTCACGCCAGGGGCCGAAGGGCAATGACCGCTTCAGCCCTGCGGCCCTGTTGCCTTGCCTGTCACTTTCAAGGCGAATGAATATGTGTAGGCGATCTCCTCCAGCCGGGAAAACCGGCCGGACGCGCCGGCATGGCCCGATTCCATGTTGATCTTGAACAGGACCGGATTGTCGCCCGTCTTGCGCTCGCGCAGCCGCGCCACCCATTTGGCCGGTTCCCAATAGGTGACGCGCGGGTCAGTGAGACCGGCTAGCGCCAGGATCGGTGGATAGCCGAGCGCGGCGACATTGTCATAGGGCGAGTAGGCGGCGATCGTCCGGTAATCGTCCGCCGACGCGATCGGATTGCCCCATTCAGGCCACTCCGGCGGGGTCAGCGGCAGGCTGGCGTCGAGCATGGTGGTGAGCACGTCGACGAAAGGCACCTCGGCAACGATGCCGCCGAAACAGTCCGGCGCCATGTTGGCGACCGCGCCCATCAGCATGCCGCCGGCGGATCCACCTTGCGCGACGATGCGGTCATGCACAGTGTAGCGTTCGGCGACCAGATGGCGTGCACAGGCGATGAAATCGGTGAAAGTGTTCATCTTGTGCGCCCGCTTGCCGTCATCGTACCAGCCATAGCCCTTGTCCTTGCCGCCGCGGACGTGGGCGATTGCAAAGACAAAGCCGCGGTCGACCAGCGAGAACCAGTTGGTGTTGAAGGCCGCCGGCACCGTGATGCCATAGGAACCGTAGCCGTAAAGCAGGCAAGGCGCGGAGCCGTCCAGCGGGGTATCGCGGCGGTACAAGAGCGAGACCGGCACCAATTCGCCATCAGCCGCGGGCGCCATCAGCCGACGCGTGACATAGCGCTCCGGGTCGTGGCCGGACGGCACCTCCTGGGTCTTGAGCAACACGCGCTCGCGGGTGCGCATGTTGTAGTCGAAGACCTGCGCCGGCGTCGTCATCGATGAATAGGTGAAGCGCATGATCTCGGTGTCGTATTCCAGGGATCCCGACAGGCCGAGCGAAAACGCCTCCTCGTCGAAGGAGATCAGGTGTTCCTCGCCGGTTGCACGGTCGCGCACGACGATGCGCGGCAGGCCCTCCTTGCGCTCCAGCCTGACCATATGGTTCTTGAAGCCGATCACCGACAGGATCAGCCGGCCGGCCTCGTGCGGAACCAGTTCCTGCCAGTTGGCGCGGATCGGATCGCTCGCCGGCGCCGTCATGATCTTGAAGTCCTTGGCCCCATCGGCGTTGGTCAGGATGAAGAAAATGTCGCCGCCTTCCTCCATCTCGTATTGAAGACCGGTCTCGCGCGCCGCCACCAGCTTCGGCTCGCCAAACGGCTCGCCCGCGCTCAGCAGCCGGTATTCCGATGTCTCGTGGTCGTTGATGGCAACCATGATCCATTCATTGGAGCGCGTGCCGCCGACATTCATGAAGAAGCCGGGATCATTTTCCTCATAGATCAGCCGGTCGCTTGCCGGATCCTGCCCAAGCGCATGGAACAGCACCTTGGAGGGACGGTGGTTGGGGTCGAGCCGGGTGTAGAAAAACCCGTCATTGGCGGCGTTCCACACCCCCGAACCGCCGGTGTCTGGAACCGTGTCCGCGAGTTCCTTGCCGTCGGAGAGGTCGCGCACCCGAAGCGTATAGAATTCGGAGCCCTTGTCGTCGAACGCCCATAAAAGCTTGCCATGGTCGGCCGAATGATCGACGCCGCCAAGCCGGAAATAGGCCTTGCCTTCGGCCTCGGCATCGCCGTCGAGCAGGATATGCTGCGCGCCGCCGTCCCGCGGCATGCGGAAATAGCGCGGCTGCTCGCCGCCGAGTTTGAAGGAGGAGCCATACGCGTAGGGTCCGTCCTTCATCGGCACGGAAGAATCGTCCTCTTTGATGCGACCCTTCATCTCCTTGAACAGCCGCTTCCGCAAATCGGCCGTGTCGGCCATCAGTTTCGACTGGTAGGCGTTCTCGGCTTCGAGATGGGCGCGGATGCCCGCATCGAGCAATGCGGGGTCCCTGAACATCTCCTGCCAATTGTCGGCCCGCAGCCAGGAATAGTCGTCCGTTCGCGTGATACCGTGATGCGTGTCGAAAACCGGCCGCTTCTCGGGCGTTGGCGGGGTGACATCCGGGAATGCAGAAGTTTTGGTCATTGCGTCTCGCTTTGGAAATGTCCTGAATGGCCAATGAACACGCCGATCAGCGCGGGTTCAAGAGCCGGGTCTTATTGCTGCGCCGGGCTCCAGAAAGCGGGCCGGGAGGAGAAATAATGTATATCTATGCTCGCACCGTCGCGGCTCTCGCCGTCGTTTCCGCAACTATGGCCATCGCCGGCCAATCTCATGCGACCGTATTCGCCGCTTGGCAAGTGGCCAACGTGCCGTTCGGCGACACGCTCAACGTGCGCAAATATCCCTCGGGCACGTCCCAGAAACAGGCCGCATATCCGAACGGCACCGTTTTGCAGATGACCGGACGATGCACTGGCGGGACGAACCTGCTCGACATCGCCAATCAGCCGGCATGGAAGCAGCAGCAGGCGGTTCGCTATCGCTGGTGCGAAGTCTGGCATGATCCGGCGAAGAACGGCGGTTTTGTCACCGGGTGGGCCTATGGCAAATACATCGCCCCGTATTGAGTGATCCGAGCTGGTCGGCTGCACGACGCGTGAGGGCCGGCAATGGCCGAGGTGGGGCAACCTATGGTTTTGTGAAAGGGGGTGAGCAACCAAGATTGCCGGCGCGATCGCCAAGCAAAGCGAAGCACTCGGAGATGCTTTGTGAGTTAGCGCGAATGTAACGGTTAGCTAACGCTGCGTCACCGGTCGCTGGTTTCGCCTGCGAAATATCGAAAAATTACATCGTGCACGAAAGATTGAAGCTGATCCGAAAATATTTGATCAACATCGTTCAATATAGTGCAAGGATCGAATTGACTTACTTGCTAGGTAGGTTCATTGATGCCCCCGCGACACGAATCGCAGAAGCTCTGTCTGCACAAAATTCGTGCAATGCCTTGCCTGTAAAAAAGGGCGCACTAAACTAACTCTCGTTGGGGCCTGAAGACCATGGATATTGTCGAAACACCTTCCAGAAACAGCGACGCGCTGATCGAGCTGACCGCCGACGTGGTGGCCGCCTATGTCAGCAACAATCCCGTGCCGGTCGGCGAACTGCCGAACCTCATCTCCGATGTCCATGCTGCTCTCGGGCGTGTGGGCGGAACCGCCGAACAGCCGCCCGCCGACAAGCAGAAGCCGGCAGTGAACCCGAAGCGCTCGGTTCATGACGACTACATCGTTTGCCTTGAAGACGGCAAAAAGTTCAAGTCGCTCAAGCGTCACCTGATGACTCATTATGATCTGACGCCGGATCAGTATCGCGAAAAGTGGAACCTCGACCCGAGCTACCCGATGGTTGCCCCGAACTACGCGGCCGCCCGCTCCCAGCTCGCCAAGAAGATGGGGCTCGGCCGCAAGCGCAAGGCCCGCTAAGCATTTGCTGCCAGGTGAGTACACTTGGTATCGCAGAATGCGGCTCAAACGATAGATAGAGCCGGACGGAAGGTTCAACGATCGACATCGGCGCCTTCGGGCGCCGTTTTACTTTGCCGGCCGGGCCGGACAGCGCTGGTACCAGTGCGCGGTATGATGCGATCGGCTGATCGCGGAGGCGATATCAGGCCGTCTGCTCGAGTGCGGCCTCTGCGTCGCGCCTGATGCGCTTGACCATCGAACGAAGGCCGTTGGCGCGCTGCGGCGACAGGTGCTCGTCCAGGCCGAGCGCCTTCAGCGTCGCTTCCGCATCGATTTTCTGGATCTCGCTGGCGGTCTTGCCGGAGAACAGCGCCAGCATGATCGCCACCAGCCCGCGTACGATATGGGCGTCCGAATCGCCCCTGAAGGTGATGACCGGATCGCCGCCCGGTCCCCGTTCGGTGGTCAGCCAGACCTGGCTGACGCAGCCCGGCACCTTGTTGGCGGCGGTGCGTTCCTCATCCGGGAATGGCGGCAGCGCCTCGCCGAGTTCGATGACATAACGATAGCGGTCCTCCCATTCGTCAAGGAATGAGAAGTCGTCGCGGATCGTCTGGATCGTGGTCGTCATGACAGGGATATAGTCATCCACCGTCGCCGCGTCACGGAAAAACAAAAACACCGCGGGCGTCGAGAGGCAGACTGCCCGCGGTGCGCCGTCGAAACGGCTTAATTCTTTACCGGCAGGTTGACTGTCTCGGGCAAGACGACTTCTTCGGGAACGCTGCCGGTCATTGTGGAGATGTCGGGGCCTGCGGACTTGTCGTCCAGCATGGCGGCCGCGATCTTGGCTGTCTCCTTGGCCCTTGCGGTGATGGTGTGCATTGCCGACTTGCCGGTCTCACAGACATCGGGCTTGCGTTCGCAAATACCGGCGATGTCGCCGACCGCGTCGCGGGCTGCGAACAGGGCCTGGATCGGTCCTACGCTTTCCTGGCCCGGCTCGCCGGGACCGACGCCCAGCGGCAGTGCCAGCAGCACCAGCGAAAACCAGAAAGCCATTCTCATCAGGAAGAACATGCTCGCCTCTTGTCGTGACCGGATCATGCAGCCATGAGCATGACCTCTTTTGTGGGCGGGATATTGGCACACAGGCGCAAAGGACGGCTTGCGGGTTAGCCGAGAATTTTCTTCAAATTTGAGGCAAATTCGAAACGAAGCGTTTTGCTGTCGATTTGTCTCAGATTGGAACCATTTTTCTTATCATCCATCAGCCATATATTCCTTTGTTTCTGTTGCGTTTTCCACAAAATCAGGCGGTCGGTGCGCTGCGGCTGGCCACGCTGCGGGCGGCCCCTGCGGATAACCCTCCGTTTACTATGGTGGCATTTGCCCGCCTTTTCGGGCGCTCCCATCCCGATATTCGCCGTGGGCCGGGCCTTGGGTCGGCCCTGCCTTATCCATTCTTTAAAGGCTGGGTGCGAGTTTCAGAGTCAATCAAAACGATCTGCAAAAGCAGAGCTGTTCACGACGAGTGCGGGTGCGTTGAGTTGATGCCGATCAAGGCCAGATACGTTGAATTGCCTGGGGCAATGGCCGCCGGTTGTGAACGTATGGTCCATCCCTCCATTCTTGGGCTGGACGACCGCGAGCGTCAGCGTCGCTTTATCGGCGCCATGCTGGCCGCTCCGTTCTTTGCCGCCGGTGCCGCGGTCACGCTCGTCACGTCAGGCATGGGCGCAGCCGTCACCGTGGCCGCCATCTTCGCGGCCTTTGGTCTTTGCTGGTTCATCGCCTTGCTGGTGGCCGCGACCGGCAGGATGGATCTGGCCGGCCGGGCCGCGCTGGCGATCGCGGGACTTGCGCTCGCCGGTCTTGTTGCCGCTGCCGGCGGGCTGAGCTCTCCGGTCGCGATGCTTTTCGTGGCGCTGCCGTTCGAAGCCTGGTGGATCGGCGCCTCGCGCCGCGCAGCGCTGTGGGGAGCCGTCTGCGCCGTCGTCGCCATTCTGTTGCAGCCTGTGACGGCAACCGTCCTCCCGCACGCCGCGGTGCCGATCGCCGCGTGGCACTGGCTGCTGCCATTGGCCTGGGCGCTGACGCTGGTGCCGCGTATATCGGCGGTTCGCAACACGGCGGCTGCGGCCGACGTAGGGGACACCGGCGATCGTCTGGAAGACATGATCGACGCGGTGGTCCTGCGCGTCGCCCGCCATGGCGAGGTTATCGATGCCTCGGCAAAGGCGCGTACGCTGTTGAAGCTGCCCCCGCAACTGCTTTGCGGAACCGGGCTTTTCGATCGCGTGCATCTCTCGGATCGCGTCTCCTATCTCAGTGCCTTGGCCGACATGCGAGACGGGGCGCTGTCGCGCAGGCTGGAGTTGCGCGTCAGGCTGCCGCAGGACGGCAATGGACAGAATGGCAATGGCGCGGCAGACAACTATCGGCCGTTTTCGCTCGAACTGATGCGCGCTCAGGAGCAGGGCGACGTTTTCACGCTTGTGCTGCGCGAGAACGACGAGGTCGCCCGGTTGCGCGAAGACCTCGGCGCCGCCAATGACGCGGCCGCCGCCGCCGAAGTGGCGAAAGGGCGCTTCCTGGCGGTGGTGAGCCACGAACTGCGCACGCCGCTCAATGCCATCATCGGATTCTCCGACATGCTGCTGCACGAGATGTTCGGCGCCTTCAAGGATCCACGGCAGAAGGAATATGTCGGTCTGGTGCGCGATTCCGGCCAGCATCTGCTTGCCGTCGTAACCTCCATTCTCGACGTGTCGCGGATCGAATCGGGCGTCTATGCGACCGAACCGGAGCCATTCCGCTTCATGGAAGCCGTCGACATGTGTCAGCAGATGATGCGGCTCCAGGCGCAGGCCAAGAACATCGATCTCAAGGCGCAGATCGCGCCGGACGCCGGCGAAATCAACGCCGACCGGCGCGCCGTGCAGCAGATCCTCATCAATCTCGTCTCGAATGCGATCAAGTTCACGCCCGATGGCGGCGATGTCGTCGTCGGTGCCAAGCGGATCGGTTCGCGCCTGCATTTCTGGGTGCGGGACACCGGCATCGGTATCGCCGAGGAAGATTTCGCCAATCTCGGCAAGCCGTTCATGCAGATCCAGAACGACTATACCCGTCGTTTCGAGGGGACCGGCCTTGGCCTGTCGCTGGTCAAGGGACTGGTGGCGCTGCACGAAGGCACCATGTCGATCGAAAGCATGCCGGGCGAGGGCACCACGGTCACCATCAGCCTGCCGGTGAACGGGCCGAAAGGGCGGCCGGCGGACAAGGCCGGGGTGCTGACGATGCCGCTGGCCAGGGCGAAAGGGGACGGAAATGGCGCGCTCCGCAAAACAGCCTAAGGCGGCCAAGCGCCGCAGCAACGCCTTCCAGGACGGAGCCGTCGCCATCGGCGGCATGATTTCGCGCAATCCCGTCCTGGCGGGAGGGTCGACGGCATTCCTGGTGACGCTGTTCTACGTTTCGGCGAATGCGCTGTGGTACCAGCCTTTTCCGCATGCCGGCGCCTTCTTCGCGACCCGCAGCATGCAGGGCGTTCCGCACGCGGCCGCTGATGAGCCGGAGACCACCTTCAACATCGTGCGGCCAGGTACCGCGCCGGCGCCGGTCAAGGGCGATCCGGTGGTGGAGCAGGTGCAGGGCATATTGAAGGATCTCGATTTCTACGCCGGCACGGTCGACGGCATTTCCGGACCCAACACGCGCAAGGCGATCCAGGCCTATCAGCAGAAGGTTGGGCTCAACACGTCCGGCGAGATCGACGCGCTGCTGCTCGATCAGCTGGGCGCGACCCCGAAAACCGCCGCCGTGCCGAAACCGCAACCGCGTCCCGAAGTGTCGCAGGCGGTTCCAGTGTCGCTGCAGACCGATACGGCTTCCCAAGCGCCGGATCCTCGCATTGTCAAGATACAGGCCGGGCTCAAGGCCTTCGGCAATGACGACATGCAGCTCGACGGCGTCGTCGGCGCCCGTACCAAGGCGGCCATCAAGGAATTCCAGTCGCTGTTCGGCCTGCCGCAGACCGGCGAGCCCGACGAACTGGTCTATGTCAAGATGCGCGAGATCGGCCTGACCAACTGACGGCGCAAACAACGGCTCGCCCAGCGGTGTAAATACCGATAGATAGCCCGCATGCTGTCCGGACTTTTCTCATGCGCGTGACCACGGATCTCTGGGTATCGGCCCTGTTGCGTCGGGTTTTCGGCGCGGGCGGGTTTGCCGCCGTGGTCAAGCGCGGCGCGACCGAAGCCGGCGCCGTGTTCGTTCTAACGCGGAGCCGGCTTGGTGAAATCGCTCTCTATGGGCCGGCGCCACAGACGAGCTACGATTCGGCCAAGCCCGACGACCGTTTCTTTAGCCTTCTCGCCACCGCCGCCGATGCTTCGGTGCTGGACGCCAGACTGGAACGCGAGAAGAAATTCGATCCCGACATCTGGGTGGTTGAGATCGAGGCCGGCGCTGTTCCTGTCGAGGAGCTTATTTCCGTGAAGATGTCCTGAGGCCAGGGAAGGCCGCTGCATCGTCACTGTTCGACGCCTCGCGGCTGGCGCTGTTGGTGGGGGCGGCGTCGCGAACCACATCGGACAGGGTCACGGCCTTCCATTCCCGCACCTTGTCCAGCGCCGCGTCGCGGTGCAGGAGCCGGTAGCGATCGAGAAAGGTGCGGATCGCCTGCGGATGCGGAAACTCGCGGGAGTAGACGGCAACCGTGATAAGGAATGCCCGGTCCTCGCTGAGGTCGAGCGAGCGCAGCGCCGCCAGCAGCGGCATGTAATTCTGGTTCGCCGTCAGCAACCTGGCCGTCGAGAAATCGATATCGAGCGCATCGGCGAGCGCGGTCTGGAAGAAGGCGGCGTTTCCGGTCAGCGCCGTCTCGCGCAATTTGGCATAGGTGTCGGCTCCGGTGAACGGATCGACCTGCGCCGCCTGCGCCTCCTCGCCGGTCCGCATCATGGAGCGCAGTCTGCGCCGCGCATTTTCGGCACCAACGCCCGGCGTCTGCTGCTTCGCCGCGCTGTCGGCGGCCGGCGCCTTCGAGGGAGCGGTTTGTGCCGGAGAGGCTTCCGCTTCCGGATCGCGCACCCGCACCAGCGTCGGCCTTTCCAGTGCCCTGATCAGATCGGCGATAGTCGGATTAAGGTTCTTGCGGCGCGCGATCGCGCGCGCATGCGGCAGCCCGTGCCGGCCGATCAGCGCAATGAGGTCGATGTCACTGACTGCGCGCGAGCGGATGAGCAAGGGGGCGGCGATGCCCACCGGCTCCTCGCACAGGCGCCGCACCAGCCCGGCCGGAGCATATTCGCATTCAGAGAGGGCCGCCGCCACGTAGCGGCGCGATTCGGCGGACACGTTGTCGAACAGCGGCAGCGTCAGATCTTCGAGCTGGCCAATTTCACGGCGGGATGGCCGGGTGAGCGAGCAGAACGCAGACACCGCTGCGCGGAACAGCCTTTCGGCCTTTCCTGATTCCGTCCCTGCCGCGATTTGCCTGAAGTCCGAAGATGACACGAGGGATACGCCCGATACTCTATACACGCTTGACCATGCTCGACCGGAACCGTGTCGGTTTCGCGATTGCCAAAAACAAAGATCAAGTTAGCTGGGATCCGTTAGCGCTCCGTTAACCCTCTGCCGGCCTTAATGATATTTGGAGGCGTTGCGTTGTGCTCCGGGGCAACCGAGAGGAATACGCGAACCATGGGCATGGTACTGTCTTTCGTGCCGAGAACGGCACCAACCAATCGAGCAAAGCAAACCACCGAAATACCGGCGGCGGTAATCATCTTTCCCGGCATCCGCTATGAGCGGTCCGCCGCGGGGGAAGCGCGGCCCGCCGGCCCTGACAAGCCGGGATCGCCACGCGCGCCAGTGCCGCACCACTGAACGTTCTTGAGGCCGAGGCGCGAATCATCCCTGCGGCACCGCCCTTGATTGTTGTGATGCGGATTGTCCGGGCCGCGGTCTAAAAGTCCTGCAGCTCGCACGAACTCTGCTCCAGAAAGCGCGACACGATCGACTTCCAGCTGTCGTCCGGCACGAAGCTGCGGATGACGAATATGCCCTCGTCGATCGGCGCTTCGACGAAGATCGCTCCCTGAAGCTCCTCGGGAAGGTCCCTGCGTATGTCGATCATCTGCGCCGGCGTCAGCACCACGGCATCCAGCTTGCCCCCGGTCGCCGTGTGGTCGTTGAATGAATAGATGTTGTGGCCGTTGCGGTCATAGACAGACACCGACCAGAAGGGCACATTGCCCGGCGCCCTGATCCTCACCATTCCCTCATCGAGGTCGAACCGGCAAGCCGTCGCATAAAACAGCGGGTCGACCGATTTCACCACCGGCGCGCCGCCCGCCTCCGCATCGAGCCGGGTCATCCGGTAGAGATCCGACGTCATCGACAGCCGCGACCAGGCATCGCGTTCCGAGAATTCAGGCACCAGAAGCAGCACGACGATATGCACGATGCCGGCGCCGACGAGGCCGAGCAGGACGGCATGTAGAAGTCTGCGCGTCGCGGCATAGACACTACGCATCGCAGCCGACCTTGGTGATCTTGGGCAGCGAAACGTCCGACAGGCCGGTGCTGCTGGCGATCGGCGTGTCGTAGAATGTCAAAACGAAATACATCCTGCCGGAACCGTCGGTCAGCAGCCAATTGCCGGGCATCGGGTGATGGCCGACGGAAATGAGCACCGAATTGTCGGATTGGCGCAGCACGCCATAGGATTGAAGCGCGGCAAGCCGCGATTTGCCGGTCTCGACCACGCCGAGCGATTGGTCGGCGGCGTAGAGGGTCCAGAATCGGGCGGTCGGAAATCCGCCTTCGATCGTGTAGGTACATTCGCGCCTGAGTTCTCCGCCAGCTGCGTCCTCCTCGGCGACAAAGGACAGCCCTTCGGCGCGGCCGAGCGCGAGCACGCCCTCGCGCGCCACGCGGGCCTTGGAATAGGGGTCGGCTGCGGGTGTGCCGATATCGGGAAAGGCGGTCCACTGGCCGATCCTGATCGCCCCGACGCCGTCCTGCATTTTCAGCGCATACCAGACGCTGGCGCCGCCGCCGCCGATGGCTATGGCAAGCGAAAGCAGCGTCAGGAAGGCGTTCTTGAGCATGAAAGGCCGGGCGCATGAAGAATTGCCGCTCGGGGATATCGCGGCGCGGGGTCGTGTGGCAAGCCGCAGGACGCGGATTCGCAAGGTGTGGCTTTTCCATCTTCCCGAAGGCAGAAGGGAAGAGGCGCCGCGATCACAGCGCCGACAGCGTTTCGGGCGGAGCCGATGCACCGAGCCTGCGCGCCGTTTCGAACAGGTGGGTCATGTCCCTGAGCGTCTGTGTCGTCCGGCTGGACAGCACCGGCGGCCGTTCGGCGGCGGCATCGGCCGCTGCCTGTTCCTCGCTCTTCTTCTGCGCTTCCGCGGCCTTGGCCGCGATCTCCTCGTCGACGAAGGGCTTGTCGATGCCGGGGATAGGCTTGAGGTCGATGTTCTGATGCGCATAGACCATGAGCCGCTGCCACACCATCGCCGGCAGCGAGCCGCCTGTCATGTTCTTGGTCGGCGTGAAATCGTCGTTGCCCAGCCAGACGGCCGCCGTGTAGTTGCCGGTGAAGCCGACGAACCAGGCATCGCGGTAGGATTGCGTCGTGCCGGTCTTGCCGGCGACGACGATGTTGGGGATCTGCGCGCGCCTGGCGGTACCCATCGCCGGTACCGCGACAAGCATGGTGTTCATCGATTTCAGCGCCTGCTCGGACAGCACGCGATGCGGCGGCGGCGCATCCTTGGCGAAATCGTAGACCACCTCGCCGGTGCGGGTGACGAGCTGCGTGATGCCATGCCTGGAGCCGACGAAGCCGTTCTGCGCGAACACGCTGTAGCCCGTCGCCTGGTCCATCACGGTCATGCCCGAGGTGCCGAGCACCATGGTCTTGTGCGCTTCGAGCGGCGATTCCACGCCGAATGATTCCGCCATCGCCTTGATCGGCCCGATGCCGAGATAGTCCTTGGCAAGCCGCACGGGCACCGTGTTGATCGACTTGGCCATGGCCACGATCAGCGGGACCTTGCCCGCCGACTCGCCACCGTAATTGTGCGGCGACCAGCTGCCCCAGCTGATCGGCCCGCCTGATACGATCGAATTCGGCGTAAAGCCGTGCTCCATCGCCGTTGCATAGACGTAGGGCTTAAAGGAGGAGCCGGTCTGGCGCAGCGCCTTGGTGGCGCGGTTGAACTGGCTGGCGCCATAGTCGCGGCCGCCGACGATCGCGCGCACCGCACCGTTGGTCTCGATGACCACCACGGCCCCTTCGGTGACGTTGTACTCCTTGCCGAACTGGCGCAGGTGGAACTCCACCGACTCTTCCGCAGCCTTCTGGATGTTGGCGTCGAAGGTGGTGTGCGCCACCAGCGAGTGCTGCCCGGGCTTGGCGATCTTCTTCACCTCGTCGAAGGCCCAGTCGAGGAAATAATCGGGGCTCTTCTGTTCGCCGCGGTCGACGACATCGGCCGGATGCAGTCTTGCCTGCAGCACCTGGCCCTCGGTCATGAAGCCGGAATCGACGAGATTGGACAGCACCACATTGGCGCGCGCGCGCGCCGCCGGCAGGTTGATGTGCGGCGCGTATTTGGTCGGCGCCTTGAACAGGCCTGCAAGCATCGCCGCCTCGGCGAGATTGAGGTCCTTGACGCTCTTGCCGAAATAGAAGTCCGCCGCCGCCTCGATGCCGAATGTGCCGCCGCCCATATAGGCGCGGTCGAGATAGAGCTGCAAGATTTCCTTCTTCGACAGATTGGCTTCGAGCCACAGCGACAGGAAGGCTTCCTTGATCTTGCGCTCGAAGGTGCGCTCATTGGTCAGGAACAGGTTCTTGGCGAGCTGCTGCGTGATGCTGGAGCCGCCCTGGACGACGGAGTTTGCCCGCACATTTTCGAAGATTGCGCGCGACAGGCCAAGAACGTCGATGCCGTAATGGTCGAAGAAACGCCGGTCCTCGGTGGCAAGCACCGCCTTGATGACATGATCGGGCATTTCGTCGACCGGCACGGAATCGCGCTGGATGATGCCGCGTTGGCCGATCTCGTTGCCATAACGGTCGAGGAAGGTAACGGCGAAGTCGCCCTGGGCGCGCCAGTCGCCGGCCGTGTCCTGGAAGGCGGGAATAGCCAGCGCCAGCATGACGACGATGCCGCCGGCGCCAAGCGTGAAACCTTCGCTCAACAGCTCGACGATGCCACGGCGCCAGCCGTTGACGCGAAAGCGCCGCGAGAAAATCGTCGCGCCCTCCCAGAACTGGCGCGCCTTGAACCCGATCTCGTAGAGAGAGGAATCGATCCATGCGTCGAGCGCCAGCAGCCGAGCGGCGATCGCACCTCTTCTCTTGCGTGGTTCAGGACTGACCATTCAAAAACCCGGACGGCTATGGCACGGCCTGAAAACCAAGCGGGCAGTTTCAGGGCGACGCCGCCCTGACTATTCATCCATTTGCGGACGCCCACAAGGGTGGCGAGGACACACCTGCGGGGTTTGTTGATGGGGGCGGTTACAAACCGCCATTCACCCGCCTGACGCTGATCAGGCCGGCGAAGATGGGGGTTGCCGTTCCGGGCTCAGGCCGCCTCGCGTTTCAGCGCCTGCACCATGCAGTGGATGCCGCCGCCGGTCTTGGAGATCTCGCTCATGTCGACGGCCGCCACTTCGAAGCCGCGCGCCTTGAGTTGACCGATCAGCGACTGGCTGGATGTCGGCGCGATCACCCTGTCCTTGCCCAGCGACATGAAGTTGCAACCGAGCGCCATCGTGTCCTGGAACGGCACGTCGATGATCTCGTGCCCTTTGCCCCTCAGCCAGTCGACGATCCCCGGCTCGGTGCAGGCGAGGCAGACGGCGGTGAGTTTTTCGGCGATCGGCACCACCATCAGGTCGATATGGACATAGTACTCGTCGATGAAGGCGATACGTGTTTCCCAGCCCTCCTTCTCGAACCAGGCCTGTACCTGGCGGGCGCCTTCTTCCTGCGTGCGGGCGCCGCCGCAGCCGATCAGCACCACGCCGTCCTCGATGACGTTGAAATCGCCGCCCTCGAAGGTGCCTGCGGTGACCATGTCGTAGATCGGGATACCGAGTTTTTCATAGGTGCGGATGGCGGCGTAATTCTCGCCGCGCCGCCACCAATTGGCCATGGCGGTGATGATGGCGCCGTACGGCGTCATCACGCTCGAATCGCGGGAGTAGACCTGCATCGGCAGCTCCGGCGTCGGCTCGTGCCAGTGGATGTTGACGCCGAAATGCTCGTAGGCCGCGACCAGATCCTTGTGTTGTGCCTGCGCGATCTGGATGTTGCAGGGCGCCTCGCGCAGGTGCTTGCGCGACAGGGAGCTGGTCGAGAGATGGCGCAGGAAATTGGGCGAGCCGAGCAGCACGTCGGTCAAGACGTCGGTCTCGTTGGCGAAACCCCACGATGTCAGCGGCTTGGTGCCGCCGGCCGGGTTGCGGCGCTGCAGCGAAAACGGCTCGGCGATGATGCGGTCATGAACGGTCATGCGGTTCTCCTCGTATGGGCGTTTGCGGTCATAGCTTGCTTGGTATCCACCAGTCGCGGCCGCGCGGCGTGGTGACATATTCCGGCCAGCGGAAGTTGATGGGCGGATCGTAGTCGCAGAGCGGCGCGATCCAGGTCGAACCGCCAATGCCGCCGCCGGTTCGGGTGACGAACTCGTCCATCGCCATGTCGCGCGCGGCCTTGTCTTCCAGCAGGCGAAGGGCGGATAGCGCGACGGTCTTCGCCGCGCAGATGACCATCGGGTCGATGGTCGCCGGGATGCCACCCAGCGCGTTCATCGCCCAAGCTGGAAAAACATGACCGTTTGCCGAACGCAGGGCAGGGCGGGCGACATAGAAACGCGCCGTCGGCGCGTGCCAGCTCATGTCGGTGTAGTCGTCCGAGGTCGAGTTCACCTGCGACGGCGGCAGGTCGCGGCGCAGGATCGCCTCTGCCTCCTGTGGTGCAATCAGCCGCTCCAGTTCGTCGATGAAGGGGTTTTCGCTCGCCACCCCACCGGCATTGACCTGGATCTCGCGGGCGATCTTCTTCGCCGCCTCGTCCCAGCGGGGCGGGCCGACGCTCGCCAACGCCTCATAGGCGATCCCGGCCATGGCATGATTGGCCAGCCCCGGCCGCGACTTCGAAACCCAGTGCCGTTCGTAGCGGCAGCCGCTGATCGCGGCGGCGGCCGAGGCGTTTCGGTCGAGCACGGCGGTGACCTGCTCGGCCATGGCGATGGTCGGAACACGGATCATGTACTGGATCTCGGCAAGGCCTGCCGGCAGATTGTCGGCGGTGGCCTGGCCCGCCGTCAGGATCGCCTCGCTGATCGACCAGCCGCCCTGGTGCGGCAGCATGGAATCGCGCAGCGCCTTGGAGGCTATGTACATCGTCATCAGCGCGTCGTTGGCGCCGGGCGCGCGAACCGCCGAATGTGCTTGCGGGATCGGGGCGCCGTCGCCGGCGGCGCGTGCCCAATTCTCGGGCTCATCGCAGATGAAGCGATAGATCATCGCGTAGGCAGCGCCGCAATGGGTGTCCCAGCGCGCAGTGTTGCAGAGCGGCAGCATGTAGAAGGGATGGAAGGAGATCATGCCGGCTAGGCCGTCATAATAGCCTTTGGCTGCATGGATCGGTTTCGAGCCGCGCACCTTCTCCGCCGGCTCGCCGGTGAAGCGCAGCGTGCCTGCAATGCCGTGGCGCTGCATGGCGGCCTTGGTGGCGAGCAGACCGCCCAGGCTGGCCATGCCCAGGCCCGAGTGTGGATCGGTATGGCCGCCGGCTTCGGAACCGAGCCCGAGGCGTGGCCGCCTCACCGTGGCAGCGTCCTGGCAGTTGCCGGGCACGGCGTCATATTCGGCATACATGCCGATGGTCGGACCGTCCCCATTGGTCCAGTGGGCGCAGAAGGCCGTCGGCATGCCCGCGGAGCCTTCCTCGACCGCAAACCCCTCGCGCTTCAGCCGATCGACATACCAGTCTGCCGACTGGTACTCGCGCCAGGCAGTCTCGCCGAAGTCGAAGATGGTGCGCGTCCAGGCCGACAGCAGCGGCTGGATGCCGTCGAGGCAGGCAAGAGCGGTTTCTTGCGCCGATGTCGTCACCGGTTTTTCCATGCGCCAAAGAAAGCAGTGAAGCGGCTCGCCAAAAAGTGATATGTTTTCCCGGTTCGTGCAAATTCGGTTCACCTCTTGAGAATTCCATCGACGCAGGCGCTACGCGCCCTCGACAGTTTCGCCCGTCATGGCAGCGTCTGGCGCGCCGCCGACGAATTGCACCTCACCCGCAGTGCGGTCAGCCATCAATTGCGCTTGCTCGAACGCGACCTCGGCTTCGATCTGCTGGAGCGCATCGGCAAGGGCGTGGCGCTGACGCCGCGCGGCCAGCGCTATGCCGCGGACGTGCGCAAGGCGCTGACCGTGCTCGGCGACGCGGTGGCGCAAAACGCCGGCACCGGGGTCGGCGGCTCCTTCGCAGTCTCATGCACACCAGGCTTCGCCTCGCTGTTCTTGTGCACCCATATCGGCGAGTTCCGGCAGATGTATCCGGACGTGGCGCTGAGCATACTGACGCCCCGGCGGCTCGACGACGTCAGCAATCCGGACGCCGACGCCTTCATTGCCTTTGGCGTCGGCAACTGGCCGAACCGCGTGGTGGAACTGCTGTGCGAAATCTCGTTCACGCCGCTCTGCAGCCCGACGCTACTCAACAAAGTGGGCGGCTTTTCCAAGCCCGCCGACGTCCTGCGCGCCAACCTGCTGCATCTTGGCGATACGGAGGACTGGGCGCGCTGGCTGGCGCTGGCCAAGGTCGAGAACCCCGACACCGAGGGCGGCATCTTCTTTTCCGACATGAACCTCGTTTTCTCGGCGGCGATTGCCGGCCAGGGCATCGCCATGGGGGACGAGCTGACCAGCCGCCGGGCGCTGAGTGAGGGCCGGCTGGTCAAGCCGTTCGAGACCTCGATCCCGTCGCCGCGTTCCTATTTCCTGGTTTCCGAGCACGCCAAGGCGGGTCACCCTGTGCTGGAGGCGTTTGGGGGATGGTTGAGGTCGAAGCTATCGGAGAACAGGTTGCGGACATATTGAGATCAACTGATCTCCCCCAGGAGAGGTGAATTTCGCGGCTCCAGCGTCGCCGGCATTCGCTATAGATGAATCAAATTTGCCGATCAGGCGAAAACTATTCGGTTGCGGTGAGCCTTCGCGCTGCCTACGATTTCCCCAGCCACCAAGGAAGAGGCAGGATGCAGCAACCCGGCCGGGCCGCAGAGATCAAGGCGAACGGGATCGGCAAGAGCTTCGGCTCGTTCCGTGCGCTGGACAATCTGACGCTCAATATCGGCCGCGGCGAGTTTTTGACGCTGCTCGGCCCCTCCGGCTCCGGCAAGACCACCTTCCTGATGATCCTGGCCGGCTTCCTGCAGCCCAGCGAGGGCCGCCTGTTCAGCGACGGCGTCGATATTACCGACCGGCCGGCCGAACAGCGCGCCGCCGGCATGGTGTTCCAGGGCTATGCGCTCTTCCCGCATATGAGCGTCGAGCAAAACATCGCTTTTCCCCTCAAGGTTCGCAAGAAATCTGCCGCCGAGATCAAGCGTAGCGTCGGCGAGATGATAGAGCGCGTCGGTCTGCTCGGCCACGAGAAGAAGCTGCCGGCGCAGCTTTCCGGCGGCCAGCAACAACGCGTGGCGCTGGCCCGCGCGCTGGTGTTCGAGCCGGGCGTGCTTTTGCTCGACGAGCCGTTCTCGGCGCTGGACAAGAGCCTGCGCGGCCAGATGCAGGCCGAGATGAAACGTCTGCACCAGGAGACCGGCACCACCTTCGTCTTCGTCACCCACGACCAGAGCGAGGCGCTGGCGCTGTCCTCGCGTGTCGCCATCTTCAACCATGGCAAATTGTTGCAGGTCGGAGCGCCTGACGAGGTCTATGACCGGCCCGCCAACCGCTTCGTCGCCGAGTTCCTGGGCGAGATCAATATGCTGCCGCTGAAGGGCGTGCGCGTCGCCGACCATGGCGCGACCGCGCTCTGCGAAGACCGGGCAATCAAGCTGCGCGGCAACGCCGAAGCAGTGGATGGCAATGCCATCCTGGCGATCCGGCCAGAACATATGTCGATAGCGCGCGAGGCGGCGGCAGGCGAGAACGGCATAGCTGCCACCGCGATCGGATCGACCTATCTGGGCGCGGCGACCAAACTCGACCTTACGACACGCCAAGGTGCGAAGGTGACCGTCTCTGTGCCGAACGAGGTCGCGGCCGCGGCACTCAGCAAAGGCAATTCCGTCTGGCTGACCTGGCCGGCGGAAAAGGGTTTCCTCCTTCCGGACGGAGGGCAATGAGCACCGGCGCGGCCTGAATTCGCCGCACCGGATTCCGGATTCGATCAACGAAAACAAAGGGGAACTAACATGAACGATACCAAGAAACAGGCCATCGAAACGCTCTCCGAAAGGACAAGGCGCGGTGAGATCTCGCGCCGGCAATTCACGCAACTTGCAGGTCTCGTGCTTGCCGGCACGCCGCTGCTGCTGCGCTCGACCAAGTCCTTCGCCGCCGCGAAGGAACTGGTGCTGGTCAACTGGGGCGGCGACGCCATCACGGCTTACGACGCCGCCTATGGCCAGGCTTTCACCAAGGACACCGGCATCACCGTCAAGATGGATGGCTCCGGCCCGACCGAAGGGGCCATCGCGGCACAATTTAAAAGCGGTGCGCCGACCTGGGATCTTGTCGACGTCGACCCGTTCTCGGCCATCACGCTTGGCGCGCAAGGCATGCTCGAGCCGATCGACTACACAATAGTCGACAAGAAGAAGATGCGGCCGGGTTTCGGCTGGGATTACGCCGCCTCGACCTATTTCTTCTCTTATGTGATCGCCTACGATTCGCAGAAATACGGCAGCAATGCCCCGACCGGCATGGCCGATTTCTTCGACGTGAAGAAATTCCCCGGCAAGCGCTCCCTCTACAAATGGGGCGTGTCGAGCTGGGAGGCGGCTCTTCTCGCCGACGGCATCGCGCCGGCGTCGCTCTATCCGCTCGACCTCAAGCGCGCGCATGACAAGATCGCCGCGTTCAAGGAGAACGTCGTCGCCTATTGGGGCGGCGGCGCGGAAAGCCAGAGCGTGTTGCTCAACGGCGAAGCCTCGATGGCGATCGTCTGGTCGACGCGAGCCTCGCTGATCGAGCAGGATTCGGGCGGTCAGATCAAGTTCATCTGGGACCAGGGCCTGATTTCGCCCGGCGCACTGGCCGTGTTGAAGAACAACCCCGGCGGCAAGGACGCGGCGATGAAGTTCATCGCCAGCGCGCAGGACCCTGCAAAGCAGCTTGTCATGTTCGACAAGCTCGGTCAGGGCCCGGCCAACCCGGCTGCCGACGCTCTGGTTCCCGCCGACAAGAAGCGCATCAACCCGGTCGATCCCGAGAACATGAAGAAGCAGATCCCGCTCGACATGGACTGGTACGCCAAGAATTACGGGGCGGCGCTGGACGAATATACCAAGATCATCTCCGCCTGACCGGCGCTGGGCTGACATGAGAGGCGTTCTCTCGGATAGGATGGGCGCGGCGCTGTTGATGGCGCCGCTGCTCCTGTTCCTTGGCCTCGCCTATGCCTGGCCGTTCCTCGGCGTGGTGAAGTGGAGCTTCACGCTGCCGACGCCGGGGCTTGGCCAGTACGGCGCGCTGATAACCGACCCGCTGGTACAGTCGGTGTTCGTCCGCACGCTGCGCATCGCGGCGATCGTCACCGTTGTATCGGTTGCCGCTGCCTACGCCATCACCGTGGTCTGGGTGCGCGGCAGCCCGGCGCAGCGGGTGCTGGCCGAATTCTGCATCCTGGTGCCGTTCTGGATATCGGTGCTGACGCGCGCCTTCGGCTGGGTGGCGCTTCTCTCCAACCGCGGCCTGATCAACACCTGGCTGCAGTCGATCGGCTTCATTAGCGAACCGCTGACGCTGGTGCGCAACGAATTCGGCGTCATCGTCGGCATGACGCACTTCCTCATTCCTTTCGCCGTCTTTCCGCTGGCGTCTTCCATGCGCAGCCTCGACGAGCGTGTGCTGCTCGCCGCGCGCGGGCTGGGTTCCAGCCGCATGCGCACCTTCTGGACGGTGTTCGTGCCGATGACGCGCTCCGGCATCATCGGCTCCGCGCTGATCGTCTTCGTCTTCTCGCTCGGCTTCTTCGTCACGCCGGCGATCCTTGGCGGTGGCCGCAGCGTCATGATCGCCGAATTGATCTATCTCCGCATCTTCCAGAGCCCGGACTGGGGGCTGGGTGCTGCCATCAGCGTGGTGCTGGTGTTGTTCGTCGGCATCCTGATGGCGCTGCTCTTCCGCTACGTCAGACCGAAGCAATTGGTGTAGCCTATGCCGACCTATCGCCCCGGTCCCGTCTCGCTTGCCCTCGCCGTCATGGTGGCGCTGTTCCTGCTCCTGCCGCTGCTGGCCGTGATCCCGGTCTCGCTGACGCCCAGCCGGATGCTGGCGATGCCAACGGGCGAGTTGTCGCTGCGCCACTACCGCTCGCTGGTCGAGGATCCGCGCTGGCTTCAGTCCATCCTGCTCTCGATCAGGATCGGCATCGTCAGCAGTGTCATCTCGACGGTGCTGGCACTGTGCTTCAGCCTTGGCGTGTGGATGTTCCAGCCGCGCTTCACCGCGGCTCTGGTCGGCTTCGTGCTGTTGCCGATGGTGGTGCCGCCGGTGGTCTCGGCGGTGACGCTCTATTTCCTGCTCACCTCGATCTCCGGCGTCAGTTCCTTTTTCGGCTACGACACCTGGCTGGGTGTGGCCATGGCGCATTCGGTGATGACGGTGCCCTTCGCCACGGTGCTGATCCTGGTCTCCCTCAGCCAGCTTGACCGCCGTATCGACCTCGCAGCGCGTGGCCTTGGCGCCGCCGTCTGGGAGCGCGCCACGCGCATCATCATGCCCAACATCAAATTCGGCATCGTCACCGCGGCACTGCTGTCCTTCGTGCTCTCCTGGGAGGAAATCGGCGTCACGCTGTTCATCACCTCGGTCAACGCCATCACGCTGCCCAGGTTGATGTGGATGGGTCTGCGCGACAATATCGACCCGGCGATCGCGGCCCTTTCAGTGATCCTGATCGTCATCACCGTGCTGGTGCTTGCAGTGCGCAGCGTTGTGGTGCGGCTGCGTGGAGGACAATGACCGGGGGCCTGTCTGCCTCAGGGGATTGTCACAGGGGTAAAACTGCTAGCAGAAGCGCACCGAGACCCGGCCGAACCTGCCCAAATCGCCGATGACTTCGTCGCCGGCCTCGACATTTATCGGCGTCACGCAGGTGCCGGTTATCACCACTTGCCCCGGCTGGAGCGTTATGCCCAGCCCCGACAATTCGTTGACGATCCAGGTCAGCGCAACACGCGGATCGCCCAACACGGCTGCTCCTGATCCGATATGCTGCGACCTTCCAGAGACAGAAGCGGCCACCGGGTGCTTCGCGAAATCTACGTCACGCCAATCGTCTTCCGCCGCCTCGCCGATGACGAACAGATTGGCGCAGGCATTGTCGGCGATGAGCTGCGGCGCGCCGACAGCGCAGAAATCGTCATAGCGGGAGTCCGGTATTTCGATCGCCGGATGCAAACTCGCCACGGCGTCCACTACATCACCGATTTCATAAGGCGCCGGGCGAGGCGGCAACTGACGGCCGAACCGGAAGGCGAATTCGATCTCGGCGACACGCATCTTGCTTGTCGCCAGGGAAACGGAGCCACCGACCTCGACCGCCTTCTCGGCGAGGAGGCGCCCGGCCATCGGGCCGTCGACGTTGATATGCCGCTGGCCGGCCAGGCTGGTTGCCGCGATCTTCCAGCCGAAGAGCGGAGCCACTGAGCGATCCATGACGTGCGACTGGATGGCGTAGCCTTCGGCCCGCGTCTTCGGCCGCAATTCCTCGGGTATGGCGTCGAGGCGGGTGCCCTTGTCCCAATGGCCTACCAGGAGGCGCGACGCGGCCCTGGCCTTTTCTGGATCGAGCATGGTCAGCTCCTGAAATTAGGAAATGCTGCGCTGCCGGGTGTTGCTGATGCTTGCGGTGCGCAAAGGATACCCGCTATTCATCGTCGCTGACGAGATTGTCGGGAAGTCGTATTTTCGAGATCACCGACATTCATCATCGTGACAACGAATCGGCAATCGTGTTCGTTCGGTAAATGGCTATATATGGCAAAGCGTCTGGAGTGCGGAAGAGCTTCTGGCGAGCAGGGTCGATAGCGCACCGGGTGAGGGAGAAACGATGACGGCGCCCGGCGATTTGCAACAGGCACTGTTTCTGAGGCTAAAAAGCGATCCGTCCCTGTCGGCTCTGCTGGGCGGCGCCGGACTGCGCGAACAACCAACCGACAACGTCGCCTTTCCCTATGTGACATGCGGCCAGACCTGCGCCTTTGACTGGGACACCGGGGCCGAGAACCGCGACGATCAACTTATTACGCTGCATGTCTGGTCGAAGGCCCATGGCGAAGCCGAAACGCGGGCCATCATGGATGCCATCGAGGCGCGCCTTGCCGACGCGGTGCTGGAGGTCGGCGCTCGCGGCCAGACACGCCTGTCGCTCGAATTCAGCGAGGCGCGGTATGACGAGGAACTGCTTGTCCATCACGGCCTGCTGCGTTTTCGGGCGCTGACCCAGGAAAACGCCTGACGCGCGCTTTCAATATGAACGAAACGGAGTCTAGACTGGAACTTCATGGGTTTCATCGGGTTGGGCGGTGAAATCTCAATTTGTTTGTCTCGCATTGCAGGGGTGGCGAGCATGGTTTCAGCGGCGATCACCGTTCATTTCACGTTCAGCGCCGATGCGTTACAACGCTGGCCATGAGAACGCTTCGCTCCCATTTCCGAACCGCGACCCTGGCGCTCTGCGCGGGGCTGCTTGCGGTGCCGGCAAGCGTTGCGCCGGCAGCCGCGCAGGATGAATCGATTGTCGTGGCGGCGGCCGACTGCTACGCGATCGGCCAGCAGGTGGCCGAGCAGAATGGCGGGACGCTTGCCAAGGCCTCGCAGTCGACGCGAGGCGGGCAGCCGGTCTGCGTCATCGTCGTGCTCGTTCCGGGCAAGAACGGGCAGCGTCCGCGCCGCTCCGAGATCGTCGTCCCGCAGAACTGACCCCCCGTCGTTTCCCAGGCCGGCGGAATCGGCCTATAGCTGAAGCAATCGGTCAACAGGCAGTGGTCTTCGCATGCGCGTACTGGTCGTCGAGGATGACAAGGATCTCAACCGGCAGATATCGGATGCGCTGGTCGACGCCGGCTATGTCGTCGACCGGGCATATGACGGCGAGGAGGGCCATTTTCTCGGTGACACCGAGCCCTACGACGCGGTCGTGCTCGACATCGGCCTGCCGCAGATGGACGGCATCAGCGTGGTCGAGCGCTGGCGGCGCGGCGGCCGCAAGATGCCGGTGCTGATCCTGACCGCCCGCGACCGCTGGAGCGACAAGGTCTCCGGCATCGACGCCGGCGCGGACGACTATGTCACCAAGCCGTTCCACATCGAGGAGGTCCTGGCGCGGGTCAGGGCGCTGATCCGCCGCGCCGCCGGCCACGCCTCATCCGAACTGACCTGCGGGCCGCTACGCCTCGACACCAAGGCCTCGAAGGCCGATGTCGCCGGCGTGCCGTTGAAGCTGACATCGCATGAGTTCCGCCTGCTTGCCTACCTGATGCATCACATGGGCGAGGTCGTCTCGCGGACCGAACTGGTAGAGCATCTCTACGACCAGGATTTCGACCGCGATTCCAACACGATCGAGGTGTTTGTCGGACGGCTCCGCAAGAAAATGGGCATCGACATGATCGAAACCGTGCGCGGCATGGGTTATCGCATGCGTGAGCCGGAGGCGTAAGGCGGAACCGCTCCCTACCAACCCAACCGTGAGCAAGCGGCTCTCGCTGCGCTTGTGGCCGCGCTCGCTGACGTTCCGCGTCATCGCCTTTTCCACGGTCTGGGCGATCCTGACCCTCATCGTCATTTTCACCCTCATTACCACGCTGTACCGCCAGGCCAGCGAGCGCGGTTTCGACAGCCTACTTTCTGCGCATCTGTTCAACCTGATCGGCTCCATCGGCATTTCCGATACCGGCGCGCTCACCGGCGCTCCGGATCTCGGCGACCTCCGCTTCTCGGAACCGAATTCGGGCTGGTACTGGTCCGTCGAACCCGCTTCGGAAGGCGTGCACGGCAATCTCCACTCATCGTCGATGACCAGGACGATCCCGTCGCCCGATGTGGCGGACGTTCCCTTCAACGCCAATTTCCAGCGCAGCTACGCGGCGCAAGGCATCGATGGCGAGGAGTTGGTCGTGTTCGAGAGCGAATTCGTTCTCGATGCCAAGAACCGCGCCGCCCGCTTTCGCGTCATGGGCAACAAGACCGAACTGGAACAGGAGATCGCCACCTTCCAGCGCCGCCTCCTGACCTACCTTTCCCTGTTCGGCGTCGGCATGATCGCCATCAACGCCATCGCCATCCTGCTCGGCCTGCAACCGCTGCGAAGGGTCAGGGACGCGCTCGCCATGGTGCGCGAAGGCACCGCGCAAAGACTTGACGGCCAGTTTCCAGCCGAGATTGAACCGCTTGCCAACGAAACCAATGCCTTGATCGAGAACAACCGGCGTATCGTCGAGCGCTCGCGGACTCAGGTCGGCAATCTCGCCCATTCCCTGAAGACGCCGCTGGCGGTGCTGCTCAACGAGGGGCGGGCGCTTGGTGGCGCCAAGGGGCAACTGATCGCCGAACAGGCCGCTTCCATGCAGAAGCAGGTCGATCACTATCTCCAGCGCGCCCGCGTCGCGGCGCAGCGCGACAGCGTCGTCTACCGCACGCCGATAGCGCCGTTGGTGCAGCGCATGGTCAGGGTCTTGCAGAAGCTCAATCCGCAGACCAACCTGTCGTTGTCGCTGCCGCCGATCGAGATCGTCTTTGCCGGCGAGCGCGAGGACCTCGAGGAGTTGCTCGGCAATCTGCTCGAAAACGCGATGAAATGGGCGAAGAGCGCGGTTTCGGTTTCCGTCGTTCCCGTGGGCGACAAGGACGACAACATGTTCGAGATCGCCATCGAAGACAACGGGCCGGGCATACCCGAGGAAAAAGCGCGCGAAGCGTTGAAACGCGGACGACGCCTGGACGAGACCAAGCCGGGCACGGGTCTCGGCTTGGCCATTGTCGCCGACCTCGTCAACGAGTATGGAGGCATACTGCTGCTCGAACGGTCCGGCATGGGCGGATTGAAGGCGGTAGTGCGATTGCGGAGCCTTCAGTGATGCCTTTCCCCGGCCGATCGACATTGACGGACTGGGCATGTTATGGCGGCGCACCGATTGGCTCCGTAGCCGGCCCAACGGCCAAATTTCCGACAAATATCAACATTATAGGCTCGCCGACTTCTCCGATGACGCGGCCCCCGGCGCATCCATGACAGGCTCCAGCTCAAGAAAACCGGTTGTTGGCATGAAGATTCGCGTCGCACTTGTTTCCGCATTGATGGCCGTTTCCGGCTGCACCACCTTGGGCGGCAAGGCTCCCACCATCGCTGCGACGCCGGCCTCCACGCCACCCAGCAGCGGCAAAGTCGCCACGACGATCATTTCGGCGATGGGCGGCGGCCTCATCGGCGGGTCGGTCGGCAGCGGCCTTAGCGAAGCCGAGAAGCGCAGCGCGCTGGAGGCTGAATACAAGGCGCTCGAATACACCACGAGCGGCCAGAAGGTGACGTGGAAGGGCACCCAGGCGTCCCGCTATGGCGAAGTGGTTCCGGCTCAGCCCTACCGCGTCGGCTCACAGGACTGCCGCCAGTACACGCAGACCGTCTTTACCGGCGGGGCAGGCGTCACGGCGCGTGGAACGGCTTGCCGCAACGCCGATGGCAGTTGGACGCCGCTCACCTGACAGGCTAGCCGGTCCATTTCGGACCCGGCCGGTTGATGTCGATGAAGGATATGCGGCGCGCCCGCCGTCAAAGCGTCGCAGTATGCTTGTGTTGGCAGGGCAAGGCTCTGCCGTTATTGGAAGAACCATGCTGTTCTGGGTCATAGCCGCAATCCTAACGCTGGGCGCCAGCCTGGCGGTGCTGCTGCCGCTGGCCGGTGGCGCCAGAAGCGCGTCTTCGAGCGGCGAGCACGATCTGGAAGTTTATCGCGACCAACTGTCCGAACTCGACCGCGACGCCGCCCGTGGCCTGATCAAGCCTGCCGAAGCCGATGAGGCGCGCGCCGAGATCGCCCGGCGCATCCTTCGCCTCGACAATGCGGACCAGACCGGCAGCGCATCCGTCGGACGTACATCCGTCGCGACGCGGCTTGTCGCCACCGCGGCCGTGCTGGCGGTGCCGCTGGTCAGTTGGGGCCTCTACATCAACATAGGCTCGCCCGATCTGCCCTCGCAGCCGCTCAGCGAGCGCCTGGCCAAGAATCCGGCCGACAGCTCGGTCGACGAACTTGTGGCTCGCGCCGAAGCCCATCTTGCCGCCAATCCGTCCGACGGCAGAGGATGGGACGTGCTGGCGCCGGTCTATCTGCGCATGCAGCGCTTTTCCGACGCGGTCGCCGCCTATCGCAACGCCATTCGCCTCGACGGCGACAGCGCTGTTCGCCGGGCCGGTCTCGGCGAGGCGATCGCCAGCGCGGCCGGCGGCATCGTTTCGGCGGATGCCCAGGAGGCCTTCGAGGCGGCCCTGAAACTTGACCCGGCCAATGCCAAGGCCGGCTTCTACCTGGCTATGGCTTTGGCGCAGGAGGGCCGCAGCAAGGAGGCGGCCGCGGCCTGGCAGGCGATGCTGGGCACGCTGCCGAAGGATTCGCCATGGCGCGGCGCGATCGAGCAGGCGCTGGCCAAGTCCGATAGTTCCGGCGCCGGCAATGCAGGCATCGCTTCGAGCGAGCCGGCAAACGGACCGACCGCGGGCGATATCGATGCCGCTTCATCGATGTCGCCGCAGGACAGGGAAGCCATGATCAACACCATGGTCGCCGGGCTCGACGAGAAGCTGCGGCAGAATCCGCGCGACCCGGAAGGATGGATGCGGCTCGTTCGTTCCTACATCGTGCTGGGCAAGGCCGACCAGGCGCGCGAGGCGCTGAGCCGAGCTATTGCCGTCTTTGGAGCCGACAGTGACGAAGCCAGGAAATTCACCGCTTTTGCCGCTTCGCTCGGCCTGACGGCGACGCAATAGGGCTGGACCGGACAATGACACGCAAACAGAAACGATTGTCGGTGATCGCGGGCGGCCTGGCCTTCCTCGGCGCCGCCACCGGCCTGACATTCTATGCGCTCGGCCAGAAGGCGTCCTATTTCTACATGCCCGCCGATCTGGCCACGGCGACGGTGCAGCCGGGCCAGCGCATCAGGCTGGGCGGCCTGGTGGAAAAAGGCACGATCCAGCGCGGGCAGGGGGCGACAGTGGCGTTCTCGGTGACCGACACCCATAAATCGGTCAAGGTCACCTATACAGGCATCCTGCCTGACCTATTTCGCGAGGAGCAGGGGGTCATCACCGAGGGCACGTTCGGCCCGGATGGCGTCTTTGTGGCCGACAGCGTTCTGGCCAAGCACGACGAGCGCTACATGCCCAAGGAAGTGGCCGATGGGCTGAAGGCCAAGGGCGTTTGGCAGGAGAGCAAGAGTGAATAGGCAGGCTCGATATAGCCGGGTTGGCGATCATGGTTGAGACCGGACATTTCGCGCTGGTCCTGGCCTTCGCGCTGGCGCTGGTGCAGACGGTGGTGCCGCTGTTTGGCGCCCGCACCAACAATCAGCGCCTGATGGCGGTCGGCGCTCCCGTCGCGATCACCGGCTTTGCCCTGACGGCGCTGTCCTTCGCCGCACTGGTCAGCGCCTATGCGAGCTCCGATTTCTCGGTCGCCAGCGTCTGGGAAAATTCCCATTCGCTGCAGCCGATGATCTATAAGATCACTGGAACCTGGGGCAATCACGAAGGCTCGATGCTGCTCTGGGTGTTGATCCTGACCTTCTTCGGTGCGCTGGTCGCCGCCTTCGGCTCCAACCTGCCGGCGACGCTACGCGCCAACGTGCTTGCCGTGCAGGGTGCGATCGGCGCGACATTCTTCCTGTTTATCCTGGCAACGTCCAATCCCTTCGCCAGGCTTTCGCCGGCGCCCATCGAAGGGCGCGATCTCAATCCCATTTTGCAGGATCTCGGCCTCGCAGTGCACCCGCCACTGCTCTATCTCGGCTATGTCGGCTTTTCGATCTGTTTCTCGTTCTCGGTAGCCGCGCTCATCGACGGACGCATCGATGCGTCCTGGGCGCGATGGGTACGGCCGTGGACCCTGGTGGCCTGGATGTTCCTGACCGGCGGCATCGCCATGGGCTCGTACTGGGCTTATTACGAGCTCGGCTGGGGCGGCTTCTGGTTCTGGGATCCGGTCGAGAACGCCTCCTTCATGCCGTGGCTGGCGGGCACCGCGCTGCTCCATTCGGCCATCGTCATGGAAAAGCGTTCGGCACTGAAGATCTGGACGCTGCTGCTCGCCATCCTGACCTTTTCACTGTCGTTGCTCGGCACCTTCCTGGTGCGTTCGGGCGTCCTGACCTCGGTGCATGCCTTCGCCACCGATCCGACGCGCGGCATCTTCATCCTGTGCATACTGACGTTGTTCATCGGTGGATCATTGACGCTGTTTGCACTGCGTGCCTCGAGGCTGACGGCCGGCGGCCTCTTTCATCCGGTTTCGCGCGAAGGCGCGCTGGTGCTGAATAATTTGTTCCTGACCACGGCCACCGCCACCGTACTCGTCGGTACGCTCTATCCGTTGGCCGTCGAGGCCCTTTCGGCCGACAAGATTTCGGTCGGCGCGCCGTTCTTCGACCTCACCTTCGGACCGCTCATGGTGCCGTTGCTGGCCATGGTTCCGTTCGGGCCGCTGCTGGCCTGGAAGCGCGGCGACGTCTTCGCCGTCGCGCAGCGCCTGATGGCAGCTTTCGCGGCGGCGCTTCTGGCAACGCTGATCACCGCCCTGTTCATCAACGGCGCTTCGGTATTCGCAGCCCTTGGCGTGGGTCTTGCCGTCTGGCTGATCCTCGGCGCTCTCACCGACCTCGCTGTCAAGGCGGGGTTCGGCAATGTGGCTGCGAGGGTCATGGTCAGGCGCCTGCTCGGCCTGCCGCGCTCGGTCTTCGGCACAGCGCTTGCCCACCTCGGTCTTGGCCTGACCACGCTTGGCATCGTCGGCACGCTTTGCTTCGGCACCGAGAAGATCCTGTCGATGCATGCCGGGCAAACCGTCGAATTGTCCGGCCACACTCTGCGTTTCGTCGGGCTCCATCCGGCGCAGGGACCGAATTACAGCGAGGATCGCGGTCGCTTCCAACTGATCGGCGTCGGCGGCAGTCCGGTTGGCGAAATCAGCTCGGCCAAGCGCTTCTATCCGGTACGCCAGACGACGACGACGGAATCAGGCATCAGGACGATGGGCCTTTCGCAGCTTTACATTTCGCTCGGCGACGAGGGCAATGACGGATCGGTCGTGGTGCGCCTGTGGTGGAAACCGCTGGTGACGCTGATCTGGGGCGGCGGTCTGGTCATGATGGTTGGTGCGGCCATGTCGCTGATGGACAGGCGCCTGCGCGTCGGCGCACCCTCGCGCCGCCGCAAGCAGGCCGGCGCCATGAGCCCCGCGGGCCTGCCATGAAGGCGAAGTTGTCCATCGCGTCGCTCGTGATGGTGCTGGCGCTGTCCTTTGCCGGCACGGCGCTGGCGGTGAAGCCCGACGAGATGCTTGCCGATCCGACGCTGGAAGCGAGGGCGCGAGCGCTGTCGGAAGGGCTGCGCTGCATGGTCTGCCAGAACCAGTCGATCGACGAATCCGATGCCGACCTTGCCCGTGACCTGCGCGTTCTGGTGCGCCAGCGCCTGGTCGCTGGCGATACCGACAAGCAGGTGATGGACTATGTGGTTTCGCGCTACGGCGAGTTCGTGCTGCTGAAGCCGCGCTTCGACCTGCGCAACGCTTTGCTTTGGGGCACGCCGGTGATCCTGCTTTTGGCCGGCGGCCTGTTCGTCGTGATCAGCGCGAGATCGCGTCGGACACTGGCGACAAAATCCCTCTCCGCCGACGAGCGGGCGGCACTGGAGGCGATCCTGCGCCGCGATTGAGCGCAGGCGGCGATCGTTCGCCAACATTACCAAAGTTTCATGCGTCGGAAATGGCGTCGTAATGTACGCCGCTCTAATTCTCTTCCTCAGGATGCCGACAAGGCGCGTCCCTTCGAAAAAGAGGATACGAGACCCCATGAATATTGCCCCCAATTCATATTCCCGCACCCGCAAGCGTCTCCTGGCTGCCGTCGCTTCCGTCGCCGTTGCCGGCGCGATCGGCGTTGGCGCATTGACCAGCGGGACCAGCCCCGTTCTGGCCGATGCCGTGCGCGTCGAGGCGCCGCAGGTCCCCAGCTTCGCCGATGTCGTCGAGCGCGTTTCGCCCGCCGTTGTCAGCGTCAAGGTCAAGGCCAAGGTCCAGCCCACCGCCGATGACGGCTCCGACGACCAGGACGGTTTCGACAATTTGCCCAACAATCCGCAGCTGCGCCGCTTTTTCAAGGAATTCCGCGGCTTTGGCGATCAGGGCGGCCAGAACGACGATGGCCACCGCCGGTTCGGGCATCGTGACCGCGGTAATGGCGAGCCGCGCCCGGTGGCTCAAGGGTCGGGCTTCTTCATCTCCGAGGATGGCTATCTCGTCACCAACAACCATGTCGTCGAAGAGGGCACCGCCTTCACCGTGGTGACCAATGACGGCAAGGAACTCGACGCCAAGCTGGTCGGTACCGACCCGCGCACCGACCTCGCGGTGCTCAAGGTCGAGGGTGGCGGCAAATTTACCTATGTCGACTTCGCCGACGACTCCAAGGTTCGGGTCGGCGATTGGGTCGTGGCCGTCGGCAACCCCTTCGGTCTCGGCGGCACCGTCACCGCCGGCATTGTCTCGGCGCGGGGCCGTGACATCGGCGCCGGTCCCTATGATGATTTCATCCAGATCGACGCCTCGGTCAACCGCGGCAATTCTGGCGGCCCGACCTTCAACCTCAGCGGTCAGGTGGTCGGCATCAACACCGCTATCTTCTCGCCTTCCGGCGGCAGCGTCGGCATCGCCTTCGACATTCCTGCCTCGACCGCCAAGCAGGTCGTCGAGGATCTGATGAAGAGCGGTGCCGTGCAGCGCGGCTGGCTCGGCGTCGAGATCCAGCCGGTCACATCAGACATCGCCGAATCGCTCGGCCTGAAGTCCAACAACGGCGCATTGGTATCCAGCGCTCAGGACGACGGCCCCGGCAAGAAGAGCGGCATCACCGCCGGTGACGTGATCACCCAGGTCGACGGCAAGGATGTTGCTTCGCCGAAGGAACTCGCCCGCCTGATTGGCGCCTATTCGCCGGGCAAGTCGGTTGACGTCACGGTCTGGCGCGACGGCAAGAGCCAGAGCGTCAAGGTCGAGCTCGGCAAGCTGCCTTCAAGCGACAAGCAGGCCTCGGCCGACGATAAGCCTGCGGCTCCGGCCAAGGCCGATACGCTCGCCGATCTCGGTCTGACCGTCACCAAATCCGAGAACGGCAAGGGTTTGGTGGTGACCGATGTCGATCCCGACAGCGATGCCGCCGACCGTGGCATCCAGCCGGGCGACATCATCACCGCGGTCAATTCGATGGAAGTCAACGGCACCGACGACGTCACCAAGGCCATGGACGAAGCGGTGAAATCCGGGCGCAAGGCCGTCCTGATGCAGATTACCCGCGACGACAACAACCGCTTCGTGGCGCTGCCCGTCGCCAAGGGCTGACAACGACTTTTCCAGTGCGGTGGTTTCAAACACCCCCGAGCCGCCGCACGGGAAGTATGGAGCCGAGCACGTTAGTCAGTCATCGTGCTCCCCTCCGGCGGCAGCGGGCTTCCCATCGCCCGCTGCCGCACTCCGCCCGCGGACCATGCGCTCAGGCTGAGTGAACAAGCGGAGCGCTTTGGTGGCAACGGCATGCCGGCAGCATGTCTGGGCCAGTAACACCAGAGAACCAAGACTTTATCGCGCGCGGCCTGGATCATCTTGATCGCGATGCGCTTTGGCGAAGGCTAAAATGCAGATGCCGGCTACTCAATCTTCCAGCGAAATCGCGTATAACGGTCCTATGAAGATTCTCGTCATAGAAGACGATCGCGAGGCTGCGGATTATCTGCAGAAAGCCTTTACCGAGGCCGGGCACACCGCGCATGTCGCGGGTGACGGCGAGACCGGCTTCGCGCTCGCCGATGCCGGCGACTACGACGTGATGGTCATCGACCGGATGATGCCGCGCCGGGACGGCCTTTCGGTCATCGCCGGCCTGCGCTCCAGGGGGAACGCCACGCCGGTGCTGATCCTGTCGGCGCTGGGCGAGGTCGACGATCGGGTCACCGGCCTACGCGCCGGCGGCGACGATTATCTGACCAAGCCCTATGCCTTTTCCGAGCTGCTCGCCCGCGTCGAGGTGCTGAACCGCCGGGCCAGCGCCAAGGAAGCCGAAACCGTCTACCGCGTCGGCGATCTCGAACTTGACCGGCTTTCGCATTCGGTCAGGCGCGCCGGACGCGAGATCACGCTGCAGCCACGCGAGTTCCGCCTGCTTGAATATCTGATGCGCCATGCCGGTCAGGTGGTGACGCGCACCATGCTGCTCGAAAATGTCTGGGATTATCATTTCGATCCGCAGACCAACGTTATCGACGTCCATGTCTCGCGACTGCGCGGTAAGATCGAAAAAGGCTTCGACAAGCCCATCCTGCATACGATTCGCGGCGCCGGCTACATGCTTAGGGCCGGTTAGGCGGCGGCATGGCCCTTTCCGTGCCTGCCATCATGAAGACGACGGCTGCGCGGCTTTCGGCGCTCTATCTCCTGCTCTTCGCACTCTGCGCCGTGCTGCTTGTCCTCTACATGACCTCGCTTTCGGCGCGCATGCTGACCGCGCAGACGCAGGAGACCATCAACGACGAGGTGCTCGGCCTTGCCCGCGCCTACCAGCGCGGCGGCCTGCCGGTCCTGGTGCGCGTGGTGGAGCAGCGCTCGCGCCAGCCCGGCGCCAATCTCTATTTGATCGCCGACGCCAACGGCCAGATCCTGACCGGCAACGTGCAGAGCCTGGAGCCGGGGGTCATCGAAACCGAAGGCTGGACGACCGAGCCGTTCTCCTACCGTCGTTTCGGCGAAGGCGAGCTCGACCGGCAGCGCAGCACACCTTCCGATCAGACCACGCCCCAAGCCGGCGATACGGCGGTCCGATCCGAAGGTGAGAAGGGCCACAATGCGATCGCGCTGGTGCTGCGCCTGCCGAACCAGATGATCATGCTGGTCGGCCGCGATCTCGGCGAACCTGAGCGGTTCCGCGCCGTCATCCGCCGCTCCCTGATGCTGGCGCTCGGCATGATGGGGCTGGGCGGGCTGTTGATCTGGTTCTTCGTCGGCCGCGCCGCCCTGAAGCGCATCGATGGCGTTTCGGAAGCCAGCCGCCGCATCATGGGCGGTGATCTTTCGGGCCGGCTGCCGGTGACCGGCGCCGGTGACGAATTCGACCGGCTTTCCGAGAACCTCAACGCCATGCTGGCCAGGATCGCCATGCTCAACGAGGGGCTGAAACAGGTTTCCGACAACATCGCGCATGATCTGAAGACGCCGCTGACCCGGCTGCGCAACCGCGCCGAGGCGACGCTTTCGGGCAAGCACAAGACATCGGACTACCGCCAGGCGCTGGAAGGCACCATCGCCGAGTCCGACCAGCTCATAAAGACCTTCAACGCCATCCTGATGATCTCCCGGCTGGAGGCGGGTTATTCCTCCGAAAGCACCAGTCGCGTCGATCTGGCCGCAGCCGTGCGCGATGTCGTCGAACTCTACGAGCCGGTGGCGGAAGAGGCTGGCGTTTCGCTCGAAGCCGCGGTCAATGGCGCATTCCTTGTCGACGGCAACCGCGAGCTGATCGGCCAGGCGCTGTCTAACATCGTCGACAATGCGATCAAGTACTCGACCGATTCCACCTCCAAGCCGACTGTCCGCGTGACGCTCGAACGCACGCATGGCGAAATCAGGCTTGTCGTCGCCGACAATGGCCAGGGCATTCCGGACGATGCCGATCGCGCCCGGGCGACCGAACGGTTCGTGCGGCTCGAGAAGAGCCGTTCCCAGCCAGGTTCCGGGCTTGGCCTCAGCCTCGCAAAGGCGGTCATGACATTCCACTATGGCCGGCTTGATCTGTTGCCTGGTAATCCCGGATTATCCGTGGTCATGAGTTTTCCCGCGCGGGAGGATCATTGATGACGGCGGCTGCAAAGCGGACGGCGAAGGACTGGCTGTTGAAGCCCGCGGCAAGGCTTGCTCCTCTGGACGACAGCCGGGCCCGGCAGGAGCTGGCCGAGATCGCCACCTTGGCACGCGAAGAAGGATTGACACGGCTGGCGAAATTCCTGGCTGGAACGGGTGAGGCGCAGGACTTCCTGGCCGCTGTCTTCGACCTGTCGCCGTTCCTGCGTGACATGGCGCGTCGCCGGCCGCAGATATTGGATGGGCTTTTCGACCAGCCGGTCGAGGCCCGGCTGAAGGCGATCATCGTGGCGATCGACCGGGCATCGTTCTCCGAGACGATCTCCGAATCCAGATTGATGATGGAACTGCGGCAATGGAAGGCCGATGCGCATTTCCTGATCGCGCTGGCCGATCTGGCCGCCGAGGCCGAGACCTCGCTTACGGTGCGGCGGTTGAGCGACCTTGCCGATGCGTGCACGCGCGCCGCCGTCGATTTTCTGCTGCGCGACGCGCATGGCCAGGGCAAGCTGAAGTTGCCGGATCCCGCCAATCCCTCGAACCGGTCGGGCTGGATCCTGCTCGGCATGGGCAAGCTTGGCGCGCATGAGCTCAATTTTTCCTCCGATATCGACCTCGTGGTCTTCTTCGACCCGGAAGCGTCGGCCGTCGTCGATCCGCTCGATGCGACGGAGCTGTTTTCGCGGCTGACGCGCCGTCTGGTGCGCATCCTGCAGGACCGCACCGAACATGGTTATGTCTTCCGCACCGACCTCAGGCTGCGTCCCGATCCCGGTTCGACCCCGCTGGCGATCCCGGTCGAGGCGGCGCTGCGCTACTACGAGGCGCGCGGCCAGAACTGGGAGCGCGCTGCCATGATCAAGGCGCGTCCTGTGGCCGGCGATCTGGACGCCGGCACCGCTTTCCTCAAGGAGCTCCAACCTTACATCTGGCGCAAATACATGGACTATGCCGCGATCGCCGACGTCCACTCGATCAAACGCCAGATCCACGCCCACAAGGGGCATGGCGAAATCGCGGTCAAGGGCCACAACGTCAAGCTCGGGCGCGGCGGCATCCGCGAGATCGAGTTCTTCGTCCAGACGCAGCAGCTCATCGCCGGCGGCCGCTTCCCGGAACTGCGAGGCCGCGAGACCGTGCCGATGCTCGGCCAACTGGCCGCGCGCGGCTGGATCACCGCCGAGGCACGCGACGCACTGGCCCGGCAATATTGGTTCCTGCGCCGGGTCGAGCATGCCATCCAGATGGTGGCCGACGAGCAGACGCACACCCTGCCGGAGGATGATGAAGGGCTGGAGCGAATCGCGCGCATGCTGGGCTTTGCCGATGCGGCTGCTTTTTCCCTGGGCTTCCGCGCCTCGCTGCAGCAGGTCGAACGTCACTACGCGGCGCTGTTCGAAACCGCGCCGGAGCTTTCGGCAGGCATCGGCAATCTGGTCTTCACCGGCGACGTCGACGACCCCGATACGCTGCAGACGTTGCACGGTCTCGGCTTCCAGCGAACGAGCGACATCTGCCGCGTGATCCGTGGCTGGCATTTCGGTCGCTACCGCGTCACCCAGTCGGCTGAGGCGCGCGAGCGACTGACGGAACTGACGCCGGCGCTGCTCAAGGCTTTCGGCCAGACGCGTCGGGCCGATGAGGCGTTGATCCGTTTCGACGAGTTCCTCGCCGGCCTGCCTGCAGGCATCCAGCTCTTCTCGCTGCTCCAGTCCAATCCGGCGTTGCTGAAGCTTATGGCGACGATCATGGGCGCCGCGCCACGACTGGCCGCGATCATCACGCGCCGGCCACATGTGTTCGATGGCCTGCTCGATCCCGCTCTTCTCACCGAATTGCCGGATCGTGGCTATCTATCGGCACGGCTTACCGCTTTCCTCGAAGGCGACCGCGCCTATGAGGACGTTCTCGATCGTTTGCGCATCTTTGCCTCCGAGCAGAAATTCCTGATCGGCGTGCGGCTGCTCGCCGGCTCGATCGATCCGGCCCGCGCAGGCCGCGCCTTTTCTGACCTGGCCGACCTCACCATTGAGGCCGCGTTGCGCGCGGTTATGGCCGAATTCGAGGCGCGCCATGGTACAATCGCCGGCGGCGTGGTTTCGCTGCTCGGCATGGGTAAGCTCGGCAGCCGTGAATTGACGGCGGGGTCGGATGTCGACCTCATCCTGCTCTACGATCACGATGCGGACGCCGAGGAATCCGACGGTGAAAAACCGCTGGCGCCCTCGCATTACTACACCAGGATGACGCAGCGCCTCATCTCGGCCGTTTCCGCGCCGACCGCGGAAGGCGTGCTCTATGAACTCGACCTGCGGCTGCGGCCGTCCGGCAACAAGGGGCCAGTGGCCACCCACGTCGACGCCTTCAAGAAATACCAGCGCCAGGAGGCCTGGACCTGGGAGCACATGGCGCTGTCGCGGGCGCGCGCCATTGCCGGAGATGCCAGGCTCTGTGCCGAGGTCGAAGCCGACGTTGCGGCGGTGCTCGGGCAATTGCGCGACGCAGCAAAGGTGAAAGCGGAAGCGTCCGACATGCGCGCCATGATCGAGAAGGAAAAGCCGCCGCGCGACCTCTGGGACATCAAACTCATTGCCGGCGGCCTGATCGATCTCGAATTCATCGCCCAGGTGGCCGTCGTCACGGGCAATGTCGAGTCCGGCCGCAGGGTCACGGCAACCGCGGAGGTATTGTCGCGCCTTGCGCCACAATTCGCAGCCGCCGATGTCAGGGAGGAGCTTGGCGAGGCCTACCGCCTCTATCTGGCGCTGACCCAGATGATCAGGCTTTGCCTCACCGGCCAGTTCGAGCGGGACGATGTGCCGCCGGGGCTTTCGGATCTGCTTCTGGCGGTCACCGACTTGCCGGATTTCGGTGTGCTGGAAGCACATCTCAAGGAGACGTCGCGGAAGGTCAGGAAGGATTTCAACCTTCTGCTTCGTGCCGGGCGGCCGTGATCAACGGCCGTGCGGATCGCATCGGGGGTGACGATGCAACAGGAGAAGACCATGAGAAAGACAACCAAGCTCGCGTTCGCCTTCATCGCGTTGGCAGGAGCCGTCGGCACTGCGGCCTATGCCGAGAACATCGACAGCGCCAACATGCGTGAGCGCACGATGATGCGCCTCAACAAGGCGATGAAGGACAATGACGGCACCATCAGCTTCGACCAGTTCTCAAGCGTCATGGATTCGCGGTTGAAGAAGCTGGTCGCCGACAATGGTGGCAAGCTCACGGTGGAGCAGCTCGCCGCAGCGCTGGAAAAGGCCCGCTTCGAGCACATGGCCAGGCGCATCATCGCGCGTTACGACAACAAGGGCGACGGTACGCTGACGACGGACGACATCGCCAGTCGCGACAAGAAGCTCTTTGCCCTGCTCGACAAGAACAATGACGGAAAGATCAAGAAGGGCGAACTGCCAAAGGGCGGCCGCTTTGGCTTACACCGTCAGTGGGATGACGAAGGCGAGGACGGCAGCATGCAATAACGCCTTCCGGCACGGGCTTCGGCGACATCGCCGGAGCCCGTTGCTTAAGCCGCGACCTTGACCACGGGCGTCGCCTTCTTCACGGGAATGCGCACCGACACAATCGTGCCGACACCTTCGGTTGAGCGGATTTTCAGGGCACCGCCTTGCAGTTCGGCCAAAGAGCGCGAGATGGCGAGGCCGAGGCCGGACCCGGCATGGCTCTTGGAGAACTGGTTCTGCACCTGTTCGAAGGGCCGTCCGAGCTTGCCGAGCGCCTCCTTCGGGATGCCGCAGCCATTATCCTCGATCGTCAGCACCAGCGCCCCTGAGGTATTGCGGGCCCTGACCGATATGTGGCCGCCTTGGCCGGTGAATTTCACTGCGTTGGACAAAAGGTTGATGACGATCTGCTTGATCGCTCGGCGGTCGGCAAACAGCGTCAGCGCGTCGGCGATGCGGGTCTCCACGGTGATCGCCTTCTGTGCGGCCTGCAGCGAGACGACCCTGACCGTCTCGCTGATCAGCGGGCCGAGATCGATCTCTTCGCGGTCGAGCGAGAATTGGCCGGCCTCGATTTTCGACATGTCGAGAATGTCGTTGATGACGCCCAGGAGATATTTGCCACTGCTGTTGATGTCGGTGGCGTATTCCTCGTAGCGCTCCGATCCCAGCGGGCCGAACAGCCCCTGTTCCATCAGCTCGGAGAAGCCGATGATGGCGTTCAAGGGCGTGCGCAGTTCATGCGACATGTTGGCCAGGAATTCGGACTTGGCCCGGTTCGCCGCTTCGGCGCGCTCGGTTTCCTTCATGTATTTGCGGTTGAGCTCGACCAGTTCGCGCGCGCGCTCCTCTTCGGCCCGGCGGGCGAGGCTGAGATCGTGTATGGTCGCCATCAGCCGGCGCTCGCTGTCGACCAGCTTTTCTTGATGCAGCTTGATCTGGGTGATGTCGGATCCGACCGAGACAATGCCGCCGTCGCGGGTTCTGAGTTCGTTGACCTGCAACCAGCGGCCGTCGGCCAGCTGCCGTTCGAACGTCGCGCCGCCCTGCGGTCCATTGCTGTTGGCAAGCCGCCGATCGGAAGCGAAAGCGAGCATGCGCTCTTCCAACGTGGCGCGCACGGCGCCTGGCATCACGTCACGGTCCGAAAGGCCATTGTCCTTCTGGTATTTGGAATTGCACATGATCAGCCGCTCGGCGGCATCCCACAGCACGAAGGACTCGTTGATGTTCTCGATCGCCGTCCTCAGGCGCAAATCGGCTGCCTCGGAACGAAGCGCCAGGTGACGCTGCTCGGTGACGTCGACGGCGATGCCGATCAACTGGATTTCGGGTGCTTCCGGATCCATGACCTGCGCCCTTGCGCGCATCCATACCCACTGCCCGTCGGCATGCCGCATCCGGAACACCTGATCGATATGATCGATCTCGCGCGCGACGATCTTGTTGGCGAGCTGGAACAAGTCGCCATCATCGGGATGGATGATCTCGTCGACCTCGCCGAAGGACAGCATCGTGTCGCATGGCTCGTAGCCCAGCATGTCGTACATCGAGCGCGACCAATACATCTTGCCGCGCACCATGTCCCAGTCCCACAAGCCGCAGCGGCCGCGTACCAGCGCCATGTCGATGCGTTGATGCGCTTCGAGATAGATGCGGTCGGCCGCCTGCGCGCGCGCCGCCTGGCCGAAATAGGCATAGAGGATGATGATCAGCACGCCGGCCGTCAGTACGAACAGCGTCACATTCAGCGAGACTGTCTTGCGCCAGGCGTCGAAAACCGCGTCCTGCGGCACCAGCGCCGCTGCCGCGCCTTTGCGACCGTTCGTCAGGCTGACCGCTGCATACCAGTCCTGCCCGCCAATATCGACCTCCATCACTCCGGCGCGGTCGCCGAACATGAACAGAGGCTGGCCGCCCTGGGCGAGGCTATCCAGCGAACGGCCTTGCCAGGACATCGAGCGCGGCGTCACCGCGGTGATCTTGAAGGCGCTGTCGGTGATGACAAGAACGTGGCCGCGGCTCATCGCGCCCTGGCGGCTGGTCGTTTCCAACAGGTCCTGGATGGCGCCCGGCGCGGTGTCGGACGTGGTGGCCAGCGAACTCGCCAGTTGACCGGACGCCAGCATCAGGATCGCCTTGGCGTTGCGCTCGATATCGTCGCGTTCGTTCATCAGCGACAGGACGCGCAGCGCCGCGATCGCGATCAGGAAGATGACGATGAGAGCCGGTATCGATCGGCGCAGCAATGGCTCCGCCGCCAGAAGCCGCTTGTAGGCCGGTTCGGCGATGAGCCGCGTATTCCCGGCAAGGCCGTCGCCTCGCGGCGTCTCGCGACGCGCAAAAGCTATCCCTCCGGGCGCGCCCCACGCGTCCGCCTTCGCCATAAATGGCACTCCCCGATTTGCCTATGCTTGATGATCCGGTAAACGCCGCACTTCCGAATCGCCATTAAAGAATCAAAGGTGATTCGCCTTGTCCAGTGGTCCGGCGAAAAAAGATTAAAAATCGACTAAAATAGCGGCTTTTCCGCCAACCGAGCAGAGGCATGCGATGGCGATTACCGTGGAAAGGGAATAATATTAGAAATCACGCATATTCCGTGCGGGATTGCACATCGGGAGGAAAGCATGAATCGCAGAACTGCAATTGCTCTCGGCGTGTCAGCGGCAGCGGTAACGCCTTTGTTCGCCCTGGCGGCGTCGGTAAAAACGAGGACATACGGCCCGAAGGAGGGCAAGGAGATTGCGCCCGGCATCAGAGTGGTGGAGGTAGGCACGGGAAACTCAGACATTCCTGCCTACAAAAGCATCTCAATCGTCGATGTCGTGTTTCAGCCCGGCACACATGCGCCGGCGATGGTGATGGACAACGACATGGTATGCACCATCACTGCGGGCGAATTCACGATCAAGAAGGCCGACAAGGAGTTCAAGCTCAAGGAAGGCGACATATACACTTGCGCCAAGGGCAAGACCGACGAGGCGACGAATACGAGCGCCGAGGTCGGCGTGCATCGCATCGCCATGTTGATACCCGCGTAGGGAGGCGGGAATCCGTTCGAGCAGCAGAAGCACAGCCTGACGGGCCGGTGGCGTTGCCTTGGCATTGCCGCCGACCACCATGGTGGCCGCTCGGGTCTGGCTCACGCCAGCGTACGCTCGACGATATCGCTTAAATCCGCCGACAGGTTTTCGGCATTGGCAATCGAAAGCAGCGCTTCCCTGGCCTTGGCCTGCCGGCCAGGTTCGAGCGAACGCCACGACCGGAGCGCCGTTGCCAACCTTGCCGCCACCTGCGGATTGCGTTTTTCGACCTCGAGCACGGTCTGCGTGAAGAATCGGTAGCCTTCGCCGTCGGCGCGGTGGAATCCGGTCTGGTTGGCACTGGAGAATGTGCCGATTAACGAGCGCACCCGGTTCGGATTGGCCATCGAGAAGGCCGGATGCGTGGTCAGGGCGCGAACCGTCTCCACCGCCTGCGGACCGGGTACGCTGGCCTGAATCTGGAACCATTTGTCCATCACAAGCGGGTCGGACGCATATGTCGCTTCGAAAGCCGCCAGTGCCTTGTTTGCCTCCGGCGAACCATGGTGGCGGTGCGCGAGCACGGTCAGTGCCGCCGCGCGGTCAGTCATATTGGTGGCCGACCGGAAGTGCTCCGCCGCAAGCCCGGCGCCATCTGACAGCAGCGAGAGATAATCAAGCATGACGTTACGCAACGCCCGCCGTCCGGCGGAAGCTGCGTCCGGGCTGAACGGGCCGGCGTCGGCAAGCCGCTCGTAGAGGCCGGCGAACGCGTCGCGGTTAGCCCTGGCGATTGCCAGCGCCAGCGCCTCGCGCGCAGCGAAGATGGCGTTGGGTTCGATGTTTTTGCCGATGTCGCGCGCTATGTCGGTCTCGCCCGGAAGCGAAAGCGCCAGCGCCCGGTAGGCCGGCTCCAGCGTCTCGTCGCTCGCGATCCTGCCGGCAAGCTCGGTCAGCCGCGCGGTGAAGCCAGGCTCGGCGCCGTCGAGAATCTGGCGGAAGGCCAAGATCAATGCATCCGTAAGCAGCGTGTTGAAGGTCTGCCAGCGCGAGAAGCTGTCGCTGTCGTGGCCGGCAAGGAAGAACTGGTCGTCGGTCTTCTGCTCGACGGCAAGCGTTATCGGCGCCGAGAAGCCGCGGTTCAGCGAAATCGCCGGACGCTCGGCGACGCCTGAGAAGCGCACCACATGCCGGCGCTTGCGGATGTGGATGATGCCGTCCTCGACGCTGGCGCCGTCGACCGCGTCATAGGCGACCGGCTCGCCGCCGGCGCCAATCAGACCGAAGGCGAGCGGTATGTGCATCAGTCGTTTGCGGCTTTCCGACGGGGTTGGCGGCACCGATTGCTCGATTTCCAGCGTGAATTCCCGCTCCGCCCAGTTATAAGTCGAGCTCACCGCCAGGTTAGGGGTGCCGGCCTGATGGTACCAGAGCGCGAATTGCGACAAGTCGCGGCCGGACACCTCCTCGAACACTGTCAGGAAATCCTCGATCGTCGCCGCCGTGCCGTCGTGCCGCTCGAAATAGAGGTCCATGCCGGCGCGAAAGCTATCAGGCCCGAGGATGGTACGGATCATGCGCACCACCTCCGAGCCTTTTTCGTAGACGGTCGCCGTGTAGAAATTATTGATCTCGCGATAGCGGCGCGGCCTGACCGGATGCGCCAGCGGCCCCTGGTCCTCGGGGAATTGATGCGCGCGCAGCGTGCGCACCTCGGCGATGCGCTTGACCGCACGCGAACGTTGGTCGGCGGAGAATTCGTGGTCGCGATAAACGGTCAGCCCTTCCTTCAGGCAAAGCTGGAACCAGTCGCGGCAAGTGATTCTGTTGCCTGTCCAATTGTGGAAATACTCATGCGCGATGATCGCCTCGATATTGGCGAAATCGGCGTCCGTCGCGGTCTCCCGGTCGGCCAGCACATATTTGTCGTTGAAGACGTTGAGGCCCTTGTTCTCCATCGCCCCCATGTTGAAGTCGGACACGGCGACGATGTTGAAGACATCGAGGTCGTATTCGCGGCCGAATGCCTCCTCGTCCCATTGCATCGATCGCTTCAAGGCATCCATGGCGTAGCCGGCGAGCTTCTCCTTGCCGGGCTCGACATAGATGCCGAGCTCGACCGTGCGGCCGGACATGGTGACGAAACTGTCGGCGACCCGGCCGAGATTGCCGGCGACCAGCGCGAACAGATACGATGGCTTGGGGAAGGGATCGTGCCAAATGGCATAGTGCCAGCCATCGCCGAGATCGCCCTTGTCGACCCGGTTTCCGTTGGACAGAAGCAGCGGCGCCTCGTCGCGGCGGGCTTCGATCCGCACGGTGTAGACGGAAAGGATGTCGGGGCGGTCGAGGAAATAGGTGATGCGGCGGAAGCCCTCTGCTTCGCATTGCGTGCAATAGACGTTGCTTGAGCGGTAGAGGCCCATCAGCGCTTCATTGCCCGACGGCGCCAGCTCGGTCTCGATCGACAGCCGAAAGCGACGCGCCGCCGGGGGCCTGAGGATGGTCAGTCGGTCGGGCGTCACGGCAAAATCCGTCGGCTTGGCTTTCCTGCCGTCGATCTCGACGCGCCTGAGCGTCAGCCCGTCGCCATCCAGCACAAGCGGCGTAGAGGCCGCGACGCCATCCCGGCGCTCGACGGTCAAAATTGCCGTGACGATCGTCGCGCCTGGCGAAAGACGGAATTCAAGGTTCGTTTCCGGAATGAGATAGTCGCTGGGGCGATAGTCTTCGAGTTTGAAGACCTGGCCAGTGTCGGTGCGCATTCCGTGGTTCCTGTCTTTCCGGGCCTGTCCTGCCCGTCCAAAAATTTGAAGTCCGCGCTCTTTACACGAACCGGCGCCTCGACAAAACTGCGACAAGGTCTATTCAGACCCTCCTTTCCAGCATCGCGAGGCAGTCATGGCCGCCGTCTACGACGTCAGGCATATCGAGAGCCCGGCAACGCCGGCGCGCACCTGGGCAACCACGCGGGAAGCGGCGGGAGCGTGACAGCAGGCCGCGACAACAGTGACAATACCGTAGGGCACAACACGCTCACTGGCATTATGCTGAAGATCGTCTCGGTGGCGGTCTTCGTCGGCATGTCGACCTGCATCAAGGCGGCGGGCACTGTGCCGGCGGGACAGATCGTCTTCTTCCGCTCCTTCTTCGCTATCTTTCCGATCATTGCCTTTCTGGCTTTCAAGGGAAATCTCGGCACGGCTTTCAGTACAAGCCGTCCGTTCAACCACATCGCGCGCGGCGTCGTCGGCGTCTGCGCCATGGGGCTCGGCTTCTTCGCGCTGACGCGGTTGCCGCTGCCGGAAGCAATCACGCTGAATTACGCCCAGCCACTGTTGGTGGTGGTGTTCAGCTCGATTTTCCTCGGCGAAGCCATTCGTGTCTATCGCTGGAGCGCGGTCGCCGTCGGCCTCGTCGGTGTGCTGATCATCTCCTGGCCGGAGCTGACGCTCCTGAGTTCCGGCGAGGCGCTCGACGACCAGGAGGTGCTCGGCGTCATCGCCGCATTGATAGCGGCGGCGATTTCGGCCGTCGCCATGCTGCTCGTGCGCAATCTCGTGCAAAGCGAGCGCACCGCCACGATCGTGCTTTGGTTTTCGGTCACCGCGAGCGTCATGGCGCTGCTGTCGCTGCCGTTTGGGTGGCAGGCGCTGACGCCGGGGCAGGCGGTCCTTCTTGTCGCCGCCGGCTTCTGCGGCGGCCTTGGCCAGATCCTGATGACCTCGGCTTACCGCCATGCCGAGGCATCGGTGGTGGCGCCGTTCGAATACACCTCGATGATCCTCGGCGTCTTGGTCGGCTATCTCGTCTTCGGCGATGTCGCCACGCTGAACACGCTGACCGGCGGTCTGATCGTCGTTGCCGCCGGCATCTTCATCATCTGGCGCGAACGTCAACTCGGCCTGGAACGCACCCGCACGCGCAAGGCCGCCCCGCCGCAGGGGTGATCAGCACCGTTAGGCCCGCTCTTTCGCCAATCTTACCAGCGCCGTCCGCGTCTGCTCGTCGGCCGGAAAGAAGGACTCGATCGCCAGCTCCGACAGCGTCACGTCCAGCGGCGTGCCGAACACGGTGATGGTGCTGATGAACGACAGCACCTGATCCCCATGGGCAAGCCGCAGCGGATGCACGATGCCGCTCGGCTCGACCCGCGCCGGCCGCCCACTCTTCAGGCCGGAGGGATAACCGCGCAACTCACGCTCCAGTTCGATCAGCACCGGATCGCCTGACGCGTCGTTCTGGTGCTTCAGGCGTTCCAGCAGGTGCGCCCGCCACTCCGCGAGATTGACGATGCGCGGCGCGACACCTCCAGGGTGCAGGCTGAGCCGCAGCACGTTGACTGGCGGCTTGAGCAGCGAGGGCTCGGAAACGTCGGCCAGGAACGGCCCAATGGCAGCGTTTGCCGAAACGAGGTTCCAGTGCCGGTCCACCGCGAGCGCCGGGAACGGCTCGTGCCCTCGAAGCACCGTCTCGACCGCCGCCATGGCCGGTGCCAGCGAAATGTCGGTCAGCGGCCTTTCGCTGAAGCTCGGCGCAAAGCCCGCCGCCAGCAAGAGCTGGTTGCGCTGGCGAAGCGGGATCGAAAGCTGCTCGGCCAGGTGTAGCACCATGTCGCGCGACGGCGCGGCCCGCCCGCTCTCGACGAAGCTCAGATGCCGCTGCGAGATATCGGCTTCCGTGGCGAGGTCGAGCTGGCTCATCCGGCGTCGCGTGCGCCATTCACGGATGAGGCTGCCGGCGGAGGTTTGAGGAGATATCATGAGGGCATGGTTAGGGCGACGGCAGGCGCATTTCAATTACCCGCGAGGTCATGGAGAGGTGAGCGCTCTTAGCTTCGCCTTCACCTCGAGAAAATCCCGCCAAGCCAGCTTCTTGTGCGCCGGCGTCCTCAGTAGATAGGCCGGGTGCAGCGTCGGCATCGCCGGAATAACGACGCCGGACGCTGTCGTGTGGGCGCGCCAGTTGCCGCGCAGCCGCAAGATGCCTTCGCTCGTATTCAGAAGGGTTTTGGCCGAGGGCCCGCCGAGATTGACCAGCACCTTCGGCTTGACCAGTTCGATCTGCCTTTCGATGAACGGCCGGCAGATCTCGGTTTCGTGCGGCGTCGGCGTGCGGTTTCCCGGCGGCCGCCAGGGGATGACATTGGCGATGTAGACGGATGTCCGGTCTAGCCCGATCGCGGCCAACATGCGGTCGAGCAGCCGGCCGGAGCGGCCGACGAAGGGCAGGCCTTCTATATCCTCGTCACGGCCGGGCGCCTCGCCGACCAGCATCACCGATGCATCCGGGTTGCCGTCGGCAAAGACCAGGTTCTTGGCGGTGAACTTCAGGTTGCAGCCGTCAAAAGTCGACATGTGCTGGCGAAGCTCGTCCAGCGTCGAGGCAGCCGAGGCCAATTCACGCGCCAGCGCCGCCTGCGCCTCGTCGGGTACCGCCGAAATGGGCGGGCGCGCCGGCGGAGCGTTAGGCACGGCGCTCGCATCGAGACGCGGTTGGGCGGGCCGCTCCGGTGCTCTGCTATCGCTCGGCGCGGCAGCCGGCATCCGCTCCGCCGGCTTGGGCGCGGCTTCCGCGAAGCGGTTCACCGGCGCGTCCTCCAACGCCTCGTCGACGCCCGCGCTGGCATAGAAGGCGAGCAGCTCGGCGATATCAGGTCGGCTGTTTGGGGAAGCGGCAGTCATGGCGCCACCATCGTTCGACTGGTCGCATATTGCAAGTTGGTGATTGGGGACATTGGCACAACCGGGCAATGACGGCCTGTCTGTGGCAGCGTCATACGCTCACCGCAACCTAACCCGTCGGTATGCGCGGGTCCTGCACCAGATAAAAGGTCCAGCGCGGCGTATAGTCGGTGATCAGGAATTCGAACCTGGCGGTCTTTAGCGGGTCGACCTTGCCGTTCTTGAACAGCAGACGGTCATACGGTTCAAAATCGCGGTCGAAATCGGCAAAATTGCTCGACCAGATATTGTCAGGCGTCTTGTTGCGCTGGTCGAACGAAAGCCCGTCGCCGAAGACGCTCGGCTGATTCAGGACCTCCTGAAGCTCGAACTGGAATTCGATCCAGGCCTGGCCGCTGTTGTTGAGCACGTCCAAGCGCAAATACATGATGCCGTTGGCGAACTCGCCCGCCTTGCCGAACGCCTGGATCGGCTTGGTTGCACGGATGGTCAACGTCACCGGCGTCGCTGAATTCAGCTCTTCGGTGATGACGAGCGGATCGTCCTTGGTGCCGGTGCCGGAAGCGCCGGTGATTTCGAACCCGCCAAGCTCGTCGGAGAAGGAGTAGGCACCGGTGGCCCAGACCTTCACCTCGTCTGCAAAGGCATGGACCGGCGCCAGCAGGGGGAGGGCCGAAAGGAACGCCCGGCAGGCCCTGCCGGGCGTCGATGGGAAGCGCGTTGATGAGAAGCCGGCTGGCCCAGGAATGCGCATGGTGCGAAGTATGGCCGATAAGCAAGCCGTCGAACAATTAAAAACGTACGCGTTGCGGGCAGGCCGGCGCAAAACGGGTGTCCTTCGGCACGATGCGCGACTTTTTGGCCAAATCCGCGTTGTCACAGACGCGCCGGTTTCCTGTCGCGACTTGATGCGCTATGCAGCGCATCAGCCAGCAAGATACGCGCAATAGCGACAAGCCAGTGCGGAGGGGTTGATGAGCGATATCGAACGCGAAAGCATGGAATTCGACGTGGTGATCGTCGGTGCGGGCCCGGCCGGCCTCGCCGCCGCCATCCGCCTGAAGCAAGTCAATCCCGAGCTTTCCGTGGTCGTGCTGGAAAAGGGCGGTGAGGTTGGTGCCCACATCTTGTCAGGCGCCGTCGTCGATCCGATCGGCATCGACCGGTTGCTGCCGGGCTGGCGCGACGAACAAGACCATCCGTTCAAAACGCCGGTCACGGCGGATCATTTCCTGGTGCTCGGCCCCGCCGGCTCTTTCCGCCTGCCCAACATGATGATGCCGCCGCTGATGAACAATCACGGCAACTACATCGTCTCGCTTGGCAATGTCTGCCGCTGGCTGGCGGCCAAGGCCGAGACGCTCGGCGTGGAAATCTATCCGGGGTTCGCCGCGGCCGGCCTGCTCTATAACGAGGAAGGCGCCGTCACCGGTGTCGTCACCGGCGACATGGGCGTCGAAAAGGATGGCACACACGGCCCGGGTTTCGCGCCGGGCATGGCGCTGATGGGCAAATATGTGCTGATCGGAGAGGGCGCGCGCGGCTCGCTCGCCAAGCAGTTGATCGCCAGGTTCAGGCTTTCCGAGGGCCGCGAGCCGGGCAAATACGGCATCGGCCTCAAGGAACTGTGGCAGGTCAAGCCGGAGAAGCACAGGCCAGGTCTCGTCCAGCACTCCTTCGGCTGGCCGCTCGATCTCAAGACCGGCGGCGGCTCTTTCCTCTATCATCTGGACGACAATCAGGTGGCGGTGGGCTTCGTCGTCCACCTCAATTACAAGAACCCCTGGCTGTCGCCGTTCGAGGAGTTCCAGCGCTTCAAGACCCACCCGGCGATCAGCGGTACTTTCGAGGGCGCCAGGCGGTTGGGCTATGGCGCGCGCGCGATTACCGAAGGCGGCTGGCAGTCGGTGCCGAAACTGTGCTTCCCGGGTGGCGCGTTGATGGGCTGCGCCGCCGGCCTCGTAAACGTCCCGCGCATCAAGGGCTCGCACAATGCCGTGTTGTCGGGAATGCTGGCGGCCGAGCATGTCGCCGAGGCAATCGCCGCCGGCCGCGCCAATGACGAGCTCTCCGCTTACGAAGCCGCGTGGCGGGCGACAGACATCGGCAAGGATCTGAAGAAGGTGCGCAACGTCAAGCCGCTGTGGTCGCGCTTCGGCACCATCGCCGGCGTCGCCATCGGCGGCCTGGACATGTGGCTGAACACTTTGTTCGGCTTCTCGCCCTTCGGCACGCTGAAGCATGGCAAGGCCGACTACGCCACGCTAGAGCCCGCCGCGAAGCACAAGAAAATAGACTATCCCAAGGCCGATGGCGTGCTGACCTTCGACCGCTTGTCCTCGGTGTTCCTGTCCAACACCAACCACGAGGAAAACGAGCCGGTGCATCTGCTGGTGGCGGACATGGAGCTGCAGAAGCGTTCCGAGCATGACGTCTTTGCCGGACCTTCGACGCGCTACTGCCCTGCAGGCGTCTACGAATGGGTCGACAAGGACGGCAATGCCGCTGCCGATCCGGCGGCCAAGGACGTGCGCTTCGTCATCAACGCGCAGAACTGCGTCCACTGCAAGACCTGCGACATCAAGGATCCGAACCAGAATATCGACTGGGTGCCGCCGCAAGGTGGCGAAGGCCCGGTCTATCAGAACATGTGAGCGTGCCCGGCTAAGCCGTCACGAAAACATGCGAGCGGCGGCGGACTTGTCTGTCGCCGTCGACCGCCTGCCTCGATCAAGCCCGTTGAAGCCTTCCGCCGAGTGTGGTCTGCTCGGCTCCGACAAAGGAGGCGGACATGCGCCTGACCAGCCCGACGATGCTCGCCATGGCCTTCATGCTGCTTTGCGCATCAGCCGCGTCGGCGGGCACAAAGCTCACCGTTCACATCCGCACCTATGATGTCGCTGGAAATACCGGAGCCGCCCTTGTCGAGGCAATGGACCGGCTGGGACCCAAGCACGGCTATATGGCGCGTGCCATCGCCGAAACCGGTTACGCCGTGCATTGGGATCTCGATATTGTCCGGAAGGATGGTGCCTGCCATCTGCGGCAGGCCAACGGGACGCTCAACCTGACCTACACTTTCCCGCGGCTCTCGTCGGCAAGCCCTGTCCTGCGCGAACGTTGGGACCGTTTCATGATCGGCGTTCGCAAGCACGAGCAGACGCATGGCGGTATCGCGAGGCGGATGATGCGGGCCACCGAGACCGCGCTTGCCGGCCTGCGGCGCCCGGACAACTGGTTCTGCACCGGCACGCATCTCGAGGCGCGGCGCCGGATCAAGGCCATCTATGTCGAATACGAAGCCAAGCAGAACGCTTTCGATGCGCGCGAGCATCGCGGCGGCGGGCCTGTCGAGCACCTTGTCGAAGCGTTGACCAAACCCTGAGAATGCCGAAGCATCAACCGCGCGGATTGTTTTCAAGGTCGCTCGCCGCGAGCGCGCTCTCATGCTCGTCATGGGGCAGCCTGTCGTCGGGGCGAAGCGAGAACTCCACGAGTACGGGAAGATGGTCGGAGCCGGTATCTTCCAGTCGCGTTGACGACAGAATGGTCACGCCGCCCTTGCTGAACGCCTGGTCGATCGGGAGGCCTGCATAGCGGCGCAGGAAGTCGGGCAGCTTCCGGTGAATCCAGGTCGACCCGGCCGACGGCATGACCGTCAGTCCGCCGAGAGCGGCGACGCGCCGCACCGCAGCGCTCCATGGCACCGCGTTGCAATCGCCGGCCATGATGGCGGTTTGGCCGAGCGATGAAAGCTGCTCCGAGAGTTCGCCGATCTGCCAATACTGTTCCCGCGGCCACGGCCAGCTGAGATGGATGGCGGCGACGTCGGCGCTCCTGCCGCCGAAATCGATGGTCGCAACGGCCATTGCGCCCCGGCGCTCGCAATGTGGCGCGGTGCCGGCGAGAAAGGGCCGCCGCGAGAGCAGCGCGACGCCGAATACGCCGTTGGGATAGGGACAGAGGATCCGGTATGGATAGGCGCTGGCGATGTAGCCAAGCTCCGTCGCCCACATCGCCGACACCTCGTCCAGGGTGATGACGTCGGGATTGGTCCGGCCGATCAGTGACAGCACTTTTTTCGGCGTCGGGTTGTCGTAGCGCAGATTCATCTGCAGCAGGCTGTAGACTACCTGGTCGGTGGGTTTGGCGACCGCCTGAACCGGCCACGGCCGGGGCAAGGCGGTCGAAGCGGTGGCAAGAGCGGCCACGGCAAAAACCAGGGCCGCGGCCGCTTGCAGGCGAAACGATGTCGCCAGCAGCGGCAGCGCGCAAAGCGCCATCAGCACGGCGAGGTGAATGCGGAAATGCGAAAAGGAATCGAGCGCCGGGTGCAACGCGCCTAAGAAGCCGGCCACCAGCGCGACCGAGAGCGTCATCATCACGATGAATACCAGTGAAGCCGCCATGTCTCGACTGCGTTTCATCGGATCAGATCTGCATGAGTTGCCTGCGATGGTCCCCGCCCGGTTATCGGCAAAAATGCGGCTCAATCAAGATAGCGAATTGCCGGCAAGATGGCGAATCGCCGGCAAGACGGCGAATGGCTCTGGCGGCGCGCAGATCGGCTACTGGAAGGCCGTTTCCGAAAAACTTCTGAGCTTGCGCGAATGCAGCCGCTCCATCGGCATTTCCGAAAGCTTTTCCATCGCCCTGATGCCGATGGTGAGGTGCTGCGCCACCTGCCGCTTGTAGAATTCGGTCGCCATGCCGGGCAGCTTCAGTTCGCCATGCAGCGGCTTGTCGGAGACACACAAGAGCGTGCCGTAAGGCACGCGGAAGCGGAAGCCATTGGCCGCGATCGTTGCCGATTCCATGTCAAGTGCGATCGCCCTCGACTGCGAAAGCCGCTGCACCGGTCCGCGCTGGTCGCGCAGTTCCCAGTTGCGGTTGTCAATGGTGGCGACAGTGCCGGTGCGCATGATGCGCTTGAGATCGTACCCCGACAGGCCGGTGACTTCGGCCACCGCTTCCTGCAATGCCACCTGGATTTCGGCCAGCGGCGGGATCGGCACCCAGACTGGCAGGTCGTCGTCCAGCACGTGATCCTCGCGCACATAGGCATGCGCCAGCACATAATCGCCCAGCGCCTGCGTATTGCGCAGGCCCGCGCAGTGGCCGAGCATCACCCAAGCATGAGGCCTTAGCACAGCGATATGATCGGTGATCGTCTTGGCGTTGGAGGGTCCGACACCGATATTGACCATGGTGATCCCGCCATGGTTCGGCTTCTTCAAGTGGTAGGCCGGCATCTGCGGCAGGCGCTGCGGCGCCACCCCTTCGCTCGGGGCGCTCTGCCCGGCTTTGGTGACCACGTTGCCCGGTTCGATGAATTCGGCATATCCGCCGCCGCCATCCTCCATCAGGTCACGGGCGCGCGCCACGAACTCGTCGATATAGAACTGATAATTGGTGAACAGCACGAAATTCTGGAAATGCTGCGGCGTGGTCGCGGTATAGTGCGACAGGCGGTGGAGCGAATAGTCGATCCGCTGCGCGGTGAAGGGCGCCAGCGGCCTTGGTTCTCCGAACGCCACTTCGAACGTGCCGTTGGCGATCTGGTCGTCTGTACCGTCGAGATCTGGCACGTCGAACAGGTCTCGGATAGGCCGCTGGATACGCTCGGCCGCGGTTCCGTCGACATGGGTGCCTTCGAGAAAGGCGAAATGCAGCGGGATCGGCGTTGTCGATTCCGAGACCGTGACCGCGACCCCGTGGTTGCGCATGATCAGACGCAATTGCTCGACCAGATAGCTTTCGAACAGGCTCGGCTGGGTGATGGTGGTGGAAAAATGCCCCGGCGTCGGCATGTGGCCATAGGCTTGGCGCGAATCGATCTGGGTGAACGAGTTGGTCGTGACGCCGATCTCCGGGTAGAAGGCGCGGTAGCGCTTGCTGCTGTCGCCGCCGGCGGCAAGCGCCGCGAAGGAGTCGCGCAGGAACTTGGTGTTGCGGTCATAAAGGGCTTGCAACGCCGCGACGGCCTTTTCTGCGGTGTCGAAGCTTTGCCGGCCAAAAGGCTCGGGCATGACGATAGATTCGATGGCTTGGGGATAGATTCGCTTTTCCATGGCTCAATATAGAGATTTGGAAAGGCGGTTGGGAGGGGTGTCCCGATCGAAGGCGCAATTTATCCGCGCTGCAGGCTGACCAGCAGCACGAAACCGACGCCCGACTTCTTCAGTGCTGGCGCGTCGATCGTGGAACCGGCATCGGCACGCATCATCGGTACGGCCAGGACCGGCGCGGCAAGAAACGCCAGGATGAGCGCCGCCCGCGGCAGAAGCCGAACGGTTTTGAAGAGGTTGGCGGCGATGCGGTTCATGGTCTTTGCTTTTCTTTCGAGGTCTTGGTTTGGTCAGGTCTTTGGTTTCTGTCTCAGGGGCGAAGGGTGGTCGGGCAGGCGAGGCGGCAGGTTCTGGAACTGGCCTCGTCCCAGGAACGGGCCGGACGGCCCGCTTCGGCGACGAGGATGGCGAAGAACATTCCAAACAGGCTCACCAGCAGGCAGACGATGGTGAAGCGGCGGGCGAGCATTGGTCGTGTCTCCTTCAATACGCAGGAGAATGCCCGGGCACGACTGAACCGGCTCTGATGCCGGCGTTCATCTGCCGTTCAAATCGGTTGATGGATTTTGAGGCGGCGCTGGCCATAAGGAGCATGGCTGCCGGCACAGCATGCCAGGATCATGAAATGAAAACGGGGCCTGCCGGCCCCGTTTTCATGTCGCAAGGATGGGGTCGATCAGAGCTTGTGCCAGGTCTGGCTCTTGCAGATCAGCCCGCCGAGCACGCAACCGCTCATTTTCAGCGAGGTGCCCGATAGTGTCGCCTTGCCGGAGTAGGTCTTGTCGTTTGCCGGGTCGGTTATGTTGCCGGTGTATTTGTTGTCGCCGGACGCCTTGAGCGAACCGATGGTCTTGCCGGCATATTTGCCAGACTTCAGCGTGATGGAAAATGAACCCGAGCCCCCGATGGCCGCGGTATCGCCGGCCTGCGTCTTCCAGTTTCCCTCGATCGGATCGGCCCAGGCCAGACCGGTCAGGATCAAAGTGGCCGCCAGGGCCAGGCTTGCTTTTCGAAACATCTTTCCTCCCTTGGATACCGGCAGGAGGCTACGCCTCGCCGGTCTGCCGCTTACGCAAACGTAAGCTAATCCAGCTCCCTGCAAAACAAAAGCGGTGCCGCAGCGGAAGCTTTGGCAATTCAGATGCGCCGACGGAAGCAATGTCGGCAGGGAAATGAATGCATGCATGCGCGGCGTTTGTTTCGCGTGGTTAGCAGAGTGTTGATTCCGCCCGCGAAAATTGTCGTCAAATTTGGCGCTATCCGGCTGAATCGCTGGCTTTGTATCCTTAACGAATTTCCACGTTTACCTATTGTTTTAGCTTTGTTTTCCTCAAATTAAGCACGCCATTTAACGACGGATTCAAGCCTGAGCGGCATTCTCGAAAGCATCGAAAGAGCAGCCCGGGCAGACAAACGGAGGCAGCTCTCGGGAGCCAGACAGGGCCGGAAGAGAGGATTGAAAAATGGCACGTTTTGAAATGCTTGAAGCAGGCTTCGGCGCCATGGGGGCAACTGCCCAGGCCGACATTCTTTTCGAACTGGGGATGATGTATGCGACGGGCCGCGATTGCGAGACCGATGTCGTCGCCGCCCACAAATGGTTCAACATCGCCGCGATCAAGGGTTCGGCCCGCGCTGCGGAATTGCGTTCGGAACTGTCGGCTGCGATGTCGAAGGTCGAGATCGCCAAGGCGCTGCGCGAAGCCCGCGAATGGATGACGATGCACTGAATTTAGAGATAAGGCAGGGCGGCCTTCTGGTCCGCCAGGCAAGGACAAGGCCGCGGTAAGACGGCCACGTGACAAAACCAAGAACGCGGCACGCCCGACAGGGCCAGCGGCGCGGCGGCCATGATCCGGTTTCGGAAAGATCAGGGCCAGCAGGAAGACAGGAAAGGCGAGTTGGGTTCGAGTGCGGGGGCGCTTGAGAAACAGCTCGACAGGCAAAGCCGCGACCGGCCGGAACAAGGCCGGCGCGGCTTTTGCCTTTTTGCTCCAGAGATGCTCCGCAGGCCTAATCGAGCGCCGCCAATGCGCCTAGACAGGCCACACGAAGGATGAAATTGTCCGGCCTCTCTGGAAGAAGCGTGGCCGGGGCGGCCGCGCGTGAGTGGAGGAGTCATACCGCAATGAAAAAATTAAGTATTTTGAACGCGGCCATTTTCGGCCTGATGATGAGCGCGCCGGTCGCCTATGCCGACGACATCACCTTTTCGGTGGTCGGTCCGATGACCGGACAGCTCGCCACCATTGGCGATCAGTTCAAGCAGGGCGCGCAGGCTGCCGCCGACGCGATCAATGCTGCCGGCGGTGTCGACGGTCGCCAGATCAAGCTCGATATCGAGGATGACCAGTGCGACCCGAAGCAGGCGGTTTCGGTCGCCAACCGTATCGTCGCCAATGGCGTCAAGTTCATCGACGGCCACGCTTGCTCGGGTTCGAGCATTCCGGCTTCCGCCGTCTATGCCGAAGCCGGTGCCCTGATGATGAGCCCGGCCTCCTCGAACCCGGTGCTGACCGACGCCGCAGCGAAGGCCGGCTGGCCGACGATCATGCGCCTCTATACGCGTGACGATGCGCAGGGTGCCTTCATCGGCCCCTGGATCGCGAAGAAGTATGCCGGCAAGAACGTCGTCATCCTGCATGACAAGAGTGCCTACGGTCAGGGCGTTGCCGATGCGGTCAAGGCCACGATGAATGCCGGCGGCCTGAAGGAAGTGGACTATGAAGGCATCAATGCCGGCGAAAAGGACTATTCGGCGCTCGTCACCAAGCTCAAGGACCTCAAGGCCGACGTTGTCTATTTCGGCGGTTACCACCCGGAGGCTGGCCTGATCCTGCGCCAGTCGGCGGAACAGGGCATCAAGTTCCAGCTGATCATGCCGGATTCGATAGCCTCGCCGGAATTCTGGCAGGTTGCCGGCCCGGCCGGCGAAGGGACCATGTTCGTCTTCCCGTCGGATCCTCAGGCAAAGCCGGAAGCCAAGGCAGCCGTCGAGAAGATCAAAGCCGGCGGTTTCGTGCCGGAAGGCTTCACGCTATTCTCCTACGCCACGATCCAGGCCTTTGCGGAAGGCATCAAGCGTGCCGGCAGCGATGATCCGGCCAAGGTCGCCGAGGCGCTGAAGAACGGGCAGCCAATCAGCACGGTTGTCGGCAATGTCACCTTCGACGAGAAGGGCGACCTCAAGAACGCCAGCTACGACATCAACCAGTGGCACGACGGCAAGTATGCGCCGATCCAGCCGTAATCGCTGCCTATATCGATGAAATGGCCGGGCTCGTCCCGGCCATTTCATTTCTGCCTGTGTGTCTTGCCATGGACATATAACGGCGGTCGACATTCTACGGCGCCTCTCTCTGTCCGGCAGGACAGGGACGCTTGGCGTCCGGCAGCGAGGCTGTCAGCCTTGCATATCCTCGAACCGCACCAGCACAGTGCCGTCGGTAACCTGCGCGCCCTCGGTGGCGATCTCGGCGATCACGCCATCATGGGGCGCGGCGATGGTGTGCTCCATCTTCATCGCCTCGAGAATAAGCAGCGGTTGCCCCTTCATCACCGTATCGCCCTTTGTCGCCCGCACAAGCTTGACCAGTCCCGGCATCGGCGCGCGCAAACTGCCTGACGCCGCCGCCGCATCATCGCCTCTGGCCAACGGGTCCGGCACCGCGAACGTATAGCCGGCCGCGCCTTCGAATATCGTGATGTGGCCTGGCCAGCGGGCGAGGCGAGGAACGGCGCGAAGGTCATGCGAATTGGCGCTGTCATAGGGTGCATGGAGCGTCACCTGGGAACGCCGGTCTGGTCGTACCGAAACCCTTGCCAGAATATCGTCCTCGCCAAACTTCAGCCGGATCTGTCGTGCCATGCCATGGAAATGCGTGTAGCCGGCAAGTGACGACCATGGATCATCCGATGCCGGCAGCGCGCCCGCCCCGGAGGCCGCTATGGCCGCGGCCGCGACCGTTTCGCCGCTCGGCGGCGCAATCTCGGTCAGCGCCTGCTGGTGGCGGCCTATCAGGCCGGTATCGACGTCGCCCGCCGAAAAGTCCGGATCGGTCACCAGCGCGGCGAGGAAGGCGGTATTGACGATCGAACCGGCGACTTCGGTTCGCGCAAGCGCCGCGCCGAGTGCCTCCAGCGCAGCCGGCCTGTCCCCGCCATGCACCACCAGCTTGGCGATCATCGGATCATAATAGGGAGAAATGGCGTCGCCGGCCCGCACCCCGGTTTCGACACGCATGGCGGCCCCTTGGGGAACCATGTCGGGAAATTTCAGATGATGCAGCGTGCCGGTCGCAGGCAGAAACTCCCTTGCGGCATCCTCGGCATAGAGGCGCGCCTCGAAGGCGTGGCCGGCTAGCTTTATCTCGCCTTGCGTTTTCGGCAGCTTCTCGCCGGATGCGACCCGCAACTGCCATTCTACCAGATCAGTGCCGGTGACCATCTCGGTGACCGGGTGCTCGACCTGCAACCTCGTGTTCATCTCCATGAACCAGAAGCGGTCAGGCGTCAGGCCTTGCGAGGCATCGACGATGAATTCGATGGTGCCGGCACCGCAGTAGCTGATCGCCTTGGCGGCCTTCACCGCCGCCTCGGTCATCGCCTTGCGTAACGCCTCCGTCATGCCGGGGGCGGGGGCTTCCTCGATAACCTTCTGATGGCGTCGCTGCACCGAGCAGTCGCGTTCGAACAGATGGACGGCATTGCCGAAATTGTCGCCGAAAACCTGCACCTCGATGTGGCGCGGTTTGTCGATATATTTTTCCACCAGTACACGGTCGTCGCCAAAAGCGGATTTCGCCTCGCGTCGTGCGCTCGACAGCGCTTCGGAAAACTCGTCGGGGTGCTCGATCCGGCGCATGCCCTTGCCACCGCCGCCGGCCCGCGCCTTGATCAGCACGGGGTAGCCGATTTCGCGTGCCTTGGAGGCCAGGACCACGATCTCCTGTGCCTCGCCATGGTAGCCCGGCACGACGGGCACGCCGGCCTTTTCCATCAGCCGTTTGGCGGCATCCTTCAGCCCCATGGCGCGGATAGAGGCCGCCGACGGGCCGATGAAGGTGAGCCCCGCGGCCGCCACCTGGTCGACGAAATCAGGATTTTCCGACAGGAAGCCATAGCCGGGATGAACGGCTTGCGAGCCTGTCGCCAAGGCGGCCGCGACGATCTTGTCGCCGCGCAGATAGCTGTCGCTGACAGGCGAGGCACCGATATGTACCGCCTCGTCGGCCATCTCGACATGCAGGGATTTCGCATCGGCATCGGAATAGACGGCAACCGTGCGCACCCCCATCCTGCGCGCCGTGCGGATCACCCGGCATGCGATCTCGCCTCGGTTGGCGATCAGGATCTTTGTGAACATGAAACCTCCGTAGACTGCGTTCGCCTCGAGGAAGCAACGGCCTCACGGTATAGTTCGGCCATTTGTTCGTCGAAGCAGCAGAAGATGACGGTCTGCGGCGTCGTATTTCCGCTCAAGAAGCTATTTACGGCGCCGACTGCAATTGCTGCCGCCTCATCCCTCGGATAGCGGTAGATGCCCGTCGAGATCGCCGGAAAGGCGACCGAGCGGCATTCCTTCTCGGCGGCGATTTCGAGCGAACGCCGATAGCAGGAGGCGAGCAACTCCGCCTCGCCCTTGCCGCCGCCCTGCCAGACTGGACCGACCGTATGGATGACGTAGCGGGCCGGCAGCCGATAGCCCTTGGTCAACTTTGCATCGCCGGTCTTGCAGCCGTTGAGCGTGCGGCATTCGGCGAGGAGTTCCGGCCCCGCCGCCCGGTGAATGGCGCCGTCGACCCCGCCGCCGCCGAGCAGCGAGGAATTGGCCGCGTTGACAATGGCGTCGACATCCAACTTGGTGATGTCGCCGACGTTAATGCGGATCCTGTCCTGCACCTCGCCCATTTCACATCCTGAACACGCCGAAGCGCGTTTCCTCGATCTCCGCGTTGAGCGCGGCCGAGAGGCTGAGCGCCAGCACCTCGCGCGTCTTGGCCGGATCGATGATGCCGTCGTCCCATAGCCTTGCGGAGGAATAGAGCGGGTGGCCTTCATGCTCGTATTTCATCAGGATCGGCTTCCTGAACTTCGCTTCTTCCTCAGCGCTCCATTCGCCGCCCTTGCGCTCGATACCCTCGCGCTTGACCATGGCCAGCACCGTCGCCGCCTGCTCGCCGCCCATCACCGAAATGCGGGCGTTCGGCCACATCCACAGGAAGCGGGGCGAGTAGGCGCGCCCGCACATGCCGTAGTTGCCGGCGCCGAACGAGCCGCCGATGATCACGGTGACCTTGGGCACGCGGGCGGTGGCGACTGCCATCACCAGCTTGGCGCCGTCCTTGGCGATGCCGCCTGCCTCATATTTGCGCCCCACCATGAAGCCGGTGATGTTCTGCAGGAACACCAGTGGAATCTTGCGTTGGCAGCACAGTTCGATGAAATGCGCGCCCTTCAGCGCGCTTTCGGAAAACAGCACGCCATTGTTGGCGATGATGCCGACCGGCATGCCGTGGAGATGGGCAAAGCCGGTGACGAGCGTGGTGCCGTAATTCTGCTTGAACTCATCGAACTCCGAACCGTCGACGAGGCGCGCGATCACCTCGCGCACGTCATAGGGCTGGCGCAGATCCGTCGGCACGATGCCGTAGATCTCATCTGCCGGATGAAGCGGCGGAATCGGTTTCTGGACGGCAAGGCTTACGGTCTTGTTCCGATTGAGGTTCTTGATGATGCGCCGGCAGATGGCCAGCGCATGCTCGTCGTCGAGCGCGTAGTGGTCGGCGACGCCGGAGAGCCGTGTATGGACGTCGGCGCCGCCGAGATCCTCGGCGCTGACGTCCTCGCCGGTGGCGGCCTTCACCAGCGGGGGACCGCCGAGGAAGATGGTCGCCTGGTTGCGCACCATGATCGTCTCGTCCGACATTGCCGGCACATAGGCGCCGCCCGCCGTGCACGAACCCATGACGCAGGCGATCTGCGGGATGCCTGAGGCGGACATGTTGGCCTGGTTGTAGAATATGCGCCCGAAATGCTCGCGGTCGGGAAACACCTCGTCCTGGTTGGGCAGGTTGGCGCCGCCGCTGTCGACCAGGTAGACGCAAGGCAGATTGTTCTGCAGCGCGATCTCCTGCGCGCGCAGATGCTTCTTCACCGTCAGCGGGTAATAGGTGCCGCCCTTCACCGTGGCGTCATTGACGACGACCATCACTTCCGTGCCTTCGACGCGCCCGATACCGGCGATGATGCCGGCGGAGGGAATGTCCTCGCCATACATCGACCATGCGGCGAACTGGCCGATCTCGAGAAAGGGCGACCCGGTGTCGAGCAATTGCGCCAGCCGCTCGCGCGGCAGCAGCTTGCCGCGCGCGACGTGTCGCTCGCGCGCCTCTTCCGAGCCACCGCGCTCGACGCTCGCGGCCTTTTCGGCGATATCGCCGACCAGCGCCCGCATGCGTTCGGCATTGGTGTGGAAGGTATCGGAGGAAGGGGAGATCTGGGTCCGGAGGACGGCCATGCTATACCCCCTCCGCCATGATCTCGCGGCCGATCAGCCATCGCCGGATTTCGCTGGTGCCGGCACCGATTTCGTAGAGCTTGGCGTCGCGTAGCAGCCGGCCGGTCGGATAGTCGTTGATGTATCCGTTGCCACCCAGAAGCTGGAGTGCGTCAAGCGTCATCTGCGTTGCTTTTTCGGCGGCAAACAGAATGCAGCCTGCGGCGTCCTTGCGGGTGGTCTGGCCGCGGTCGCAGGCGGCGGCGACCGCGTAGACATAGGCGCGCGCGGCGTTCATCGTCGTGTACATGTCGGCGAGCTTGCCTTGCACCAACTGGAATTCCCCGATCGCCTGGCCGAACTGCTTGCGCTCATGCACATAGGGCACCGCGACGTCGAGACACGCGGCCATCAGGCCGATCGGGCCACCGGCCAGCACCGTGCGCTCATAGTCGAGACCAGACATCAGCACCTCGACGCCACACCCTTCCTCGTGCAGCACGTTGTCGAACGGCACCTCCACATTATCGAAAACCAGTTCGCCGGTGTTGGAGCCGCGCATGCCGAGCTTGTCGAGCTTTTGCGCGACCGAAAATCCGGCAAAGGCCTTTTCGACGATGAAGGCGGTGATACCGCGGGCATGGCGCTCCGGATCGGTCTTGGCATAGACCACCAGCGTCTCGGCGTCCGGGCCGTTGGTGATCCACATCTTGGTGCCGTTGAGCACGTACCGGTCGTTGCGCTTTTCGGCGCGCAGCTTGAGCGAGACGACGTCGGAGCCGGCGCCGGGCTCCGACATGGCTAGCGCGCCGACGCGCTCGCCCGAGCAAAGCGGCGGCAGGAATTTCTCCTTCTGCGCCGGCGTTGCCCAGCGGTTGATCTGGTTGACGCAGAGATTGGAGTGGGCGCCGTAGGACAGGCCGACCGAGGCCGAGGCCCTTGAGATCTCCTCGACCGCGATCACGTGGGCGAGGTAACCCATGCCGCCGCCGCCGAACTCCGGATCGGCGGTGATGCCGAGGAGGCCGAGATTGCCGAGTTCCGCCCACAGATGCGCCGGGAATTCGTTCGAGCGGTCGATTTCCGCCGCGATCGGCGCGATCCTGTCCTGGGCGAAGCGCCGCACCAGCTCGCGCAATGCCTCGATATCCTCGTCATGCCCGAAGCTGAGCGTGTTCGTGTACATCCGGTTCCTCCTGCCGCATGACCCCCGAAAATCGACTTGGATTTTCGGAAAGGATCATGCGCGAAACTAAAATCCCACGGCGTCGTTTGCGCGTCCAAACGGACGTGCGGCGCTGTACGTGTCGATCCTCGCGCCGACGAGCCGCATCGTCATCGAAAGATATGTCGCCGTGACTTCTGCGATCGACAGCCGCTCGCCCGGCCGGAACCAGACGATGACACCGGTCATCATCTGGATCAGCGCCATGGCGGTGAGGCCGGTATCTTCGACGACGAACACGCCTGCCTCGGCGCCGTCACGCAGAATGGTGCGCAGTTCCTTCTCATAGGCCGTGCGCATCCGCAGTATCTGCGTCAGTCTTTCGGGCGACAGGCTGCGCAGCTCCATGTTCGAAACATGCGTCGCATGGCGGCGGGCGATGTGGAAGGCGATGTGGTTCTCGACATAGGCCGAAAGCCGGCTTGCCGGATCGGCATCGGCTGGTCGTGCGGCGTTCCAGGCTGCGATCAGCTCCTCCATATGCTCGCGCATCAGCGTGAACAGCAAATCCTCCTTGGTCGGGAAATAGCGATAGAGCGCGGCCGCCTGCACGCCGACTTCGGCCGCCAGCTGGCGCATCGACATCGCCTCATAGCCGAGCTGTGCGATCAGGTTGACCGCCGCCTCGCGGGCTGCCGCCTCGGTCTTCCCGCCATCGGATCCTGTCGTGCGCGCCAAAAGAGCCTCCCTTGTTGCGAATTAATAAAACGAACGTTCAATTAATTCAAGAGGTATGCCGAAGCCGCATCAGGCATCGATCCGGAAGCCGGTAACAGGATTGCTGGATACCGCATCCTCGACGTCAATCCCGGAAACGGACGCTCCCGGCGGTCCTTTCCAAAGCCGGCCGATCATGGTCGAGACGGCTTCGCCTGTGCCGGCAATCTCGGCGGTCACCGAGCCATCCGCTTCATTGCGCACCCAGCCCGTAAGCCCAAGGCTGGCGGCCTGGCTTCGGACCCAGATCCTGTAGCCGACGCCTTGCACCTTGCCGTGGGCCCGCACACGCACTGCCTTGCGATCGTCAGCCATTGCGTCTCTCCCGAGGCTCGTCTGCTGGAATCTGGCGCAGGCGACGGGGAATGCAACAGGCCGGTCGAAACGAGGATGGAGGGGGCCCGAGTCGAACTCGAATTTAATTGACTCAGTCCACTAAATTTCTCACACTGCGACGATCATAATCCAGGGCTGAACGCAGATGCTGGACCAACGCAGTGCTTTGGTGGCCGATATCAGGCACTTCAACCGTTTTTACACCCGCACTGTCGGTCTTCTCGACGAGACCTTGACGCAGAGCCCGTTCACGCTCACGGAGGCGCGTGTTCTGTTCGAGCTTGGCCACCGGGATCGCCCGGCAGCGGCGGAAATCGCCGGTGAGCGCGGCTTCCTTTCGGAAGCATTCGACATCGATATCGGCCCAGCCGCTTCCGACATCGCCAAGCAGCTGCGTCTCGACCCCGCCTATCTGACGCGGATCCTGCGAAAATTCGCCGGAGAAGGCCTGACCGAAACCCGGAACGATCCGGTCGACCGGCGAAGGCGTATTCTGTCGCTGACGGCAAGGGGACGGGCCGCCCTTGCCGGTTTGCAGGCCGCGGCGGACCGCGACACTTCCCGGCTTATCGAGAACCTGCCCGACCACAGCTTGGCCGAACTCGGCGACGCCTTGCGCAAGGCAGCGGAGCTGCTGGGCGATCCGGCGGCTGAAGGCCAGGCGGCGCCCCCCGTCGTGACGTTGCGTCCGCATCGCGTCGGCGACATTGGCTGGGTGGTTCAGCGTCAGGCCCAGCTCTATGCCGAGGAATATGGCTGGAGCATCGAGTTCGAAGCCTTGGTTGCCGAAATCGGAGCCGACTTCATCCGCAATTTCAAGCCAGGGCGCGATTTCTGCTGGATCGCCGAACGCGCCGGCCTCCCGCTTGGCGCGGTGTTTCTGGTTCACCAGGACGACGAGGTCGCGAAACTGCGGCTGCTGCATGTCGAGGCTGCGGCGCGCGGGTTGGGCATCGGCAAGCGCCTGGTTGCGGAATGCGTGAACCAGGCGCACGCCTGCGGCTACATCAAGCTCGTTCTGTGGACGAATGATATTCTGGTCGCCGCCCGCGCGATTTATGAGCGCGCCGGGTTCAGACTGGTCTCACAGGAGCGCCATCACAGTTTCGGCAAGGAACTGACCGGCCAGAACTGGGAACTCGATCTCTAACGGGCCGGCAAGTGTCGCCGCTATGGCAACACTCGTTTAGTTTCCACGGGCGGCGGCCAGTGCGCCGGGCAGTTCCTCGGCAAAAATGTCGAGCTCGTGGTCCAGTCCGACGCTGACGCGGATGCAACGATCGAGCCCCGGCGCCATCGGCTTGCGGATGAAGACGTCGCGCGCCAACAGGCCTTGCAGGATCTTCAGCGCGAAAGCGCCGTCGCGGCCGCAATCGATGGTAACGAAATTGGTCGCCGACGGCAGCGGCGTCAGCCCGTTCTGTTCGGCTATCTGCGCGATGCGCCGGCGCCCTGCCGCCACCCGCGCCACCACTGAATCCAGATAATCCTGGTCGGCGAGCGCCTCGACGCCCGCCACCTGCGCCATGCGGCTGACGCCGTAGTGGTTGCGGATCTTCTCGAAATCGCTGATCACCTGGGCCTCGGCGACCGCATAGCCGCAGCGTATGCCGGCAAGCCCGTAAGCTTTCGAAAAGGTGCGCATGCGGATGACGTTCGGCCGCGAGACGTCGATGGGCGGCAGTGCGGAGGCCGGCCCCAATTCTCCATAGGCTTCATCGAGCACGAGCATGGTGGTTTCCGGCAGCGCTTCGATGAAGCGCGTCAGCTCGGCCGCTTCCCACCAGCTCCCCATGGGGTTGTCCGGATTGGACAGATAGACCAGCGGCGCTTTCTCTCTGGCGGCCGCAGCCAGCAGCCCTTCCAAATCCTCGTGGTCGTTCGCATAGGGCACGGTGACAAGCCGTCCGCCGACACCGGCAATGTGGAAGTTGAAGGTGGGATAGGCGCCGAGCGAGGTGACCACCGCATCGCCAGGCGCCACATACATGCGCGCCACCAGGCCGAGCAGGCCATCGATGCCTTCGCCGACCACGACGTTCTCGACCTTCAGATTATGATGCGCTGCCGCGGCCACTTTCAGGTCGTGATTGTCGGGATCGCAATACATCCACATGTCGCGCGCGATCTCAGCCATCCGGGCGATGACGCGCGGCGACGGCCCGAAGCTGCTCTCATTGGCGCCGATGCGGGCGCGGAATGCACGCCCGCGCTCGCGCTCCTGCGCTTCGGGGCCGACAAACGGCACGGTCGACGGAAGCGCTGCAACGAGCGGCATAAGGGGAGGGCGCAGACGCATGGCAAAAGCTCGCGTGAGGGAAGGGGCTTCTTGCTAGCGCGGTCAGTAGGCGGGTGCAAGTTGCGCGCAATGAGCAATCGTTGCCGCCCGCCTGATCCAAACACCTGATGCATCCCAGAGCAATCATCGTCCGCTGCGGAATCGCGCAGTCGAAATCCCCAATGAAAAAACCCGGCGGTTGCCCGCCGGGTTTCTATATTCGAAGCGATAGCTGTTAGAACGAGCGCTGGAAGCGGAGCATACCGCCGACGCTGTTCTTCTTATCGGCAGGCGTAAACGATGGGTTGATGAAGCCAGCATCGTCAAACCGGCCGGCATGGAGGTAGTCGACTTCGGCCGTGACGGTGAAGCCGGGAACGACGTCATAAGCCACGTTCGCCGCAACGCCGACGTTCTTCCAGTCGTCAGCAGACACCTGAAGGTTGAACGAGGTCTTCTCGTTGAACTTGTAGGTGCCGCCGCCCCAGACAGCCCAGTTGCCGCCCCACGCCTTGTAGAAGCCGCGACCATGGGCTTCGACAAAATTGCCGGCATCGTCGTTGAGGTTGTCATCAGTGCCGTAGCCGCCCATGATGAACAGCGACAGTGCGTCGCTGACATTGACGTCCAAGCGAACCTTGCCGGCAACTTCCTCGTAATTGCTGTCATAAGCGACGACGCCGGTGATGGCGCCCCAGCCCTGCGTATACTTCACGCCGCCGACGACATGCGGAACATAGCTGTCGATCGTGTCGGTACCGGTGCCTTCTTCGAGCGAAACCACGGCCGAGAAGCCGTTGCCGGCATCGAAGTAGTACTGGACGACGTTGGTGTCGAAATCGCCGTAAGGAACCAGCGTATCCTGGATGACGTTGCCGGCGTAGCCGACGAACGTATCGAAGGCCGATTCGTCCTTACCAACCCGGAGACCACCGAGCTGGATCCAGGCGAAGTTCAGCGAGACGTCCCGGTTGTGGGCGGCGTTGATCGGCTCGTCGAAGGCATTGTCGTCGCCGAAGTTGAAGCGGGTCTCGGTGTAGGTCTTCAACGTGCCGAGTTCGGTTTCCTGGCCGGTCCAGGTCTTCAGCGTGAAGCGCGTGTTCTTGTAGTAGGTGTTGTGGTCGTCGCCATCCTGGTGATCGGCAGCCTTCGCACCGTCGAACGAGCCGGTGTCGCCCACGCCGATGTCGTAACGGACATAGCCGCCGACGCGCAGGCAGGTCTCGGTGCCGGGGATGTAGAAGTAGCCAGCGCCGTAGACGTCGCAAATCTTGACGTATTCAGCGGGCTCCGGCTCGGCGACGACGACGGCGTCGGCGGCGCGCGCACCGGAAACTGCGATCAGGGCCGCAGCGGAGCCGAGAAGAAGGCTCTTGATGTTCATTTTCTGACCTCCAGTCAGAATCGAACGAAACAACCGTTTTGGTGGTGCGTGTTTTTGCAGCAAACAATTAGTATTGCTGCGTTTTTCCGGGAATCCCTGGATTTTTCACAAAGGAAGGGGCATTCACCACAGACGTTTGCTGGCGAAGGCGTGCCCGGAACCGGATTTGAGATAACGCTCAAATGAAGTCGCCTTGGCTTGATTCGAGAACGCCACATAGGTGACGATCTGCCATGGCAGGAACTTGGATGTATGACTGGATTTTCCCTCATTGTGCTCGGCAAGCCGTCGCTTCAGGTCGGACGTGATGCCGACATAACGCTCACCGTCGGCAGTCTTACTTTCCAGCAGGTATACATACCACACGACCGGCCCTCCTTCGCCGAGGCTTCGGAGGGCATCCTGCTTCGCGCTGAGGTCTGGTCTGGGCTTGTCCTGCGAAGCTCGAAGAGCGAAGCAGGATGGCGGAGAGGATGGGATTCGAACCCACGAGAAGCTTTTGACCTCTACTCCCTTAGCAGGGGAGCGCCTTCGACCACTCGGCCACCTCTCCGTTGCGCCGCTGGATAAAGAAAAGCGCCGGCACAATCAACAAGCCCCAGCCAATATCTCGGAAAAAGAAGCCATTATACGGAAAAATAAGAACGCACCGGCCTGCGGCTTTCCGCGATGCGGCGGTTCTGCGGCGATTCCCTGGCTGGTGGCTCAAGGCCTCGCCATGATTCCGTCAGCCGATCGCCGGATTCGCCCGTAAACAAGGGGCTGGGGCGGGCCGAAGGTTAATGAGAGCTTTCTGAGTGAGGCCAAATCGTGTCATTTGTGCAACAACGATGGGGGATAGCAGCCGCACAGCCCTTTCGCCGGTACGATCGTGGTTGAACCCCGTCTGCTCATGGGTAATGTCGATTTCGAAGGAGCGGCGCGGTGCGCATCTTTTTCGGTAGTGGGGATGGGGCAGGGAACGCTGTCCTTCAGCAAAGAATACCCAGACCCGTTTTTTAACTTTTGACTGGAGGTCAGAAAATGAACATCAAGAGCCTTCTTCTCGGCTCCGCTGCGGCCCTGATCGCAGTTTCCGGTGCGCGCGCCGCCGACGCCGTCGTCGTCGCCGAGCCGGAGCCCGCTGAATACGTCAAGATTTGCGACGTCTACGGCGCTGGCTACTTCTACATCCCCGGCACCGAGACCTGCCTGCGCATCGGCGGCTACATCCGTTATGACATCGGCGGCGGCGACGTCGGCACGTTCAACGGTTCGAAGACTGCGGACCACCAGGACGGCTCGGTAAATGATGCCTGGCACAAAAATGCCCGCTTCACGCTGAAGACTTGGACCGGTCAGGAAACCGAGCTCGGCACGTTGAAGACCTACACCGAGACCCGCTTCAACTTCGGCAACGACAACGCAATCGAGCCGTTCAACACCGCCCATAACAAGGACGTCTCGCTGAACTTCGCCTGGATCCAGCTCGGTGGTCTCCGGGTTGGTAAGGACGAATCGGCCTTCGATACGTTCGTCGGCTACGCCGGCAACGTCATCCAGGATACGCTGGTTCCTTATGGTGACTTCGACACCAACGTCGTCCAGTACTACTTCGACGCTGGCAACGGCTTTTCGGCCGTGGTCTCGCTCGAAGAAGGCGCGGGCGTTGTCGGCACGATCGACAGCTACGTTCCGCATGTCGTCGGCGGTCTGAAGTGGACGCAGGGCTGGGGCGCCATCAGCGGTGTCGTCGCTTATGACAGCAACTACGAAGAAGTTGCCGGCAAGGTTCGTTTGGACGTGAACGTCAACGACGCACTGTCGCTGTGGGTCATGGGCGGTTACGGCACCGATGACAACCTCAACGACGACGCCGGCAATTTTGTCGACGCCCATGGTCGCGGTTTCTACAAGCAGTGGGGCGGCAACTGGGCTGTCTGGGGCGGCGGTACCTACAAGTTCAACGAGAAGACCTCGTTCAACGCGCAGGTGTCGTATGACGATTGGAAGAACCTGGGCATCGCGGCGAACATCGCCTACGACGTCGTCCCGGGCTTCACGGTCACGGCCGAAGTCGACTACCTCAATGCAGGCAGGTTCGACGACGCCGACTTCTCGAACTGGACCGGCGCCGACAAGAAGAGCAGCATCGGCGGTATCCTCCGCTTCCAGCGCTCGTTCTAAGGGCTGGTTCCATACAGGTGAAATCCAGCCCGGGCGCATCAACGCCCGGGCTGGATTTGTTTCGTGACTGGATCAAGGCAAACAGAAGGAACAGGGGGTAACGGTAGCTGAATAGAGTCCGTGGGATGGTTTCGTGGGATCCGCTGATGGCGGATGAAATCACAACTGCGTGATTCAAATCTCTTGAAAGGACGCTCCCAAGCGGATAGGGCTGAATCTATCCCACTCGGGGGTGTGGCAAATGATGACGACCGAAGCGATTCAAGAGGGCGAGCCCTCCGATCATTTTTCGATGTTTTCTTCTCAGAACTCAAAGTTTAACTACACCTACAATAGGATACGAGAAGTAAAATCGCATAGGGTTGGAGATCTTTTTTCAGCATATCGAGATATATTGTGGGATGATGGGCGACATAAATACAATGTCAGCTCGTTCATCGGCGAGATAGACGAGATTCTGCTCGGGGAGCGTTTCAGCGCCTTTGACCAGAGTACCCTGGACAACCTTATCGGCACCTTGCGCCAGCGCGGCAACAGCAACGCAACCATCAATCGGAAGATGGCTGCCCTCAGCAAACTGCTGCGCAAGGCCTACAAGATGGGAGATATCCACAGCCTGCCCGAGTTCCGCCGCCAGAAGGAGCGGTCGGGACGGATTCGTTTCCTTGAAAGGGACGAGGAGGCCAGGCTGTTTGCTGCCATCAGGAGCCGCAGCGAGGATGCCTACCGGCTTTCCGTCTTCCTGGTCGACACTGGCTGCCGCCTTGGCGAGGCGCTCGGGCTGATCTGGAACGACATCCAGGAGCATCGCGTCTCCTTCTGGATCACCAAGTCCGGCCGAAGCCGCACCATTCCGATGACCGAGCGTGTCAAGGAAGTGATCAAGCTGCCTCCCGGCGAAGGCCGTCGGCCGAAAGGCCCGTTCACTACATTCAGCCAGGCTCAATACCGTGCCATCTGGAACGATGCGAAGGCCGAAGTCGGTCTGGCCGCCGACGACCAGGTGGTGCCGCACATTCTGCGCCATACCTGCGCCTCGCGTCTTGTTCAGGGCGGTATCGACATCAGGCGCGTGCAGATGTGGCTCGGCCACCAGACCCTGTCGATGACGATGCGCTATGCGCATCTGGCCACCAATGACCTCGACGGCTGCGTCACCGTGCTGGAAGTACCCCGGTCTGGCGGCGCCGACAGCGTGAAGGCAGCGCCCGAACCGTCCCCGCGCGCTGCCGCGCGCGGTGCGGCAGACCAGCCGGCAGCCGTGAAGACCACGGCTAAGGCGATGAAGAAGGCCTCAAAGTCCCGATAAGTTCACGCTTTGAAGACGCTGTGGACAACCAATTCCGTGGATCCCCCGATCTGCGGGTTATTTCAGGCATGCTATTCCGGCTTCGGAACCTACCTTGGTCGCCCTGCTGTCGTTTGCCTCGCCGGCAACGGTTTTTAAAGGCGAGTCGGCAGCCGCTCGGCTCTGTCGAGGAAAGCGGCGATGTCGCCCGGCAAGGTTCCGGTTTCGAGAAAAGGGGCGTGACCCTGGCCTTCGACGGTGATCGTCTGCATTGCCGGATGGCGCTCCCGCATCTGCCGCTGTGTGTCCACCGACAGCAAACTCGAATTGGCGCCGCGTATGGCGAGCATGGGAAGGGCCGACAGCGCGTCGAATTGCGGCCACAGCGCCGGCAGCGGCTGCGTCAGGTCGAGATTTGCAACAGTGTCGACCAGCTTCGGGTCGAAATCCGGCAGCAGGCCCTGATCCGTTTCGCGGTAGAGCGCCAGCACCATGCGCTCCCAGTCCGCATCGGCGAGCGCTGAAAAATCCCGGCCATGAACGCGGCGTTGGGCTGCCACTGCTTCGGCGAAGGTCTTCGGCTTCGGTTTGCGTTCGAGATACGACTGGATATAGGCAAGGCCGGCCGGCTCGATCACCGGTCCGATATCGTTCAGCACGATCGCTTTCAATATGGCCGGCCGCAGCGCACCCAGGACGTGAATGACCAGGCCGCCGCGCGAGGTGCCGACGAAGGCGGCTTCCTCGATTCCCAATGCCGCCAGTCCGGCAAGAATGTCGCCGGCTTCGACGCCGACATTGTAGCGGCTGACATCGGGATCATAATCGGACTGCCCGCGGCCGCGACAGTCAAAGGCGACGACCTTGCGTGGGCTTCCCGCTTTGCCGGCCAAATAGAGCGCGAGTTCGTGGAAGTCGCGTGCATTGCGGGTGAGCCCGGGCAGACAGACGACTGGCCAATGTCGCGAATTTGCGTCGCCATAGATCCGGGCATGGAGCTTCAGCCCATTGGGTCCCGCGTAGAAGAAATCGGAGAAACCTTCGCTCGCCATTGGAATGCTGCCCCTTGCTCTCGCCGGATGGTCCGTCTGCTACAGGCGAGGGAAGGGATGGTCAAATGGAGCAGTTACTTCTCCTCTTGCGGGCCGAAGGTGGCGAGGCCCTTCACTCAGCCAAGGCGAGTGGATCCGCGCGAGGCCAACTCCTCTCGCAAGGAAACGAAAGCCGTCAACTTCGCCCGTTCACAAGATCTCCCACAATGTCATACTTGCCGGAAATGCGCATCTTGTACACCTCGTAGTTCTCCATCACGCGCTGCACATAACTCCTTGTTTCCGTGTAAGGAATCCGCTCGATCCAGTCAACGACGGCGTCGATGTCCTTGCCGCGCGGATCGCCGTATTTCGCCACCCATTGGGCAGCGCGGCTGGGGCCGGCATTGTAGCCGGCGAAGGTCAGCACATAGGAGCCGTTGAAGCGGTCGAGCTGCTGGCCGAGGAAGGCCGAGCCCAGCGTCGCATTGTAGCCGGCGTCGGTGGTCAGGCGTGCCTGCGAGAATTGCAGCCCGGCCTTCTTCGCCAGTTGCTTGGCGGTTGCCGGCATCAGCTGCAGCAGCCCGCGCGCGCCGGCGCTCGATATGGCGCCGATGTTGAATTCGCTTTCCTGGCGGGCGATGGCATAGGCCAGCGCCTTGCCCGAACCGGAAATATCGGCGCTATCGGGGATGACCCCCAAAGGATGCGACAGCGCGCCGACGTCGATGCCACGCGCGCCGGCGATCTTGCCGATCTTGAGCGACATGAAGTGGTTGCCCTGCTTTTCCGCCAGCACGGCCAGCAGCGCCAGTTCGCCCGGGCTGGTCAACTGTCCTGCAAGGTCACGATAGAGCGTCTCGGCATAGCGGTCGTAGCCCGCCTCCTGCAACCGCTTGATGGCGGCGACGGCTTCGCGGCCGACGAAACTCTGGCGATCGGCGGCGCTCGGCGTGGGATAGGCGATGTTCAGCGCCGGGCGACCAATGCGCTCGGCGGCGAGCTGGCCGTAGAATGTCGTGCCATAGGCCGCCGCGCGCGCAAAATAGTCCTTTGCGTTACCCGGACCACCAACTTCGGCGGCGCGGCCGAGCCAGTAATAGGCGCGCGACAATGTCATCGGTCCCTGGGCAAGGTCGGCGATGCGCGCGAAATGGGTTGCCGCAAGCCTGGGATCGTTCAGGCCGCGCAGAGCGTACCAGCCGGCATGGAATTCGGCTTCGGCGGCGTTCGCGGTGCTTTCGGCCGCATGCATGGCGACGATCTTGTAGGCAGCCTTCATGTCACCCTTGTCGACCAGCTCGCGCGACAGTACCCGGCGCTCCACCCACCAGGCATCCGGGTCGACCAGCGCTTCGCGATCCGTCGGCGCCTTCATCACGATGGCGGCGGCGTCGGCAATATTGTCTTGCTTGCGCAGATATTCGGCTTGCGCGAAGAAATAGCCGGCCGAACGCTGTGAAGGCGGCACCGCCTTGAGCAGCTTGGGGGTGTTCTTGTCGCCCTTGTCGGCCGCCGCCCAGGCGGTGGCCAGTTGCTCCGCTTGCGCCGGGCCGGCGACGCGCTGCGCCGCGCCGACCCGGTCGGCGTAGAACATGCGCTCCATGCGGAATCGGTGATCGGCGGCCGGGATCAGCCCGCCGAATTCCTTGATCAGCGCTGTCTCGTCCTTGGCCTCCAGGATCGCGGTGCGCCAGAACGGTACCAGCACCGAACGCGACGCCTCTGTCTTGCCTAGCGCCATATAGGCGCGGGCAAGAAGCATCACGCCTTCGAATGTCTGCGGCTGGCTGCCGTCGAACGCCTGCACAACGATGTCGGGGGCGGGGTTCTCGCGATAGAGTGCGCGTTCGCTGTTCTTGCGCAGCGCGGTTGTCCCTGGCCAGTTGGGCAGCATTTTCGCTGCGGCCGCAATGTCGCCGCTCGGCACCTTGTCGCCGCCATAAAGCGCGATTGCCCAGGCAAGGATGTGCTGGTCGAGCGAACGGGCGGGAAGGGCATCGCGTGCGGCGCGGGCACCGGGAATGTCGCCCGCCGCCAGTGCGTCCAGACCGCTCTTCAACTGCACGATGCTGACAGAGGGGGCCGTATCGCGTGGACCCGCATCTTGCGAGCCTTGCATGCCGGGTATCGGAATGGCCGATGTCAACTGCACGTCGACGCTGCCGCCGATCGCCATCTCGGGCATCAGCGCGACGACCGCGCCTAGGAGCGCGAAAAGATGAGGCCGCCTAGTCGGCATCGTTCAGCCTTTACACATCACCAGCAGGCGCGGAAGCTTCGCGACCTGGACCAGACCGTAAACTTAGGTCATGAAGGGCCAGTTAACAAAAGGTTATCGAGGCCGTTCGAATTGCGTTTGCTGGCAGCATGGCAATGCTTGCCGCGCAACCATGTCGAGACTATGGTGCGCCGCCTCGCTTTCGGTTAGAAGGCGCGACATTAAGACCAGAGACGAAAACACCCATGCCTATCGCCCAAAAGTGACTACCGGTTTGGGATAACGATATGCGTGAACAAGAAGTCCCAAGGAGTTGGACGAACATGCTGAGAGGCTCGCTGACCGCGCTCGTGACACCGTTCGAAAAGAGCGGGCGTTTCGACGAGAAAGCCTTTCGAGCCTTTGTCGACTGGCAACTTGCGGAGGGCACGACAGCCCTTGTTCCCGTTGGCACCACCGGCGAGTCGCCGACGCTGTCGCATGACGAGCATCGTCAGGTGGTCAAGGTCTGCATCGAGGCGGCCAGGGGCCGCGCCCCGGTCGTCGCCGGCGCCGGCTCCAACAACACCGCGGAAGCGATCGGCCTGGTCCAATATGCCGAACAGGCAGGCGCCGATGCTGCACTTGTCGTCACTCCCTACTACAACAAGCCGACGCAGCGCGGCCTCTATGAGCACTTCGCCGCCGTCGCCAGGGCAACCAAGCTGCCGATCATCATCTACAACATCCCGCCGCGCTCGGTCATCGACATGATGCCGGAGACGATGGGCCGGCTGGCGCACGACTTCAAGAATATCGTCGGCGTCAAGGACGCGACCGGCAAGGTCGAACGGGTTTCCGAGCAGCGTATGACCTGCGGCAAGGATTTCATCCAGCTTTCCGGCGAAGATGCATCCGCGCTCGGCTTCAACGCGCATGGCGGTGTCGGCTGTATCTCGGTGACGGCCAACGTCGCGCCGCGGCTTTGTGCTGAATTCCAGGAGGCGACGCTGTCCGGCGACAGCGCCAAGGCGCTGGAATTGCAGGATCGCTTGCTGCCGCTGCACAAGGCGATCTTTATCGAACCCGGCGTATCCGGCGCCAAATATGCGCTTTCGAAGCTCGGCAAGGTCGAGAACGTGCTGCGTTCGCCGCTGGTCACGGTCGAACAGTCGACGGCCGAAAAGATCGACGCGGCGATGAAGCACGCCGGCTTGATAAATTAGGGATGAGGCGCCACCTCTCCGCATTATGAATCAAGTCAGAAAAGCCGATCCCAACAACAAGACCGTTGCGGAAAACCGCAAGGCGCGGTTTTCCTATGAGGTGCTCGACACGATCGAGGCCGGCCTGGTGCTGACCGGCACCGAGGTCAAGTCGCTGCGCCAGGGCCAGGCCAACATCCAGGACAGCTATGCCTCGGTCGAGGGCGGCGAGATTTGGCTGATCAACTCCTATCTACCGGAATATCTGCAGGCCAACCGCTTCAACCACGAGCCGCGCCGGCGCCGCAAACTGCTGCTCAACAAGCGCGAGATGGCCAGGCTGTCGCAGAGCGTCGACCGCGAAGGCATGACCCTGGTGCCGCTGAAGATCTATTTCAACGACCAGGGCCGGGCCAAGCTGCTGCTCGCCGTCGGTCGCGGCAAGAAGCTGCATGACAAGCGCGAGACGGAAAAGCAGCGCGACTGGTCGCGTGAGAAGGGCAGGCTCTTGAAAGAGCGCGGGTGACCGCCACCAGGCGGTAGCCAAGCGGATAAGTGTTTGGCTTTCAGGGTTCTAGCCAAGGAGCCAGAATACCGGAGGGGACAGTCTTGAAGAACCGGATCATCCTCTGGGGATCGGTCAGCCTGGTTTTTGCAATGCTCATGGTCGCTGGCGGCTTCTTCTATTTCCATGCGTTTTCTCCGGATCGCGGCAAATATCCTGTCAGGGGCATCGACGTTTCGCATCATCAGGGCCGGATCGACTGGCGACGCGTTGCCGCCGCCGATGTCGCCTTTGCGGTCATCAAGGCGACCGAGGGCGGCGATCATGTCGACGATGCCTTTGCCATCAATCTGCGCGAGGCTCGTGCTGCCGGGCTCGCTGTCGGCGCCTATCACTTTTTCACCTTCTGCCGGCCGGGCGCCGACCAGGCGAAGAATTTCATCGCCGTGGTGCCGCACGACCAGCCTTTGCTGCCGCCGGTTGTCGACATCGAGTTCGGCGGCAATTGCCCGCAGCGTCCTTCGCCCGAACAACTCGACACCGAACTCCAGGCCTTCCTCGGTCCCGTTGAAGCCGCCTTTGGCAAGAAAGCCATCATCTATCTGACCGACGATGCAGCAACGGCCTATGCAGGACAGATCGCCGCCCGTCCGCTCTGGCTTCGCTCACTGCTGCTCGAGCCGGGTCGCGACGATTGGGTCTACTGGCAGTACCACAACAGGGGCCGCGTCGAGGCATCGTCGGTGACGTCGACCTGAACGTCCTGCAAGGCGGTCAGGAGAAACTGTCCGCATTGTTCGCGCCGGCGTTGTAAGCCAATTCCAGACCCTACGAATCCAGGAACGCCGCAATTTCCCTGAAAACGCTGACGAACATCGCTTCGGTCAGCACGCCGGTGTTGGTGTTGTAGCGCGAGCAGTGATAGCTGGAAAACAGCGTGATGCCCCCGGCCTCCTGCCGCCCGCCATGCTTGAAGGGATAGGCGGCGACGCGCTGGCCCAGTGCCCGCACGGTCGACTGGTGCGCGATCGAACCAAGTGTCAGCACGGCCCGCAAATTGGGAAACCGTGCGATCGTCGGCACAAGGAAAGTCCGGCAGGTGGCGATCTCGGCGCCCACAGGCTTGTTCTCGGGAGGCACGCAGCGGACGGCGTTGGTGATTGCCGTTCCAACGAGCTCCAACCCATCGTCAGGCCGCGCCTTGAACTCGCCGCGCGCCAGGCCGTGCGCGATCAACGTGCCGTAGAGCAGGTCGCCGGCATAGTCGCCCGTGAAAGGCCGGCCCGTGCGGTTCGCTCCGCGCAGGCCGGGCGCAAGCCCGACGATCAGCAGCCGGACCGAATCGTCGCCTTCGGGCGGCAGGAAGGTCGGAACCGGCGCGTTGAACCACGATGGCTCGCGTTGCCGCCACTCGGCAATGAAACCATGCAGCCGCGGACAGAGCGGGCAATCGCGATCGGGTTCCGGGGAGGCGGCCAGATGTGCGGCCAACGCAGCCGCCCTCAGTACTCGTCCTCTTCCGTCTCGGCCGGTTCGGGTCGGCGCACCGGCCTTTCGGAGGGATCGCGGCCCACCTCGTTCTTCAACGTCATCAGGTCGATGAAATGGTCGGCCTGGCGACGCAGATCGTCGGAGATCATCGGCGGCTGCGAGGCCATGGTCGAGACGATCGACACCTTGCGCCCGCGCCGTTGCAGCGCCTCGACCAGCGTGCGGAAATCGCCGTCCCCGGAGAAGATGACATAGTGGTCGACGACATCGGCCAGTTCCAGCGCATCGACGGTCAATTCGATGTCCATGTTGCCCTTGATCTTGCGGCGGCCGGTCGAGTCGGTGAATTCCTTGGCCGGCTTGGTGACGACCTTGAAGCCGTTATAGTCGAGCCAGTCGATCAGCGGCCGGATCGAGGAATATTCCTGATCCTCGACCAGGGCGGTGTAATAGTAGGCGCGCAGCAGGTAACCGCGTTTCTGGAAGCTCGACAGGAGCTTGCGATAATCGATGTCGAAACCGAGCGCGCGCGACGTGGCGTAGAGATTGGCGCCGTCGATGAACAGGGCGATCTTTTCACGGGGGTCGAACATGGAAAAATTCCTTTTCGAAATAAGCGGCCGTCAAAACGAAATGCGACTATCAGTAGGGTTCGCAATAAACCGGCTGACCTTACGCTTTTCGAAATAACGCCAGTTTTGTGGCAATCCAAGGGTGCGTTGCCGCACTGCAAGCAATTGTGATCGCCGGCTTGGTACCGGGCGCACCGGAGCTCGACCGAAACCGGCTTCGGGGGAAATCCGACAAAGCAATGACAGATCCTGCGTTCTCCGGCCCCGGCATTCCATAATGCTTGTATTTCGGCGGCGTTCGGGTTATTGACCGCGCCTGTTTTCCATTAAATCCAGGCATGAAAGGGGCAATCCATGGCCCGCGTAACCGTTGAAGATTGCATCGACAAGGTCGACAACCGCTTCGAGCTGGTGCTTCTGGCCGGCCACCGTGCTCGTCAGATCAGCCAAGGCGCGCAGATCACCGTCCCGCGCGACAATGACAAGAACCCGGTCATCGCACTGCGCGAGATCGCCGACGAGACATTGTCGCCCGACGACCTCAAGGAAGACCTGATCCATTCGCTGCAGAAGCATGTCGAGGTCGACGAGCCCGAAGCCGATGGCGAGGCGATCGCCGATCAGACCGGCGCAGCCGTCACGGCCGCCGATACCGATGATGCGGAGGACAACATCGCCTTCGATCGCATGACCGAGGAAGACCTGCTGGCCGGCATCGAAGGCCTGGTGCCGCCGGAAAAGAGCGACGACTACTAAGACTGCTTTGCGGAGGCGCCTGGAACAATCTTCCGGCACTTCCGTCCCGGCAGTTTCGTGGCTATCTATGACATGCGCCGTGCAGCAGTGCGGCGCATGATTCATTTCATCGCCGAGAGATTCCGCCCATGATGCGTCAGTATGAGCTTGTCGAGCGCGTCCAGCGCTACAAGCCTGACGTCAACGAGGCGTTGCTCAACAAGGCCTATGTCTATGCCATGCAGAAGCATGGCCACCAGAAGCGCGCTTCCGGCGACCCCTATTTCTCGCATCCGCTCGAAGTCGCCGCCATCCTCACCGAAATGCACATGGACGAGGCGACGATCGCCGTCGCCCTGCTGCATGACACGATCGAGGACACCACGGCGACCAGGGCCGAGATCGACGAACTGTTCGGGCCCGAGATGGGCAAGCTGGTCGAGGGTCTGACCAAGCTGAAGAAGCTCGACCTCGTCTCCAAGAAGGCCGAGCAGGCCGAGAACCTGCGCAAGCTTCTGCTGGCGATCTCGGAAGACGTGCGCGTGCTTCTGGTCAAGCTCGCGGACCGCTTGCACAATATGCGCACCCTCGACCATGTGCCGGAAGCCAAGCGCCTGCGCATCGCCGAGGAGACGATGGATATCTATGCGCCGCTGGCCGGGCGCATGGGCATGCAGGGCATGCGCGAGGAACTGGAGGAGATCGCCTTCCGCTACATCAATCCGGAAGCCTATCGCGCCGTCACCGCCAGGCTCGCCGAGATTTTCGAGCGCAACAAGGGTGTGCTGTCGGAGATCGAGAAAGCGCTGTCGGCTCTGTTCGAGAAACACGCGATCAATGCAGGCGTCAAAAGCCGGCAGAAGAAGCCGTGGTCGGTGTTCCGCAAGATGGAGGCCAAGGCGCTCTCCTTCGAGCAATTGTCCGACATTTTCGGCTTTCGCGTCGTCGTCGACAATGTCGAGGACTGCTATCGCGCGCTTGGCGCCATCCACACCGCCTGGTCGATGGTGCCCGGCCGTTTCAAGGACTACATCTCAACACCGAAGCAGAACGACTACCGCTCGATCCACACCACCATCGTCGGGCCGTCGCGTCAGCGCGTCGAGCTTCAGATCCGCACCCGCGAGATGAACAAGATCGCCGAATATGGCGTCGCCGCCCATTCGATCTACAAGGATACCGGCGGCAAGGCGAACGGCACGGCCCATTCGATCTCGAAGGAAACCAATGCCTATGCCTGGCTGAGGCGCACGATCGAACAACTCGCCGAGGGCGACAATCCCGAGGATTTTCTCGAGAACACCAAGCTGGAACTGTTCCAGGATCAGGTGTTCTGCTTCACCCCCAAGGGCATGCTGATCGCGCTGCCGAAAGGTGCCACGCCGATCGACTTCGCCTATGCGGTTCACACCGATGTCGGCGACACCTGCGTCGGCGCCAAGGTCAACGGCCGCATCATGCCGCTGATGACGGAGCTGAAGAATGGCGACGAGGTGGAGATCATCCGCTCCAAGGCGCAGGTGCCGCCGGCCGCGTGGGAATCCGTCGTCGTCACTGGCAAGGCGCGCGCCGCCATTCGCCGCGCCACCAAGAACGCCATCCGCAAGCAGTATTCGGGTCTCGGCGCGCGCATTCTCGAACGGGCTTTCGAGCGGGCCGGCAAGAATTTCACCAAGGAAAACCTGAAGCCCGTCCTGCACCGGCTGGCGCGCAAGGACATCGAGGACGTGCTGGCGTCCGTCGGCCGCGGCGAATTGGCGTCCACCGACGTCATGAAAGCCGTCTTCCCAGATTACAAGGACGAGCGCGTCACGCCGGCGGCGCCCAAGCAGCGCGAGGAAGGCTGGTCGAAGATCCGCAACGCCGCCGGCATGCTGTTCCAGATCCCGGGCCGTGCCGCGCGCAAGGACAAGGACCAGCCGCGCGACGGCGCGGTGCCGATCCGTGGCGTGCGCGGCGACCTGCCGGTGCGTTTCGCGCCGGAAGGGGCGGTGCCTGGCGACCGCATCGTCGGCATCGTGCAGCCGGGCACCGGCATTACCATCTATCCGATCCAGTCGCCGGCGCTGCAGGCTTTCGACGACCAGCCCGAGCGCTGGATTGACGTGCGCTGGGACATCGACGAGCGCACCAAGGAACGCTTCCCCGCGCGTGTTTCCGTCACCGCCATCAATGCACCGGGATCGCTCGCCGACATCGCCCAGGTCGTTGCCTCGAACGATGCCAACATCCATACGCTGTCAATGGTGCGCACCGCGCCCGATTTCACCGAAATGCTGATCGATCTCGAAGTCTGGGATCTGAAGCATCTCAACCGGCTGCTGTCGCAGCTCAAGGACAATTCGAGCGTCAGCGATGCACGGCGTGTCAATGGCTAGCTCGGCTGATCTACACGGGGATGGACGGATGAATACGGACGAAGTGCTGGATATCTTTCGCCAGGCTGGTGCTGTCCTGGAGGGGCATTTCATCCTGACATCGGGTCTGCGCAGCCCTGTCTTCCTGCAGAAGGCGCGCGTATTCATGCATGCCGACAAGACCGAGCGGCTGTGCAAGGCGCTGGCCGAAAAGATCCGCGCCGCCGTGCCGGGCAAAATCGACTATGTCGTGGGCCCGGCCATCGGCGGGCTGATCCCGGCCTACGAGACTTCGCGCCATCTTGGCGTGCCGGCGATCTGGGTCGAGCGGGAAGGGGGCGAGTTCCGGCTGCGCCGCTTCGAGATCGCGCGCGGCGCGCGTGTCGTCATTGTCGAGGACATCGTCACCACTGGATTGTCTATCCGCGAGACCATCGACTGCCTGCGCGAACTTGGCGCCGAGGTCACGGCGGCGGCCTGCATCATCGACCGCTCGGCGGGCAAGACCGATGTCGGCGTGCCGCTGATCGCCCTCGCCGAGTACGAGGTGCCGGCCTATCCGGCCGATCGGTTGCCGCCGGAACTCGCCGCCATACCGGCGATCAAGCCGGGCAGTCGCAATATCTGAGAGGGGCGGGATGATCATCAGTATCGATCATTTCGTGCTGACGGTGGCCTCACTCGAGGCGACCTGCGCCTTTTACCAGCGCGTTCTGGGCTTTAAGCGCATCGATACGCCGGGCCTGCCGACAGCCCTGGCTTTCGGCAACCAAAAGATCAATGTCCACGAGGTCGGCCGCACCTTCGAGCCGAAGGCGAAGTCGCCGACGCCCGGAGCCGGTGATTTCTGCCTGATCACCGATCGGCCGCTCGGCGAACTCCTCGCCAGTCTCGAAGCCGATCGTGTGGCGGTGGAACTTGGACCAGTAGAGCGGATCGGCGCACGCGGCCGCATGATGTCTGTCTATTTCCGCGATCCCGACGACAATCTGATCGAGGTCAGTGAATATCTGGAATAGCCGCCGTTAAATCCGCGCGAGATCGAGCAGCATTGCGCAGCGCCGGCTCACCGGCATGCCGTGCGCGGCTTCCTGTCTCAGCCACCCGGCGAGCCGCGCATCGATCTGCGCATCCTCCAGGACGCGGAATCCGAACTTTCGGTAGAACGGCACGTTCCAAGCAACATCGCGAAATGTCGTCAGCGTGATCGTTGCAAGGCCGCGCCGCCTGGACTCCTCGATGACGGTCTCCAGCAGGGCTCGGCCGATGCCCGAGCCTTGCCACTCAAAACGAACGTCGAATTCCAGGATATGCAATGCATCGTCCTCAACGCTGGCGCTCAAGAAGGCGATGGCGCGGTCGCGCTTGTCCGTGGCGACCCAGCATGTGCCCTCCGTGGTCAGCGCGCGGTGCCGCTCGACGCTCATATTGCCGTCTTCGGCGATCCAGGCGAGGTCCGGTATGGAACGAAACGCCAGCCCGGCGGATTGCTCGATATCGGGCAACTCTTTCGCCTCGTCGTCGCGCGCTGGTCGAATGGTGGCCATGCCGGCCGTCCTTCTTTTCCTCAGTTTCGCCTCAATGGCGATCTTGTTACCCCCTGCGGCAGACCATCGCGGCAGCGTTTCGTTGTTCCGAAGGCAGCCTGTCGCTATATCAAAGTCGTTGTTGCCTTTCTGCGCCCCGGAAGCGCAAGATAAGTTGCTGTGACCTGGCTTGGGTGGCAGGACGGCGGGTATTGGTAGATCAGGAATTGGAATAGAGTGCTTTTTCGACGCCGCGAGCCTGATGGCCTCTTGGAGCGGGTGCGTACCTATCTATGGCCGCGCCGGTCGTTTTCGCGCTCGCTGCAGTACTTCTCCAAGCGCATCCTGCGGCTGAAGGCCACGCCGCATGCGGTGGCGGCCGGCGTCGCCGCTGGCGTCTTTGCTTCGTTCTTTCCGGTGGGTTTCCATTTCGCCATTGCCGCGGTGCTGTGCTGGCTCATAGCCGGCAATCTGGTGGCGGCCGCACTTGGCGCCGTATTCTTCGGCAATCCACTGACGTTCCCGCTGCTGTGGGGCGCCTCCTGGGAGACCGGCAAGCTGATCCTGCACAACCGCCTGCCGGCGCACGGCCCGCCCGCGCCTCTGGGCGAGATGCTGCACAACCTTTCCTTCGCGCAATTGTGGGCCCCGGTGCTGAAGCCGATGCTGATCGGTGCGATACCGCTTGGACTGGCGTTTGGGCTTCTGTTCTACGCCATCACGCGCTGGGGCATGAACGCCTTTCGCGAGCAGCGGCGCAAACGGCTGGCAGAGCGCGCGGCCCGCCATGAGCAATCGTCTCACCCAAACGCAAGCATCGGTTCCACCGCGCGATGATCATCGGCATCGGCAGCGACCTGATCGATATCAGACGCATTGAAAAGTCCTTGGAGCGCCATGGCCAGCGCTTTATCCAGAGAATCTACACTGAGGTCGAGCAAGCCCGCTCCGAAAACCGTCGGGCGCGGGCGGCCTCCTACGCCAAGCGCTTCGCAGCCAAGGAGGCCTGCGCCAAGGCACTGGGCACCGGCCTGGCGCAGGGCGTGTTCTGGCGCGACATGGGTGTCGTCAATCTTCCGAGCGGCGCGCCCACCATGGCACTGACCGGTGGCGCCGAGGCGCGGCTGAACGCGATTCTGCCAAAGGGCCATCGGGCGATGATCCATCTCACCATCACGGATGATTTTCCGCTTGCTCAAGCCTTTGTGATCATCGAAGCGTTGCCCGTCGAACAAGCGCCACATTGATTGCATCTGACCACCGGCATGACGTTGCCCAGCGCGCGCCGAGACTCTATACCATCCAACGCACAATCGAGGACGACATGAGCGTGGCTGAAAAACCCCAGAAGAAATCCGGCGGGCTTGGCGAAACCGTCAGCGTCATCGTCCAGGCGCTCTTGCTTGCCTTGGTCATTCGCACGCTCTTGTTCCAACCCTTTTCCATCCCGTCGGGTTCGATGCGGCCGACGCTGCTCGAGGGCGACTATCTCTTCGTCACCAAATGGTCCTACGGCTATTCCCGTTATTCGCTGCCCTTCGGCCCGGACATCTTCTCGGGCCGCATCTGGGGCTCCGAGCCGAAGCGCGGCGATGTGGCTGTGTTCAAGTTCCCGCCAGACCCGTCCGTCGACTATATCAAACGTGTGGTGGGCCTGCCTGGCGACAAAATCCAGGTGAAGGACGGCCAGCTGTTCATCAACGGCGTCGGCGTGCCGCGCGTGAAGACCGGACAGATCGACAATCCCGACATCACCGAAAAGGATTATCCGATCGACGTCTATCGTGAGACGCTGCCCAACGGCGTCAGCTACGACACGCTGGATCTGTCGCCGAACTCGATCGGCGACAACACGCGCGAGTTCGATGTTCCGCCCGGTCACTATTTCATGATGGGCGACAACAGGGACAACTCCGCCGACAGCCGATTCTCCGTCGGCTACGTTCCGGCCGAAAACCTGGTTGGCCGGGCCAACCTTGTTTTCTTCTCGATCGCCGGCAAGGCGAGCCCGCTCGAAATCTGGAAGTGGCCGTCGCTTATGCGTGCTTCGCGCCTCTTCCACTTCGTTAATTAGGGTCATGGCGGCGACAAGACGGCTGACCGCCGACGCGCTCGCCGAAGCGCTGGTGGAGCGCACGGGCCATGCCTTTGCCGACCGCAGGCGCCTGCAGCGTGCCTTGACCCATGCCAGCGCCCGCGGCGCCAATGCCGGCACCGACTATGAGCGCTTTGAGTTCCTGGGCGACCGGGTTCTCGGCCTCGTGGTGGCCGATATGCTGCTGGCCGCGTTTCCCGATGCGGCGGAAGGCGAATTGTCGCTGCGGTTCAACGCGCTGGTCAATGCCGAGGCGCTGTCGGAGATCGCCGAACATATTGGTCTGCCGGAGCTGATCCGCGCCGGATCCGACGTTCAAGGGCTCGAGGGACGCAAGCGCGTCAATCTGCGCGCCGACGCGCTGGAATCACTGATCGCCGTGCTCTACCTCGACGGAGGGCTGGAAGCGGCGCGCGCTTTCATCCACAAATATTGGCAGCCGCGCTCGCAGGCGTCGGGCGCCGGCCGACGCGACGCCAAGACCGAGTTGCAGGAATGGGCGCATCAGGCGGCAAGCGCCGTGCCCGTCTACCGCATCGATAGCCGCGAGGGGCCGGATCACGATCCGCTGTTCACCGTCAGTGTCATGGTTGGTGGGTTTCAGCCGGCTGTCGGCAGCGGCCGCTCCAAACGCGAGGCCGAGCAGGCCGCCGCCGCCGCCCTTCTCATTCGTGAAGGTGTCTGGATCGATCAGGGAGACGCGGCATGACAGCCACGGAAGACACGGTTCCGGCCGCGCCTGCGGCCGTTACGCATTCCGGCTTCGTAGCGCTGATCGGTGCGCCCAATGCCGGCAAGTCGACGCTGGTCAATCAGCTTGTCGGCGCCAAGGTGTCAATCGTCACCCACAAGGTGCAGACGACGCGTGCCATCGTCAGAGGCATCGCCACGCACGACAACGCGCAGATCGTCTTCGTCGATACGCCGGGCATCTTCAAGCCGAAGCGGCGTCTCGACACGGCAATGGTGACGACAGCCTGGGGCGGCGCCAAGGATGCCGATATCGTGCTGCTCCTGATCGATGCCGAGCGTGGCATTAGAGGTGATGCCGATGCCATTCTCGAACGCCTGAAGGATGTGCGCCAGCCGATGGCGCTGATCCTCAACAAGGTCGACCGCGTCAAGCCGGAGGCGTTGTTGGCGCTGGCGGCAGCAGCGAACGAAAGAGTGCCGTTCAAGCGCACCTTCATGGTTTCGGCGCTGACCGGCTCGGGCTGCAAGGACCTCCTCGATTACCTTGCCGAGGCGCTCCCGGTGGGGCCCTGGTATTATCCGGAAGACCAGATCTCCGATCTGCCGATGCGCCAGCTCGCCGCTGAGATCACTCGCGAGAAGCTCTATCTCAGGCTGCATCAGGAACTGCCCTATTCCTCGCACATCGAAACCGAGAAATGGGAAGAGAAGAAGGACGGCTCGGTGCGCATCGAGCAGGTCATCTATGTCGAACGCGACAGCCAGAAGAAGATCGTGCTCGGCCACAAGGGCGAGACCATCCGCGCCATCGGCCAGGCGGCGCGTATGGAAATCGCCGGCATCCTCGAGCAAAAGGTGCATCTGTTCCTGTTCGTCAAGGTGCGCGAGAACTGGGGCGACGATCCCGAGCGCTACCGCGAGATGGGGCTCGAGTTTCCGCACTAGGATGGATGGTTAGCAAGTCGAATATCGACGCAGCTTTGGTCAGCCGGTTGATCGCGGCGCAGTTTCCTCGCTGGAGGGATCTTGCGGTTCGGCCGATTGAACCTGGCGGATGGGACAACAGAAGCTTTCGTCTCGGCGACGAGATGACCGTTCGGTTGCCCAGTGCCGCCGCCTATTCCCTGCAAGTGGAGAAGGAACATCGCTGCCTGCCGAGGCTGGCGCCGCTGTTGCCGCTGCCCATCCCTATACCGCTGGCGATGGGAGCCCCGGCCGAAGGCTATCCGTGGCATTGGTCCGTCTACAGGTGGATCGAAGGTGAGACTGCAAAGCGCGAGCGTATCGCCAACCTGTCGGAATTCGCGGCGGACCTGGCCGGCTTTCTGGTTGCGCTGAAGCGGATCGACCCGGCTGGCGGACCGGGGCCGGGCCAACACAATTTCTTTCGCGGCGGGCCGCTGAACGTCTATGACGGGGAGACGAGACAAGCGATCGCGGCGCTCGACACCCGTATCAACGCCGGCGCGGCAAGCGCTGTCTGGGAAACGGCTCTTGCCGCCCCTTGGCAAGGCCCGCCCGTCTGGTTCCACGGCGATGTCAGCTGGGGCAATCTTCTGGTTGAACACGGCAGGCTAAGCGCGGTGATCGACTTCGGCACCTCCGGCGTCGGCGAGCCCTCATGCGATCTGGCGATTGCCTGGACATTGTTCGAGGGAAAGAGCAGGGGGGCCTTCCGCGCTGGCCTCGGCGTCGACGACGCGACCTGGGCGCGCGGCCGCGGCTGGGCACTGTGGAAGGCGCTGATCACCGCCGCCGGCGAGATAGACGTCAACTCGGCCGAGATCGAACAATCCTGGCGCGTGATCGACGCGGTGCTGGCCGACCACAAGCGCCGGTAATAATGACCCAAACCGTTGGCTGGTGGCTATCGACCAGGGACGCCGAGGTTCCGTTGGGTCGACTTCTCAGTTGGCCAGCGCGGATTCTTGCAGACGAGTCCGCCGACGTCGGATTGATCTTCCCATCATGGCCTGTGGTCCGTCCCGGCGTGTCCGTGACCCGCTGAAAAGACTCCTTCGAGGGGATCGGCTTCGGTTTCACGTGGCTGGGGAATGGCTAGGTAGAAACGACCATGGAAGTGGGTTTATTTACGCGAAGTTTCTCAAACAATTGGTGTTCGTAGAATATCATCATAAAATTGGAACATACAGGGAATTATTACGGAAATATGACAATGTTCCACTTGTGCGGTGCCGTAGTCTGAAGTGAATTCTCCAGTGCTATTTCTGCAACACGGATTTAATCTATGTCATCAATCCCGAATGTTTGTGAAATTGTCATTGAAGGCGGAAGATTGATGGGTATGTTCGCCGCGAAAAGGGGACGCGGTGCGGGCCTTTTTCGTTGTGGTGAGGCGGGAAAATATATCCGCCAACCAAAATCCGAAGCCATTTTTAACTTTGACTGGAGAGGTCAGAAAATGAACATCAAGAGCCTTCTTCTCGGCTCAGCCGCGGCACTGATCGCGGTCTCCGGCGCTCGCGCCGCTGACGCTGTCGTCGTCGCCGAGCCGGAACCCGCTGAATACGTCAGGATCTGCGACGTCTACGGCGCCGGCTACTTCTATATCCCCGGCACCGAGACCTGCCTGCGCATCGGCGGCTATCTCCGCTATGACATAGGCGTCGGGGACAGCGGCACGCTGGATGGCGTCAACAACGTTGCCGATCACATGGACGGCGATAGCCACGACACCTATTACAAGAACATGCGCTTCGCGCTGAAGACCTGGACCGGCCAGGAAACCGAGCTCGGTACGTTGAAGACCTACACCGAGACTCGCTTTCAATTTGGCAACAGCAGCGGCGACTATGAGACTGGCGGCACTGGCTGGCAGGCCGGCAACAAGGCGACCACCCTCAACTTCGCCTGGATTCAGCTCGGCGGCCTGCGCGTCGGTAAGGATGAAACGGCATACGATTCGTTTATCGGCTATGCCGGCAACGTCATCCAGGACACGATCATCCCGTACGGTATCAAGGATACCAACGTCGTGCAGTACTATTTCGACGCTGGCAGCGGCTTCTCGGCCGTGGTCTCGCTCGAAGAAGGTACCGGCGTCAACACGATCGACAGCTATGTTCCGCATGTCGTCGGCGGCTTGAAGTACAAGGGCGACTGGGGTGCGGTCACCGGCGTCGTCGCCTATGATAGCAATTACGAGGAAGTGGCCGGCAAGGTTCGCTTGGACGTCAATGTCGGCAAGGAACTGACGCTGTTCGTCATGGGCGGCTACGGCACCAACGACAACATCAACGACTTCGGCACGGGCCGCACCCAATACAAGCCGTGGGGCGGAAACTGGGCGATCTGGGGTGGCGGCACCTACAAGTTCAACGACAAGACCTCGTTCAACGCCCAGATCTCCTATGACGACTGGAAGAACCTCGGCGTCGCTGCCAACGTCGCATACACGATTGTGCCCGGTTACACGATCACGGCTGAAGTCGATTACCTCAATGCAGGAAAATTCGACGACGCCGACTTCAACAACTGGACCAAGGCCGACAAGAAGAGCAGCGTCGGCGGCATCCTCCGCTTCCAGCGCTCGTTCTAACGGATCGACTGACCCCACCAGACCCGCCCGCAGCTGTGCTGCGGGCGGCTTTTTATGCACCCTTGCGAGAGCCAGCCCAGGCACCAAGCCCGTACCTTGATTTCGCCACCCGATCGGTGAAATGCTCCAGGCATGGAATGGCGCGACGAGGGAATCATTCTCGGCACCCGCAAGCATGGCGAAACCAGCGCCATCCTCGAGGTGATGACGCGTGCGCATGGCCGCCATCTCGGCCTCGTGCGTGGCGGGCGCTCGCGCAAGCAGCAGCCTGTTCTCCAGCCCGGCAACCGTGTCGACCTGCTTTGGCGGGCGCGCCTTGATGAGCACCTCGGCACGTTCCAGGCCGAAGCGATCGAGATGAATGCGGCCAGGTTGATGGAGAGTGCGGTCGCCGTGTATGGCCTGCAGACCATGGCCGCGCATCTGCGCCTGTTGCCCGAGCGCGACGCCCATGGCGGCCTCTACGAGGCGCTGTCGGTGATGATCGTGCATCTCGATGACGTCGATGCGGCCGGCGAACTGGTGGCCCGTTTCGAGCTCCTGATCCTCGACGAACTGGGTTTCGGTCTCGATCTCAGCCAGTGCGCCGCGACCGGCACGCGGCAGGATCTTGCCTATGTCTCGCCGAAATCGGGCCGAGCGGTGTCGCGGGAAGCCGGCGCGCCTTGGCGCGACAAGATGCTGGCGCTGCCGGCCTTCCTGCGTGGCTCCGGCCTGCGCGCCGATCCGGCGGCGATCCAGGATGCCTTCCGGCTCACCGGCTTCTTCTTCACCCGTCACGTCTACGAGCCGCGCGGCATCGAGCAGCCGGACGCGCGCTCCGGCTTCCTCGCCGCGCTGCGCAAGCACCACACGACAAAAGGCCTGTCGGGAGAAACCGCCGCGAGAGAAATCATCACATGAGCGAAGTGGAACTTTATCCAGGCCGGGTCTCGCCGCTCGGCCTCGGCACCATTCCGCATGCCGACATGCTTGCCTACACCGGCCTGGAACTTTTGCAGCGCATCATCGATGGCAAATATCCGGCGCCGCCGATTTCCTTCCAGCTCAGCTTCGCGCTGACCGAAGTCTCGGAAGGCCGTGCCGTGGTTCGGGGTGTGCCGAACGAGCGCCACCTGAACCCGTTGGGGGGCGTGCATGGCGGCTGGGCGGCGACACTGCTCGATTCGGCGCTTGCCTGCGCCGTGCAGACGCTGCTCGCAAAAGGCGAGGCCTATACGACGGCGGAATTCAAGGTGAACCTGACGCGGCCGATCACGCCCAGGACCGGAGAGGTGGTCTGTGAGGGCAAGGTCATTCACAAGGGCCGCACGCTGGCCGTTTCGGAAGCGACGCTGAAGGACGCCGGCGGCAAGCTGCTGGCTTTCGGCACCGAGACATGCTCGATCTTCCCGGCCTCCAATCTGGCGGCACGATAGGAATCGTCCTAAGGCGCACTGGGCGAGCGGTGATAACAGCGGATGTTATCCGGCATTTTGCCGTTCCACGAAATCGTCCAGGATCGCGCGCTGGCCTTTGAGTATCTTGAGACCGGCCTCCAACTCTGAAAACCAACCGGCCCGGTCCACTTCGGGAAATGCCTTCATGGATCCCGACCGTGGTGGCCACTCCATGGTGAACATGTTGCTTTTGATGGCATCGGTGTCGACGTCGGCCTCGACGCTCCACGCACTCACGATCTTGCCGCCAGGCTGCCGATAACTGCCGACAGGCTGGAAGTCGCCGTTGATGGCGACGCCGAGTTCTTCTTCCGCCTCACGTTGGGCGGCTTTCAACTCGTCCTCGCCTTCGTCGACGAGCCCTTTGGGGATAGACCATGCCCCCTCGTCTTTTCTTGCCCAGAACGGTCCACCCGGATGGACGAGCAGGAACTGGAGGGCCCCGGCGTTTCGCCGGTAGATCAGCAGTCCTGCGCTTCGTTGCGGCATACGTATTCCCATGACATCGCTTGGAGAACCCTTTGCGGCCAAGGTATCATAGGCCATCGGCTGCGGGTTTGGCAGGCAATGTTCCGGAAACCGGCCATTCGCAAGCGATGCCGAGGGCCAATGGGCGCAAGCCGCTGGCTTTCGACGCCGAAACATGCTCGATCTTTCCAGCCGCCGATCCGACGGCCGTTGGCTGGTCGTTTGCAGGCCACATTTGATTGTCAGTAGCAACTGGTCTGGTTTGGGGGAGCCGCCATGTTTGAAAGCCTGATCGGCCTTGTCGCCATCATCGTGCTGTTCGTCATCATTTCGCGCCAGCAGAGCCGCATCGGACTGATCGAGCGTGAGCTAGGCGCACTGCGGAGCCTCGTCCTTTCCGGCGCCGTGCCGCCTCTCGCCAAGCAGTCCGAACCGGCGGCGACCGAGGGCCAGCCGGCCGAAGCCGTTGTTGCTGCGGCCGTGGTCGTTTCGCCAACGGCCAGCGAGGCAGCCACCGGGCAGGCGCTGCCGGCTCTGGAAACCGACGCCGCGACGGACGAGGTCAAGCCGGGACCATGGACACCAGGCGAGGCGGCGCCCAAGGTAGCAGAATCCGAGCCTGTCGCAGCGGTGAAAGCGCCCGGCAAACCCGATATCGAAACGGCGCTCGGCACCCGCTGGGCGGTCTGGGTCGGCGGTTTGGCACTGGCGCTGGGCGGCCTGTTTCTCATCCGCTACACGATCGAAGCCGGAATTTTCGGCCCCGGTGTGCGGCTGACCATGGCCGGGCTGCTCGGCCTTGTGCTGATTGCAGCCGGCGAATTCATTCGCCGCACCGGCTTCAGGGTGCCCGTGCAAGGCGCCGCAGGCGCCTACATCCCGGCGATCCTGACTGCGGCGGGCGCCTTCATCCTGTTTGGCGCCGTCTATGCCGCACATGGCATCTACGGATTTATCGGGCCGGCGCTCGCCTTCACGCTGCTCGGCGCCATCGGCATAGCGACGATTGCCGCCGCCCTTGTCCACGGCCAGGCGCTGGCTGGTATCGGCCTCGTCGGCGCCATGGGGACGCCGATGCTGATCGCTTCTCGGGCGCCCAATCCCTGGGCCCTGTTCGGCTATCTGGCGATCGTGCTTGCCGCCAGCGGCGTCATTGCCCGCATGCGCGATTGGAAGTTGCTGATGACGGCGGCCTTTGTCGGTACCGGCATCTGGACGATCCTCTACATGACCGATGCGCCGGGCGCGAATTTATCCGTGATCCTGTTCGTGAACACCGTCACGCTGGCCGTGCTCGCCTTCGTCTGGCTCGGCCGCCGCAGCGACGAAAGCGGATCAGGCAGGGCTTTCGACTGGCCCTCCGTCGCGCCGGGCTTGTTTGTTGCCCTCTCGGCGCTGGACCTTTCGGTCGATGCGGCCTTCGTCGCTGCCGGCGATGCCTTGCCGGGAGCCGTCGTGCTCGCCGCGATGGTGGCCGTCGCGCTCTACCGCCCCCCGGCGCTGCCACTGCTCTATGCGGCGGGACTGGTGACGGTGCTGATCTATCTCGGCATCATCCCGCCGACTTCGATCGCTTCCGATTTTTCCGGCGACGTCTTGGGTATCGACGCCGTGCCCCTGGCGACATCGAACGCACTGACCTTGCGCATCGGTGTTGCGCTTGGCCTTGTCTTCATCGGCGCCGGTTTCTGGGCCGCCCGCAAATTTGCCGCCGCGCCCCACTTCCGCGCTGCGTCATGGGCGGCGTGGGGCGTCATCGTGCCGTTGGTCGTCCTGCTGGCACTCTGGTTCACGTTCGGCAATCTCGACCGCGATCTTGCCTACGCCGCCGTGGCGGCGCTGCTGGTCGTGGTTTTCGCTGCCGGCGGCGAGTGGATCGCGCGCGGCGAGCAACCGCCGTTGCAGGGCAGGGCGGCCGTATCCTTCGCGCTCGGCGGAGCCGCGCTCGCAGGCCTGCTGATGCTGCATATGGCCTTCAGTTCCGGCTGGACAACCATCCTGCTTGGTGCGGCCGCAATCGTGCCGGCGCTGGCCACACGCTGGCGTTCCTATCCGGTGCTCGGCTGGATTTCGGTCGGCGCGGTCGCGGCGGTGCTTGGACGTGTCATCTTCGATCCGACCGTCGTCGGTGCCGGGTTCCTGTCGACGACCCCGGTTTTCAACTGGCTGCTGCCGGGCTATGGCGTGCCGGCGCTCGCCTTCGCTTTCGCCGCCTGGCAACTGGCCCGCACCACCGACGGCCGGCCGCGCCTGGCCATGGAAGCTTCGGCGGCGCTGTTTGCACTGCTGACGCTTGCCATGCTGGTGCGCCACGCCATGCATGGCGGTGTCCTCAACAGCGATGCGCCCACACTTGCCGAACAGGCCATCTACACGCTGATCGCGATCGGCGCCGGCGCCATACTCGTGGCCATCGACAGGCGCTCGCCAAGTTCCGTGCTACGCTACGGGTCCATGGCGGCGGGCGTGATTTCGGTCGCCTTCATCGTCGTGCAGCATTTCCTGGTGCTGAACCCGCTCTTCACCGACGAGTCGACCGGGCAGATCCCGGCCTTCAACCTGTTGTTCCTCGCTTATCTCCTGCCGGCGGTCGCGGCCGGAGGGCTTGCGCTCTATGCCCGCAACAAGCGGCCGAAATGGTATGCCGCCATGCTGGCGCTGGTGGCGGCACTGCTTGCCTTCGCCTATGCCACGTTGTCGGTGCGGCGCCTGTTCAAGGGCGAGTTCATCGGCTTGTGGAGCGGCCTTGGCCAGTTGGAAACCTACACCTATTCGGCACTCTGGCTGATCATCGGCGTGGCGCTGCTGACCGCCGGCGTCTGGCTGAAATCACAGGTGCTGCGCATCGCCTCGGCCGCATTGATCGCGGTCGCCGTACTGAAGGTGTTCCTCTTCGACATGTCGGAGCTGGAGGGTGTGCTTCGCGCACTGTCCTTCATCGGCCTTGGCGCCGTGCTGATCGGCATCGGCCTGTTTTACCAGCGGCTTTTGACCAGGGCGGCGAAAGAGACTTGAGGGTTAGCATTGTTTGAATATTCAAAATGGAATATATGAATATTCCACGGGAGATATTCAAATGCCGCTCTATATCCGCGACGATGAGGTAGATGCTCTGGCGACGAAATTGCAGCGCGAGACGAATGCGCCGAGCAAAACGGAAGCCGTGCGAACCGCGCTTTTGCACGAACTTGAACGAAGCCGCGCCCGCAAACCGCTGCGGGAGAGGATTGCCGTTCTTCAAGCGCAAGCAGCGGCGTTGGGGCCGTCCGACACCACCTTCGACATCAAGGCATTCATGGACGAGATGTGGGAAGACTGATGTTTGTCGACGCATCGGTTGTCGTTGCAATTCTCGCCAAGGAATCGGGTTGGGAGGAATTGCTGAAGCGGATCGCCGACGTCGACGGTCAGCTGTACATTTCAGCGCTTGTTCGGCTCGAAGCTACGCTTGCCCTCGGGCGAGTGAATGCCGGTGCCAAAAAGCCGACTCCCGAAATGCTGTCTGCGGCGCGCGATCTGGTCGATGCGTTCATTGTTGAGATCGACGCTCGCAATGTAGCCATCAACGAGGATATCGGGGGGCGCGCCATTGATGCCAGCATCCGGTACGGCAAAGCGGTCGGTCATCCGGCCGACCTTAATTTTGGTGATTGCTTTTCCTACGCCTGCGCCAAGGCTCTTGATGTTCCGTTGCTCTTTAAAGGCAATGACTTTCTCAAGACCGATTTGGCATAGTTGGCCTCCTATTGATTGCGGGAATAAACCCGCCGCTTCCATCGTTACATCATTGCTTGGGTGACCGGGGCGGTGGACCGCTTCGCACTGGCTGCTTGCGTCGCGCCGCGAAGGCGCGTTCAATCTGATGAATAGGGCAATTCCGAAACCAGCGGTCATGGACGAAAAGAAGGCAGCAATCCTCGGCGAAATACCGCGCCTGCGCCGCTACGCACGCTCGTTGTTGCGCGACCGCGACGCCGCCGACGATCTCGTCCAGGACTGTCTCGAACGGGCCCTCATGCGGCTCGACAACTGGCAGACGGGAGAAAGCCCCAGGAGGTGGCTGTTTACGATCATGCATCATTTGTTCATTGACCAGATGCGCAAAGTGAACCGGCGCGGCGAAGCCGCGATGCTGTCGCTGGAAGCGGGCGAGGCGGTTGCACAGCCGGCCGAGCAGGTGGAAAGCATCGCCTCGCGCGAGATCGTCGACGCATTGCAGGCGATCAGCCCCGACCGCCGTGCCGCACTCGTCATGGTCGCGATCGAAGGCTTTTCCTATGCCGAGGCCGCCAACATCCTGGGAGTGCCGGCGGGAACGCTGATGTCGCGCATCGCGCGCGGGCGCGAGGAGTTGCGCGGACTGCTGGACGACACGGCACGCCGCCGTTCGATAAGGATCGTCTAGAAATGATCCGCCGCGATTTCTCCGAACGCGACATCCACATGGCACTCGACGGCGAGTTGCCGGCCGATGAGCGCGCCGCCTATGACGCATGGCTCGACGCCACTCCCGAGATGAAGGCGAAAAGCGCCCGTTTCATCGCCGACAGGACGGCATTGCGAGATGCCTTCGCTGGCGTGATCGACGAGCCGGTGCCGGTGCGGTTGCGCAAGGTGGTGCTTGGCGAGACGCCAGCCAGGACGCCAATGCCACGCTCGCGCTGGTGGCTTGCCGCCGCCGCTGCCGGTCTACTGGCCGCGGGCGGGCTTGGCGGCTACTTTGCCGGCAGCGACGGTATTGGCCGGGAAGATCAGGCCGAGGATCAGTTGGCCGAGCAGGCGATCGCCGCGCATGTCATCTATGCCGCCGAGAAGCGGCATGCAGTGGAAGTGCCGGCAAGCGACAAGGATCATCTGCTGACCTGGCTGTCCAACCGGGTCGGATTGAAGCTGGTTGCGCCGGACTTGACCGGCAGCGGGTTCCAACTGGTCGGCGGCAGGTTGCTGCCGGCTGGCGAGAGCAAGGCGGCAATGCTGCTCTATGAAGACGACAAGGGCGAGCGCATATCGCTCTTTGTAACGGCCGAATCGGTGGAGAACGCCAGGGGGACCTACGCTTCGGCGCAAGCCGGCCCGCAGGCCGTCTACTGGCTGGACAAGGGCTATGGCTGCGCTGTCGTCGGCTCAGTGCCGCGCGAGCAATTGGCCATCGTGGCCAAGAGCGCCTACAGCCAGCTTCTGGCCGGCCTGGCGAGTTGAACAGCATCGTTTTTTTGGCGGCGCCGCCTACTCGAAAACGGTGACCTGGTTCAAAGCCTTTGTCCTCCCGGGCTGGCGCCGAATCTGTCACAATTCGGCCCTAATCGAGGTGCGATAGCGCTGGATGGGCGCTGCCGTTCTGGGCTGGTGTCTGGACGTTTCGAATAGGGCCTTCATCACAACCCAATCGAGGTTTTCCAAGCCCGCATGCCTGCCGAGATCCGCACGGCCCGCGCGACTGACGTCGATGATCTCGCCGCCATCGAGAAAGCTGTTTTCTCCAGCGACCGCATTTCCCGTCGCTCCTTCCGACAGTTCATCGAGCGCGAGACCGCCGAGACGCTGGTCGCCGAAAGAGATGGCCGCGTCGCCGGTTATGCGATTGTGCTGTTTCGCAAGGGCAGCGGCGTGGCGCGCCTTTATTCGATCGCCACCAGTCCCTTTTTTGGCGCCCTCGGCATCGGCCGCCGGTTGCTAACGGCGGCGGAGGAGGCGGCCTTCGAACACGACCGCATGATGCTGCGCCTAGAAGTGCGGGAGGATAATGCCCGCGCCATCAGCATCTACGAGCGGGCCGGCTACCGCAAGATCGGTCGCGAACCCGATTACTACGAGGACGGCGCCACGGCGCTGCGCTACGAGAAGACTTTGCGCGGCGAACTTCCGGCCGCCACCAGCGTGCCGTTCTACCAGCAGACCTGCGAATTCACTTGCGGTCCCTGCTGCCTGATGATGGCCATGGGCAATTTCGATCACGACTTCGTACCGGACCCGGTCAGGGAAATTCGTCTTTGGCGCGAAGCGACGACCGTCTTCATGATGTCGGGCCCGGGTGGCTGCGAGCCGTTCGGCCTTGCGGTCGCCGGCTATGAGAGCGGCCTTGCGGCCGAGATTTACGTGTCTTTCTACGGCGCGTTGTTCCTCCAGTCGGTGCGCAGCGCGGACAAGCGCCGGGTGATGGAACTGGCCCAGGTCGACTTTCGCCGACGCGCGGAACTTTACGGCATCCCGGTGAATTACCGTTCATTCACCATCGACGACATTCGCGCCGCGATCGCGAAAGGAAAATTGGTGCTGGTGCTGATCAGCGGCTTCCTGATGTTCGGCAAGAAGGTGCCGCACTGGGTGTTGGCCATCGGCGACGACGGCGACCATATCCTGATCCACGATCCCTGGGTTGAGGACGAGAGGCAGGAGACCATCCTTGATGCCGCCAACATTCCCGTGCCTTACGGCATCTTTATGAACATGGCGCAGTTCGGCCGCGACGGACTGCGCGCCGCCATCACTCTGGGGAAGCGCTGATAACAATGACCTGGGTTATCTTAACTGGCCGGCAGAGCGATCTCGACCAGGTGGCGACACCGCACAAGATTATCACGAACCGCGACTATCTCGCGCATCCGGCGCTGTTTCGCGGCCAGCGTCCCAAAGTCATCAACCTGTCGAACAATTACGGCTACCAGAGCCGCGGCTATTATGCCTCTCTGCTGGCGGGTTCGCGCGGCCACAAGGTCATCCCGACCGTCGAAACCATGATCGATCTGTCGGAGCGCAAGCTTTACGAACATGCGCTGCCCGAACTGGAACTGGCGCTCAACAAGTGCCGTAAGGATCTTGGCGGCGCTTTTCCGGCGAAGGTCTGCATCTTCTTCGGCATTGGCCCGTCCAAGGTGTGGGACCGATTCGCCAAGCTCCTGTTCGACTGGTTCCGCGCGCCGGCGCTCGAGGTCCACATCAAGGATAGTGCCGAATGGGCCTCGATCCGCAAGATCGGCTTTCATCCCCTGGCGCGCATGACCGAGGAGGAGGAGAGCTTCTTCCTGCAATGCCTGGACACCTATACCAATCGCGAATGGCGCGACACCAAGGGCCGCACGCCGGCGCGCTACACTTTCGCCACGCTGGTCGATCCGCATGAGGAATTGCCGCCCTCGGAAATCTCCTCGCTGCGCTACTGGGCCAGGATCGCCGAAAAGATGGGCGTCGAAATCGAGCCGATCACCAAGAGGGACCTCGCCAAGCTCGCCAATTACGACGCGCTGTTCATCCGCGAAACCACCTCGATCTCCAACCATACCTATCGTTTCGCGCGCCGCGCCCAGCAGGAAGGCATGCCGGTCATCGACGACCCGCTGTCGATGATCCGCTGCACCAACAAGGTCTATCTCAACGAGCTGATGGCCTACAACAAGGTGCCGGTTCCGCCGACCGTGATGATAGCCGGCACTTCCGACCTTGAACTCGCGGCGCAGACGCTGGGTTTTCCGCTGGTGCTGAAAATCCCGGATTCCTCCTTCTCGCGCGGCGTCAAGAAATGCGCCAATTTCGAGGAATTGAAGACACTCGCCACCGAATGGCTGGAGGATTCCGATCTTCTGATCGCGCAGAAATTCATCCCGACCGAATATGACTGGCGTGTCGGCGTGCTCGGCGGCCAACCGCTGTTTGCCGTACATTACCTAATGGCCAAGAAGCACTGGCAGATCGTCAACCACAAGGCCAGCGGCAAGCCCGACCAGGGCGGCATCAAGACCTTCACGCTGAAGGAGACGCCGCCCCATGTCGTCGAGACGGCAGTCAAGGCGGCGCGCTGCATCGGCGACGGCCTCTACGGCGTCGACCTCAAGGAGACCAAGGACGGCGTCTTCGTCATCGAGGTCAACGACAATCCCAACCTCGATCATGGCTGGGAGGACTCCGGCGAGAAGGACGAGGTCTGGGTACGGCTGACGCAATGGTTCCTGGAACGTTTGGAGCGGCCGGGCCGATAATTATCCGATTGGGGCAGAGATGCTGTTTTTGGTGACCGAGGATTTTCGCGGCTGCGACCGCAAGGAGATCTACCGCCGCTTCCGCGATTACGGTCGCCTGAACCCCGAGGAGCTTCTGGTGCACCATAGCTGGATCGCGGCGGACATGAGCCGCTGTTTCCTGCTGGTGGAGACCGACGACGTCACGCTGCTGCAGCGCTGGGTGATCGAGTGGGCGGATCTGGTGGAGTTCGAGATCGTGCCCGTGGCGGCGAACAAGGACATGGTCGAGGCATTGAGCGGGCACCTCTGACCATCGCCGCTTGCCGGCTCAGCGGAGCGCCGGCGAGCCCACCGCGCGCTGGCATTCATCGACCAGCCAGTCACGGAACGCCGCCACGACGTCCCTTCTTGCGCTCCGCTGCGGAATCGTCAGGCAATAGGGCTGGCGCAGCGCAATCGCCTTGGCGACAGGCCGGACCAGCCGGCCGTCCTCCACGGCCTCGGCGCAATAGATCCCTTGCGCCAGCGCCACGCCCAGTCCCGAAATGGCGAGGTCGAGCGCCGCGCGCGAGGAGTTTGCCGATAGGCCGCGCTGAATGCCGCGCCCAGGCGCGATGCCGGCCGCCTCGAACCAGCTGCGCCATGAGGGAAAGGATGCGCCGGTCGGTCCCCAGTCGGTGTGGATCAGGGGCAGCCCGGCGAGCGGACCGCCATCCGCCTTCAGCACGCTGGCAAGCTTTGGCGCGCAGACGGGATAGACCGCGTCCTGGACAATGTCCTCGATCGGGTGCTCACGATAGTGCGGACCGTAGGAGAGCCTGACGTCGATCAGGTCGCGGTCGAACGACACCGGGTCGTCATCGCCCCTGAGAGATATGTCGACGGCACCGTGGATGGCGATGAAGCCGGCAAGGCGCTCGGAAAGCCAGCCCATGGCCATGGACGGAGGGACCGAGACAACGAGCCGCGGGCGGAACGCATCGCCTGCAAGCTGGCGCGAGACGCTGCCGATTTCCTGGAAGGCCATGGTCAATCGAGGCAGCATCTCGACGCCAGCCTCGCTCAGGACGACACGCCGGTTGGCGCGGTGGAAGAGCTTGCGGCCAACTTGCTCCTCGACGATGCGGATGAGCTGGCTGACTGCGGCGGCCGAGACCGATAGCTCTTCCGCCGCCGCGGCGAAGCTGCCGGTGCGCGCAGCCGCCTCGAAGGCCTGAAGACCTCGCAACGATGGCAGTGCAACCATGGCGGTGACCAAAAAGATAAGCTCAGCTTATCTATATTGCAGAAATCCTCGTTGTTAGAAAGGTTTCTTGCTGGGGTATGCTGACCGAATGAATTCAATCAGCCGGAATGCCCCTATGGATCATCGTGACGTGATCGCCTCGCTGACGAATGAGGAGCGCAGCCGGCTAACCGGCAAGTCGGATGGGCCCGGCCTTGTTCAGCTCGCTTTCCACCTCGGCGCGATCCTGCTCCTCGGATCGTTGATCGCCGCCAAGGTGCCGTTCTGGCCGCTGCTGATGCTGCCGCAAGGCATACTGATCGTGTTCCTGTTCACGCTGCTGCATGAGACGGTGCATCGCACGGCTTTCGAAAGGCAATGGCTGAACGACGCAGTCGCGCGTGTCTGCAGCCTGGCGATCGCGCTGCCGGCCGACTGGTTCCGCTATTTCCATTTCGCCCATCACCGTTTCACACAGGATCCCGAACGCGATCCGGAACTGGCTTTCCCGAAGCCGGAAACCTGGCGGCAGTACCTGGTCCACGTTTCCGGACTTCCAGTGTGGTTGGGGCATTTGAAGACGCTCTACGCCAATGCTGTGGGACGTTGCCAGGACAGCTACGTGCCCCCCAAGGGGCGTCCGAAGGTACGCGCCGAGGCGCGCGCGATGATTGCCTTCTACGCCGTCGTGCTGATGCTCGCGCTGTGGTTCAAGGCGAAGGTGCTGCTCCATGTCTGGATCTTTCCCGCGCTGCTCGGCCAGCCGTTCCTGCGGCTCTATCTGCTGGCCGAGCATGGCCGCTGCCCCTTCGTCGCAAACATGCTGGAGAATACCAGGACGACGCTGACCAACTGGGCTGTGCGCAAGCTTGCCTGGAACATGCCCTTCCATGCCGAGCATCACGCCTATCCGGGCGTGCCCTTCCACCGGTTGCCGGAGTTTCATGCGCTGATCGAGCGGCATCTGAAGGTTGTCGAGCCGGGTTATATCGGCTTCCATGAAAAATACATCGAGACGCTGCGCTGATTTATGGCGTCAGCCGGTCTGGCTGCGCACCGCGCTCGATTTCAACAGGTGCTGAATCTCCGCCGCCTTTGACGGCACGCCGATCAGATAGCCTTGCGCCTCCACGCAGCCGTTTCGGCGCAGCATGTCGAGCTGTGCTTCGGTTTCTACGCCTTCGGCGGTGACGGTGATGCCCAGTTCGGCGCCCAGTCCGATGATGGTGCGCACGATCGCTGCGGTGTCGAGATTGCCGATGTCGGAGATGAAGGAACGATCGATCTTGATCTTGTCGACGGGAAAGCGCCTGAGATAGCCGAGTGAGGAATAGCCGGTGCCAAAGTCGTCGAGCGCGATGCGGATGCCGAGTTCACGCAACTGTCGCAGCGTCTTCAGGACGGCTTTGCTCTCGTCCATCAGCACGGTTTCGGTGATCTCCAGTTCCAGTCGTCCGGCCGGCACGCCTGAAAAGGCCAGGGCGGAGATGACGCTGCGAGCAAAGCCGCCGCTTTTGAGCTGCACGGCGGAGACATTGACCGCAATGCGCAGGCCAGGTGGCCAGGCTGCCGCCGTCGCACAGGCCTTTCTCAGCGCCCATTCGCCAAGCGGCACGATCAGCCCGGTTTCCTCGGCGACCGGAATGAATTCGTCCGGCGCCACAGTGCCGCGCGACGGCGAATGCCAGCGCATCAGGGCCTCGGCGCCGACAATCTCGCCCGAAGCTATGGCCATGATCGGTTGGAAATCGAGATCGAATTCCCGGCTCGGCAGCGCCGTATCGAGATCGGCTTCGAGCGCCCGGCGCGCGCGCACCGTGGCATCCATGCCGGGCTCGAAGAAACGGTACAGGTTGCGCCCTTCGCTTTTTGCCCGGTAGAGCGCCATGTCGGCGTTTGTCAGCAATGTATCGGCGTCCCTGCCATCGCCGGGAGAAAGCGCGATGCCAACGCTGACGCCAACATGCATGTCCCGGCTCTTGTCATGAAATGGTTTGGCGATGGCCTCGACAATGCGTTTCGCCAGTTTTTCCGCGCTCGCCAGGCCCTCGACGTTGAACTGGACGATCACGAACTCGTCGCCGCCAAAACGGGCGACGATATCTGCGTCGTTGTCCACGCAGCGCAGCAGTCTTGCGGCCACGCCTTTCAGCAGCCGGTCGCCAGCCGGATGTCCCAGCGTATCGTTGACGACCTTGAAGCGGTCGAGGTCGAGCGAGAAGATTGCCAGCGGTCCCGCGGCCGCATCCTCCAGTGCCCGGTCGAGCCGGTCGCGAAACACCGAGCGATTGGGCAACCCGGTCAGCACGTCGTGATGCGCAAGATGCGTCATGCGCTCCTCGGCAAGCCTGCTCTCGGTCACGTCGTCGAAAGTGGCGACCCAGCCGCCGCCGCTCATCGGCCGGCGGGCAACCATCAGCGTTCGTCCGTCGGCGAGCCGGCGAGGGGTCGACCGCGTCTGGCCGGCCAGCACGCGAGCCTCGGTCCTCGAAACTTCGTCCTCGACATCTATGGGCGCATAGACGCCAAGGCGCACCAGCCGTTCGAGGAGTTCGCGGTGAGTCATGCCGAGCGGCAGATCCGCCTCGGTCACACCATAAAGCTCCAGGATGCGCTGATTGCGTACGATCAGCCTGCCGCCGGCGTCATACATCAGCAGGCCCTGCGACATGTTCGCGAGCGCCGCGTCGAAGCGGCGATGCTGTTCCTTGAGATCCTGTTCGGCGCGCCGCTGCTCGGTGATGTCTTCGTAGATCGAAACCCAGCCGCCCGATGCCAATGGCCGGTGCGAGATGCTGATGATGCGCCCATCAGAGAGCGCCTCCTCATAGGTCGAGGGTTTCGCTCCATCGATATAGGGCTTGCGGATGGCGTAAAGTTCTTCGGCGCTTTGCGAGGCGATGCCGACATCGACGCTGTGCCGCAGGATGTCGATGAAACGGATCCCCGGCTGCGCCACGTTGGCGTCGAGGCAGAAGATGTTGATATAGTTGCCGTTGCAGATGATCATGCGCTCGTCGGCGTCGAACATGCAAAGACCATGCGACATGTTCTCGACGGCGGCCGAAAAGCGTTCGTTTTGTTCGCGCAGTTCGTCTTCCATATCACGACGATCCACGCCTTCGGCCCCCTGTTCAGGGACGGTCGAACCATCCTTGTCGTCAACGACGGGCATGAGGCGTGCCTGCGGCTCGTGATCGAACACCGCACTGTCGGCTGTTCCGGTTAATTTAGCGTTTTCTACCCTACCGCCGTAGCAACCTTGCGCCGCGACTTCTCGATCGCGGAAAAACGCTTCAGGAAGGCATTCTGTGCCCAGGTTACCGAGCGCGGCGTGAAATCGAAGCGCTCGGCACTGAAGCCGCGTGGACGACCGAAGAACTCGGTCGCCTCCGCGGTCGAAAAGCCGGCGAGCAGCGTTGCCTCGAAATAGGCGGCGATCTGGTCCGCGCGCTTGATCTCCTTGCGCAGGCCGGCGCCTGGTTCCGGCGGCAGGGAGAAGCGCAGATGGATGGCGCGCTGCAAGCGCAGTTCACAGTCCTTGTAGCTGCCGCCCATCACCGATTTGAACGGCGAGATCATGTCGCCGATGACATATTCGGGCGCATCGTGCAGCAATGCCATAAGCCGGGCGTCCGCCGGCGCATCGGGCATCAGGTCGCAAAACAGCGCTTCCACCAGCAGCGAATGCTGAGCGACCGAGAAGGCGTGCTCACCGCTGGTCTGGCCGTTCCAGCGCGCGACGCGGGCGAGCCCATGGGCGATATCCGATATCTCGATGTCGAGAGGCGAGGGGTCGAGCAAGTCGAGCCGGCGGCCGGACAGCATGCGCTGCCAGGCGCGTGGCGGCGCACCGATGCGGTCGGCCGCCATCAGGCCTCCTCCGTGCCGGCGGCTTCCTGGGGAAAGCTGAAGTTGGCGAAAGGTGGAATGGCCACCGTAACCGGCACGTCTCCGGCCAGGATCGGCTGGCCGGCGTCGAGCGCTGTCTTGACCCTGTCGATACGGGCGATGCCGAGGCCGATCGTGCCGGCATTCGAGCCGAGAGTGCCCACCGATCGCCCGTCGACGGTCAATTCGGCGCCGGCCTCAGGCAAGGCCCGTTCGGCCCTGACGATCAGCACCCGCCGCCTTGCCGTGCCACGATGCTGCATGCGCGAGACGACCTCCTGGCCGACATAGCAGCCTTTCCTGAAGCCGACGCCACCGGTCTCGTCGAGCAGCACGTCATGCGGGAAGGCGTCGCCGAGCTGGTAGTCGGTGCCGCTCTCGGCAATGCCATGCGCGATGCGCAAGGCCTGCCATGCGGCACCGTCGTCAGTCTCTTGAGCGCTGCCATAGGAGCGGGTGACGCTTTCATCGCGAAAGCGCCGGTCGGCCAGCACGGTTGAATCCTTTTGTGAGGGAGCTGACTCATTTCCCCAGGCAATGGAGACAAGCGTCTGTTCGGATTTGGCAATCTCGACCTTGGCGCGCAACTTGTACAGCATCAGCCGGCGTACGAAATCGTCAGCGATGTCGGCGCGGCATTCGAGGCGGAACGCGTTTTCGCCGGCCCGTGAGATCAGGAAGTCAAACAGGATCTTGCCTTGCGGTGTCAAAAGCGCGCCCGGTTTTGCCTCGCCGGCGCCGAGCGCGTCGAGGTCGGTGGTCAGGATGTTCTGCAGGAAGTGTTCGGCATCAGGGCCGGAGATGGAGATGAGCGCGCGGTCTTTCAGCAGGGCAAAGGGCATGGGACGAATAAAAGCCTGATCTTGCAAAACGGTTGGCCATTACGTAAGCCGCTGACACTCCCCCCGCAAGAGATCGATCAGCATGGCCAACACCTACGACCTCATCCTGACAGGCGGCATGGTGGTCAACCATGACGGCGAGGGGCAACGCGATGTCGGCGTGAAGAATGGGCGCATCGCCGCCATCGGCGATCTGCGCCAGGCCTCGGCCGGCGAGACGATCGACTGCCGGGGCCTGCATATCCTTCCGGGCGTCGTCGACAGCCAGGTGCATTTCCGCGAGCCGGGACTGGAGCACAAGGAGGATCTGGAGACTGGATCTCGGGCGGCGGTGCTCGGTGGCGTCACCGCCGTGTTCGAAATGCCCAACACCAATCCATTGACCACCAGCGAAGAAACGCTTGCCGACAAGGTCCGACGCGGCACCGGCCGTATGCACTGCGACTTCGCCTTCTGGGTCGGCGGCACCCGCGACAACGCCAACGATGTCGCCGAGCTCGAGCGCCTGCCGGGCGCGGCCGGGATAAAGGTTTTCATGGGCTCGTCCACCGGCGACCTGCTGGTCGAGGACGATGAAGGCGTCGCCTCGATCCTCAGGAACACCCGCCGCCGCGCCGCTTTCCATTCGGAAGACGAGTTCCGGCTGCGCGAACGCCTTGGCGAGCGCATCGAGGGCGATCCTTCATCGCATCCGGTCTGGCGCGACGAGATCGCCGCCTTGCGCTGCACCGAGCGGCTGGTGCGCGTCGCGCGGGCCGCCCGTGCCCGCATCCACGTCCTGCACATCTCCACGGCCGAGGAGATATTGTTCCTCGAACAGCACAAGGATGTCGCCACCTGCGAGGCGACACCGCACCATTTGACACTGTCGGCGGACGACTACAAACGGCTCGGCACGCTGATCCAGATGAACCCGCCCGTCCGTGCCCCGCGCCATCGCGACGGCGTCTGGCACGGAATCGCGCAAGGCATTGTCGACGTACTCGGTTCCGACCATGCCCCGCACACATTGGCCGAAAAAGCAAAACCATATCCGGCATCGCCCTCGGGCATGACCGGCGTGCAGACGCTGGTGCCTATCATGCTCGACCATGTCAATGCCGGTCGGCTGACTTTGCAGCGCTTCGTCGATCTTTCAAGCCACGGCCCGCAGCGCATCTTCGGCATGGCCAGGAAAGGCCGTATCGCCGCCGGCTATGATGCCGATTTCACAATCGTCGACATGAAGCGGCGCGAGACCATCACCAATGCACAAGCCGGCTCGAAGGCCGGCTGGACGCCTTATGACGGCAAGGAAGTCACCGGCTGGCCGGTCGGCACTGTCATTCGAGGCCAGCGCATCATGTGGGAGGGCGAGATCGTGACGCCGGGCCAGGGCAGGGCAGTGGAGTTCTCCGAGGCGTTGCCCGCATAGCCATTTCACATCGTTGGATTTCTTAGGCACGATCCACTAAGTTGAGTGGGTTATGCGCACAGATATCACGCCAATGATTGTTCCCGCTGAGTTTCCGGAGCTCCAGGCACTCGTCTGGAGCCGCGATGCAACGCGCCCAATTCCTGCCGAGGAAGCTTTCGCCATCTACGAGCGCAACTGGCGGTTTGTCCATCAAGAGCGCCTTACAACATCTGAAAGGCTGCTTATCCAGAACCTGGCGGAAAAATTCGGCCAGGGCATTCTTTTGACCACTGGCTGAAGTTTCGTTTCCTTCCTGATTTCTCCGCAACTGGAATATTAACGGGCCCGATGCAGCCATTCGACGAGGCGATCCGCACGAATAGGCACTCGCGTGTCCGAGTTTCAGTCGCCGGCGACGAAAAACGTCCATTGCCCAGCGGGCGTGATGCCGACGCGGTAGAAGATGTAGGCGCCGAACTGCTTCATGTCGTCGAAGTCACTCGCGGTGACGATCTTGAACAGCTCGACCCGTTGCCTGGCGTCGAGCTTGTCCAGGGGTAGAGCGAAGAAATACGGCCAGACATAGAGCTCTTGTGGCGTGCCGGCATCGACATGGACATAGCCGGCATTGAGCACCTCCTCCAGTATGGCAAGAATCTCCTGGCCATCCTGGTCGCCGGAGAGCCCCTTGAGGAAGGTAATGGCGTCGCCATCTATGTCGGTCAGTGACAATTGGGTCATGCCGTCGCCCTTGCCGATCAAAGGCCTCAGTCTTTCGACGTCGCCGCTCTCGCAGGCTTCGATGATCAGGTCATGCATGCGCCGCACCGGTTCAGGCAGCTTGCCGAGGTCGTAGACGACCTCCGGCGTGGGCGCGTCGGGATCGACGCGCGGCCTGTTGGTGGCACCGTCGCCGTTCGGCGGGGTGACCGGCTCGGCCTTGTCCGGAGTGGTTGGCTGGCTGGTCGAAGATGGCGTTCCGACCGGATCGGGTATCGGCACGGTGCTTCCCGGCGACGACACGTCGTCGTCCACCATCGGTTGGACCGGCGACGGGAATTCTTCGCGCTTGATCTCGCTCAGCGCATAAGCGGGGCTGCTTGTCAGACACGCAACCAAGGGAATTGCGGCACTGCACGCGGCGAAACAGATGCAAAGGACCAAGCCGCGCGGCTTGCCTGACATCGAAAAATCCACTGCCCGTTTCTCCCTGCTTCCGGGCATGATGCCCGAGCGGCATTTGCCGTCAAAGAACCGGACGTCGGTTCAGTGCCGCAGCCGTTCGGGTTCGAAGGCGCCAGCAATGACCTTTTCACGCATGCGGTCGAGCAGGGCAAGGGCCGATGTCTCGCCGTTGGCGCGCAGCATTTCGCCGAACGCGGTTTCAAGCGCCGCTTCGGCGATGATCTCGGGTTCTATGCCTGCCGAAAGACCTTCGGCCCAGGCCTCGCTGTGGCTCTCCACCGCGGTCAGGCGCTTTTCTTCCCTGACCAGCGCGTCGATGTCGTTGACACCATGTTCCATAAGCGATGTCCACCCTTGCAAGCAGCGATCCGTCGATGGATCAGGCTTGATCTGTTCCGTTTACACGCAGCCGCAAATAAGTCTTTGTAAATACGACATTTTTTTGATCGTTCTTTACAGGAGGCCGGTTGCGCTTGCGAAGCTGCATTCAATCCTGGTCAAACTTAGCCGATTAGGCGTGCCTGCGGGGTGAAAACCTTCAGTTTGAGTTAATTCCACATCCGCGCGCTAACGTTTCATTAACGCTGTTGCATAAGCGCAACAAAAGGATTGCACCATGACAGTTCTCGACACAAGCTGGATATGCCCGCAGTCGCCGCCAATGGACCGGATATCTGTTGATGAAGGCCGGATGCGCTCTTGCGAGGGCACTTTGGGCGATATGGGCTAGTTTCCGTAGCGCGAGGCGATGTCGCGCGACAGGGTCTCGCCTTCCTTCATGTAGCGGCCGATGGCTTCGGTCGCCGACGCGGTGCATTGCGTGTAGGTGCCGTCGAATGAGCGGTAGCCGCGATTGAAGCTGGCGATGAAGCGGGCGCGCCGTTGCGGATCCGGGTTCTCCGATTCGAGCAGCTTCTGCATCTCGCCGCGCCACTGGTCGCCCTTTTCGCCGCACAGATTGCGCAGGAAATGCAGCGACCCCAGAACCTCCGCCAGCCGCATCAGCCCCGGTTCGAAGGGTGCCTCGGCGCTGAACGCCGGTCGTGCCGCCACAGGGCTGACGGCAAGGCATGTCGCGAGAAGGAGAGGAAGGCAACGCATAAGTCAATCTGGCCAAACAATTTGCCGCCTGCAAGGCGATTGTGCCGGGCGAATTCCGGATTTCAGGGTCGCTCAGGGGTTTGCGACGGCCGTCCGAGCAGTTCCTCGGCGACCGCGAGCACCGAACCGGCAAGCGGCAGATCAGCCATTTCGGCCAGCGTGTAGAAGGCGGCGGTCTCGGCGTCGTCGCTGGCCACGGCCTCGCCGCCGGCATGGGCCGCACCGAATACCGTCAGCAGGTAATCGACCGGATGCCCGTCGAGCGTGCCGTCGATGAGGATTTCGCGCAGCCGTCGGTAGTTTTCGGCCTGCAATTGCGTCTCCTCCAGCAATTCGCGCCGTGCCGCCTGTTCCAGCGTCTCACCGGCTTCGACCTTGCCGCCCGGGAATGCATAGAACCCTTGCGAGGGTTGTCGCGCCCGCTTGACCAGAAGCACGGCGTCGCCGCGCACAACGGCGACCGAGACCGCGGGAATGACTTTTCGCACTTCGTCCATGGATATCCGATCGCCCTGATTTACGGCAGCCTGTTGTGGACCGGCCGACGCCGGACAGCTTTAGCGGTTGCAGTGCTGCTGTTCCATCGCCACTTTCGAAACCGGACATCAGGACCAATAGACATGTGCGGACGTTTTGCCTTGACCGCGACACCGGACCAGACAGCCGCTTTCCTCGGGCTGGCGGAGGTGGAGCAGTTTCCTACGCGCTACAATATAGCGCCGACGCAGCCGGTGCTGATGGCGATCTCAGGCCCGCCGCGGGCGCCGGGTTCCAACCTGCCGGACCGCCGGCCGATGCTGGTGCGCTGGGGCCTGATCCCCGCCTGGGTAAAGGATGTCGGCGAATTTCCGCTGCTGTTCAACGCACGCTCCGAAGGCGTGATCGAAAAGGCCTCGTTCAAAGCCGCCATGCGCCATCGCCGGGCGCTGGTGCCGGCATCAGGTTTTTACGAATGGCGCCAGGCGCGGCCCGGAGAGGCGGGCGGCAGGAAGGGGCAGCCTTACTGGATCAGGCCGCGGCATGGCGGGTTGGTCGCCTTTGCCGGGCTGGTTGAAACCTATGCGGAACCGGGCGGCTCGGAGTTGGACACCGGCGCCGTTCTGACGGTCGAGGCCAATGCCGACATCGCGCATATCCATGACCGCATGCCCGTGGTGATCGCACCTGAAGACTTCACCCGCTGGCTCGATTGCCGCGGACTTGAGCCGCGCGACGTCGCCGACCTGTTGCGGCCGGCGCAACGCGACTTCTTCGAAGCGATTCCGGTCTCCGACCTCGTCAACAAGGTCGCCAACACCGGGCCGGAGATTCAGGAGAAGAGGGAGATCGGGCCCGAGCCCGAGAAGGTCAAGCGCCGGAAACCCGGCGCGGACGACAGTCAGATGACGCTGTTTTAGCAGGAACTCTGTTCGAGGTGCGGTTTGGCGCCTCGTTCCGACCCTTGGGCCGATCGCGCACTGCTTCAGGCAGCGCGGGGCGATACGATTTTCTGCACCGGCTTTTTCTTCTTCGCGGTGTGGAGCAGGGCGGCGACGATCGCGGCCGGGCCGATTGCGCGATAATGGTTTGCCAGCGCTGGTTGCTTGGCGCGGTTGGCTTCCTGCTTGCTTCGAGGCATGTGTCTCTTCCCAGATAACGTTTCCGTGTCTGCGTTTGGCGGCCGAATCCGACCAAATCGTGACGCAGGTTGATCTAGCCGGCGTATGTTTCATGACTGTGCCGACATGTTTAATAAAATGTTTCAGTGGCTGATTCCGTGTGATCGGGCGACGCATTTGCCAGTTCTGGCGTCGTTTTTCTCGGGATAAGCGACTTGACGGCAACACTGGCCAAGGCGATAAAGCCGCCTATGAAAACGTCTTTCGCCATTTGTGGCATTTGCATTATTGGCTAGCTTCGCGCTGGTCCGGACGTTTTCGCCTCATCTTCCGCTAGATTGGACAAACGCCCCGGCCAGCAGGCTGGAGTCCGTTTTGCGCCTCGGCGCGGAGCTGGCTTCATCCAGGCAAAAGTTCTGAACCGGAAAGGCATGGAATGTCTGACGCATCGAAGGGCCTGCGCCTCTACAACACGCTGACGCGCGCGAAGCAGGATTTCGTCCCGATCGACGCGCTGAACGTGCGCATGTATGTCTGCGGTCCGACCGTCTACGACTTCGCCCATATCGGCAATGCCAGGCCGGTGATCGTCTTCGACGTGCTGTTCCGGCTGCTGCGCCATCTCTATGGCGAGATGCATGTCACCTATGTGCGCAACATCACGGATGTCGACGACAAGATCAATGCACGCGCACTGCGCGATTTCGGCAGCGAGATATCAGCCGGCAGACTGTCGCTTAACGAGGCGATAAGGCGGGTGACGGAGAAGACTGCGGGCCAATTCCACAAGGACGTCGCGACGCTCGGCTGCCTGGAGCCAACAGTCGAGCCGCGCGCCACCGAGTTCGTCGAGCCCCGTGCCGACGGCAAGGCAGACATGATCACCTTGATTCAAAGCCTGATCAAACGCGGCCATGCCTATGTTGCCGCAGGCGAAGTGCTGTTCGACACCGCTTCGATGCCCGACTACGGCCAGTTGTCGAAGCGAAATCTCGACGAGCAGCAGGCCGGTGCTCGCGTTGCAGTCGACGCGCACAAGAAGAATCCTGGCGACTTCGTGCTGTGGAAGTTGTCGTCCCCGGAGGAGCCGGGCTGGCAGAGCCCATGGGGCAGGGGCCGGCCGGGCTGGCACATCGAATGCTCAGCCATGTCCGCCGCCTATCTGGGCGAGGTCTTCGATATTCATGGCGGCGGTCTCGACCTGATCTTCCCGCACCACGAGAACGAGATCGCCCAGTCACGCTGCGCGCACGGCACCGATGTGATGGCCAACATCTGGATGCACAACGGCTTCCTGCAGGTCGAAGGGCAGAAGATGTCGAAGAGCCTCGGCAATTTTTACTCGATCAACGAGCTGCTGGAGACCGAAACGTTCGGCGGCCGCAAATGGCCCGGCGAGGTGCTCAGGCTGGCTATGCTGATGACCCATTATCGCGAACCGATCGACTTTTCCGTGCGCAAGCTCGAGGAAGCGGAGAACACGCTGCGCAAGTGGAAACGCGCGGCCGATCTGGCGCCGGCGGTCGGGCAATTGCCGGACGAGGTCGTGCAGGCGTTGTCGGATGATCTCGCCACCTACGCCGCCTTCCAGGTTTTGACCCAGTTGGCCGGCGAGGCGGTCGACTTCAGCGGCGATGGCGAAAACGCCGCAGCGGCCTCGCTGAAGGGTGCGCTTGCCTTCCTGGGTTTCGATGTCGGGGCGGCCAAGGTCGACGAAGCCGCGCTCGCCAAGGCGATCGCCAGGCGCCTGGAATTGATCGCCGCCAAGAACTGGGCCGAAGCCGACCGCATCCGCGACGAGTTGTTGGCGCAAGGCGTGCAACTGAAGGACGGCAAGGACCCGGTCACCGGCGAACGTGTGACGACGTGGGAGGTGAAGCGGTGAGGGCGACTGTTCTTGTGGCGGGAATGGAGAGGTTGGCGCGAAGCACCCCCCTCTGTCCTGCCGGACATCTCCCCCTCAAGGGGGGAGATTGGATATCACCGAGGCTTTCGCCAATCGCTGACGTTGGAGGTTGGGTACCGTCAGCGAAACTGCCGATCTCCCCCCTTGAGGGGGAGATGTCCGGCAGGACAGAGGGGGGCGCCTCGCCGTGATCCATTATCGTGTGTCTCCTGTCAATCGAGCCAATGCGCGCAAGATGCGCAAGGCTATGACCGACGCCGAACTGAAGCTTTGGAATGAGATACGCGCACACCGACTCATGGGGCTGGCGTTTCGACGTCAAATGCCAATAGCGGGCTACATCGTCGATTTTGCTTGCCCTAACAGGAAGCTGATCGTTGAGCTGGATGGTTCTCAGCACGCCTCTCATGAGGTCTCGGCGTCTGACGCCGCGCGAACAGCCAAGCTCACAGCGCTCGGCTGGACCGCCCTGCGCTTCTGGAATGATGACGTGATCCGCGATATCGACAGTGTCTGTCAGCACATCGTGATTGCGGCCGGCCTGGCTGGCGCGGAAGTGCCGGAACCAGCAACGGAGGAGTTCGTTCCATGATCGACCATCTCGGCATCGACGTTGCTGACTTTGACGCTTCGAAGGCTTTCTATGACAAGGCGATGGCGCCGCTTGGGGCCTCGCTGCTCTATATGGTGCCGCTGGAATACACCGGCGGCGCCAAGGTCGGTGGCTACGGCCGCGATCGGCCGGTGTTCTGGCTCCAGGAAGGCAAGGAGGGGCAAAAGGCCCGCCAGCACGTTGCCTTCACCGCGCGCAGCCGCGCCGAGGTTGATGCTTTCCATGCTGCCGCTCTCGCCGCCGGCGGCAAGGACAATGGCGGGCCGGGCCTGCGCCCGCACTATCATGCGGACTACTATGGCGCCTTCGTCTTCGATCCCGACGGCAACAATGTCGAGGCCGTCTGCCATGATGCGGAGTGACCTGCCATGAGCCTCGACAACCGGCCGATCTACACCGGCGGCTGCCAGTGCGGCGCCGTGCGCTTTCGCGTCGAGGGCGCACTCGGCGATGCCTCGGTCTGCCATTGCCGCATGTGCCAGAAGGCGAGCGGCAATTTCTACCTTCCGCTGGTCTCGGTGCGCGGCGCCAAGGTGGACTGGACGCGCGGCGAGCCCAAGCGCTTCCGCTCGTCGAACGCTGCCTGGCGTGGGTTCTGCGCCGAATGCGGAACGCCGCTGACTTTCGAGGCGCCGGACGGCATGGCGCTGGCGATTGCCGCCTTCGACGCTCCGGCTGATATCGCGCCGACCATCCAATGGGGCACCGAGGCAAAGCTGCCTTACGTCGATTCCATTCCAGAATTGCCGGGCGAGGATACGATGGCGGACATGGGTTCGGCCCCCTATCTGGCAGAGCTTGTCTCCTACCAGCATCCCGACCACGACACCGAGCAATGGCCGCCGGAGAAAACATCATGAGCGAGACCATTCGAACCGGCGGCTGCCAGTGCGGCGCCGTGCGCTTCCGCATCAAAGGCAAGCTTGGACGCCCGTCCATCTGCCACTGTCGCATGTGCCAGAAACAGTTCGGTTCCTTTTTCGGCGCCCTGGTGACAGCGCCGAAGGACGGCGTCGAATGGACCCGTGAGGAGCCGAGCTATTTCCAGTCCTCGGTCAACATCGATCGCGGTTTCTGCGCCCGCTGCGGCACGCCGCTGACCTACCGCCAGCCCGGCGGCCTGGAGATCGCCATCGGCGCCTTCGACGATCGCTCCGACCTGGCGCCGCAGATCCAGGTCAATTACGCCGGGCGGCTGCCTTGGGTGGAGACGATCTTCGAACAGCCCGTCCACCAGGATCCAGACTATTACGCAAGGCAGGAGGAGATCATCTCCTTCCAGCATCCCGACCATGAAACGACGGACTGGCCGTCCAAAGGTTTGCAACTATGAGCTCTGAACTGCGCACGCTTTATCCCGAGATCGAAGCTTTCGAGAGCGGTATGCTCGACGTCGGCGACGGCCACCAGGTCTATTGGGAACGCTCCGGCACCAAAGGCGCCAAGCCGGCGGTATTCCTGCATGGCGGGCCGGGCGGCACCATCTCGCCAAAGCATCGGCGGCTGTTCGATCCCGATCTCTACGACGTCATCCTGTTCGACCAGCGCGGTTGCGGCAAGTCGACGCCGAATGCCTCGCTGGAGGCCAACACCACGTGGCACCTGGTCGCCGATATCGAGCGCCTGCGCGAAATGGCCGGCTTCGACAAATGGCTGGTCTTCGGCGGTTCCTGGGGTTCGACGCTGGCGCTCGCCTACGCCGAGACGCACCCGCAACGCGTCAGTGAGCTCGTCGTACGGGGCATCTATACGGTGACCCGCCCCGAACTCGAATGGTACTATCAGTTCGGCGTCTCCGAGATGTTTCCCGACAAGTGGGAGCGCTTCCTGGCGCCGATCCCCGAGGCCGAGCGCGGCGACCTGATGGCCGCCTATCGCAAGCGGCTGGTGGGGTCCGACAGAAACGCGCAGATCGAGGCGGCCCGCGCCTGGAGCCTGTGGGAAGGCGAGACGATCACGCTTTTGCCCGAGCCGGAGACCAGCGGACCGTTTGGTGAGGACGACTACGCCGTCGCCTTCGCCTGCATAGAGAACCACTACTTCGTCCATGCCGGTTGGCTGGAGGAGGGACAGTTGCTGCGCGATGCCTGGAAGTTGAAGGACATTCCCGGCACCATCGTCCACGGCCGCTACGACATGCCGTGCCCGGCACGCTACGCCTGGGCGCTGCACAAGGCCTGGCCGAAGGCGGATTTTCACCTGATCGAGGGTGCCGGCCATGCCTATTCCGAGCCAGGGATATTGGACCGGCTGATCCGGGCGACGGATCGGTTTGTGGGGAAAAACTGATGTCGGCGCTCACCCCCCTCTGGCCTGCCGGCCATCTCCCCCTCAAGGGGGGAGATTGGCCATCACCTGGGGTTTCGCAAATTTTCAGCGCCGCAGGTGATGGCGGGACATTCGAACTGCCGATCTCCCCCCTTGAGGGGGAGATGTCCGGCAGGCCAGAGGGGGGCGTTCAAGCGCCCACAGGACGATGAAAAAGCAACGCCTCTACCTCTTCGACACAACACTTCGCGATGGCCAGCAGACGCCCGGTATCGACTTCTCGGTCGAGGACAAGATCGCCATCGCCAAGCTGCTCGACGAATTCGGCCTCGACTATGTCGAGGGCGGTTACCCCGGCGCCAACCCGACCGACACGGCCTTCTTTAGGGAGAAGCGCACCGCGCAGGCAAAGTTCGTCGCCTTCGGCATGACCAAGCGGGCGGGGGTGTCGGCTTCCAACGATCCCGGGCTTGCCGCACTCGTCCAGTCGCGGTCGGACGCCATCTGCTTTGTCGCCAAGAGCTGGGACTATCATGTCCGTGTGGCGCTCGGCTGCACCAATGAGGAGAATCTGGAGTCCATCAAGGCCTCGGTGGAAGCCGCCATTGCCGCGGGGAAGGAGGCGATGGTCGATTGCGAGCATTTCTTCGACGGGTTCAAGGCCAATCCGGATTATGCGCTGGCGTGCGCCAAGACCGCTTATGATGCCGGCGCGCGCTGGGTGGTGCTGTGCGACACCAATGGCGGCACGCAGCCCTCGGAACTACGCGCAACCGTCGAAAGGGTCGTCGCCGCGGGCATTCCCGGCGACCATCTCGGCATCCATGCCCATGACGACACCGGTCAGGCGGTGGCGAATTCGCTGGCCGCGGTCGAAGCGGGCGTGCGCCAGATCCAGGGCACGCTGAACGGCATTGGCGAACGCTGCGGCAACGCCAATCTGATCTCCATCGTGCCGACGCTGGCGTTGAAGCCGGCCTTCGCCGACCGTTTCGAGACGGGGATTTCCGCCGAGGCGCTTACCGGCATTTCGCGCTTGTCGCGCGCCTTCGACGAACTCTTGAACCGCGCTCCGGAGGCGCAGGCGCCCTATGTCGGCGCTTCCGCCTTCGCCACCAAGGCCGGCATCCACGCTTCGGCGCTCGCCAAGGAACCTGCGACCTACGAGCATGTGCCGCCGGAAGCGGTTGGCAACCGCCGCCGCGTCATGGTTTCCGACCAGGGCGGCAAGGCCAATTTCCTGGCCGAGCTGAAGCGGCGCGGCATCGATGTGCCGAAGGACGATCACCGGCTCGACGCATTGATATCGGTGGTCAAGGAGCGTGAGGCCTCCGGCTATGCCTATGAGGGCGCCGACGCCTCCTTCGAGCTCCTGGCGCGCAAGATGCTGCACGGCTTGCCCGAGTTCTTCCACGTCACCTCGTTCCGTTGCATGATCGAACGCCGCTTCGATGCCAATGGCCAGTTGAAGACGGTGTCGGAAGCGGTGGTCAAGGTGCTGGTCGAGGGCGAGGAGAAGATGTCGGTGGCCGAGGGGCACGGCCCCGTCAATGCGCTCGACATCGCACTGCGCAAGGATCTCGGCAAATACCAGGGCGAAATCGCCGATCTGGAACTCGCCGACTTCAAGGTGCGTATCCTCAATGGCGGCACCGAGGCGATCACTCGCGTTCTGATCGAATCGCATGATGCGACAGGTGCCCGCTGGTGGACGGTCGGCGTTTCCGAAAACATCATCGACGCCTCGTTCCAGGCGCTGATGGATTCCATCATCTACAAGCTGATGAAGAACCGGGACATGGCGGGTCTGGTGGCGGCGGAGTAAGTTTGAACCATCAGCGAAAGTCCATTGATCCATCAGAACTTTGCGATGGTCTTGCCAAGGTTACTGGGCCATAGCGTTGGGCCATGGCCGCTGAAGCAATTACCCAGGACGCAGTTTCAAAAGCCCGCCGCGGCTTCCTGCTGGCGCTGGGTGCCTATTTCTTGTGGGGTTTGCTGCCTTTCTACATGAAAGCGGTTGCGCACCTGCCGCTTGCCGAGGTGATTGCCCACCGCATCGTCTGGTCGGTGCCGATCGCCGCCGCGGTTCTGGTCTGGGCCGGCCGCACGGCGGATTTCAAGGCGGCAATCCGTTCGCCCCGCACGATCGCCATGGCGGCGCTGACGGCGGCGCTGATCTCGGTCAATTGGGGCGTCTACGTCTGGGCGATCGCCGTCGACCGCACCGTAGAAACCGCCCTTGGCTATTACATCAATCCCCTGGTCAGCGTCGTGGTCGGCGCCCTGCTGCTCGGCGAGCGGCTCGATCGGCTGCAGATCGCGGCCGTGGTGCTTGCGGCGATCGCGGTCGCCGTGCTGACGATCGAGGCTGGCAAGTTGCCATGGGTATCGCTGGCGCTGGCCTTTTCCTTCGCCGCCTACGGTTTTTTCCGCAAGACGCTGCCGATCGGCCCCAGCCAGGGTTTTCTGCTCGAAGTGCTTCTGTTGTCGGTGCCGGCCTTGGGTTATATCGCCTGGCTGATCGCCACCGGACAGGACCATTTCGTTTCCGGCAACGGCGTCGATGCGGCGTTGCTGGCCGGTTGCGGGCCGGTGACCGCGGTGCCGCTGCTGCTGTTCGCATTCGGCGCCAGGCTTTTGCGTCTCTCCACCATAGGTATCATGCAATATATTGCGCCGACCATTGTGTTCCTGATCGCCGTGCTGATCTTCAAAGAGCCGTTCGACACCACCCAGGCTGTCGCCTTTGCCCTGATCTGGGCGGCGCTGGCCATGTATTCCTGGTCGATGCTGGCGACGGCGCGCCGGGCTACATCTGCCCGAGCCGCCTGACGAAGAGATAGGTCGCTCCGGCGATCAGCATCGAAACCGCAGTCACCACCCAGAAGCCTATCGGCGTGTTGACCAGCGGCAAGCCGCCGACATTCATGCCGAACAGGCCCGAGATGATCGTCATTGGCAACAGCACCGCGGTCATCACCGACAGCACGTAGAGCAGCCGGTTCGACTGCGTCGTCAGCTTGGCCATCAGCTCGTCCTGCAACAGCCTGGCGCGCGCCTGCAACTGCTCGCCATCATAGTGCAGCGTCTGCGCGCGGTGCGAAAGCCGTGCTGCCATGTCGTTGATCGAATCGGGCAGGTCGTTGCGGTGCGAATGGTCGAGATGGCGAAACAGATTGGTCAGGGTCGCCATCTGCCGGTGAATCACCACCAGGTGCCGGCGCGCATCGACGAGCGCCTGCCGCTCATTGTGCCATGCGTCGCAGACGATGCGGTCCTCGATGCCGTCGAGACTGTCGCCAAGTGCAGCGAGTTCCACCGCCATGCCGTCGAACGACTGGCCCACGACCGCCTCGATCAGCTCGGCCGGCGAGCGAAACTTGCGCGAGCCGTTCTCGATCGCCTTGCGGATATTGTCGACCGACTGCAAGGGCTGCTTGCGGGCGCCGACCAGCATGGTGTCGTTGAGGGCGAAACGGAAATGGCCAAGCCCGCCGGCTTCCGCCGAATAGTCGTGACGCAGGTCCGGCAGGTCGCCGTAGAGCCAGTCATCCTCGAGGTCGATGTGGCAGCCATGGCTGGCGGACAGGAAGGCCTCGCGCACTGGCGCCGGCAGGGCCTGTTCGGCGGCGATCTCGTGGCGTGCGCGCATGTCGGAAAGCTGGTAGCTGCGCCACGTCCATTGCGCGCCGGCGGCATCCTTGGTGCGCAGGCCGTCGGCGGTGAAATGATAGATGAAGAACAGCCCATGCTCGTCTGGCAGGTAGGGCGACAGGTCGGTGCCTTCCGGGGCGAGAGCAGTATCCATGGTGTAGTGCCGGATGCATATTTCGAGCATCGCACCGCTTGGCGGCGCGTGATTGCAACATCTAGCATGGGCGGCGGGGTTTCGTGTGACGGTTCCTTGACAGCCGATCACACTCTCTCGAGCGGCCGCGTCAGTGCGGCGGCGCCTTTCGCCGCCACCGCATTGCGACTGCCACACTTAGCGCTTCGGACCGAAACCGGGATAAGGGTTCAGCGGCACGATTGCGGCAATGTCCATCATGCCGGCCTTGACCAGCGGCAAGCTGCCGAGATGACTGCGCACGTCGGCATCGCTGGCCGCCTCGAACATCATGCCGCTCCCGGGAATGTCGCCACGGTTCCAGACCTGGCGAACCGCGCCCTGGGCGTAGAGCGTGCGCCGCTGCTCGGCCTCGCCGGGCAGCAGCGGCGCGAAATCGGCATCGGTGAATTTTTCGGTGTTGCGGGTGAGGAGGGCAAAGAACTGCATGTCGGTCTCCTGTTTGTCAGCGGTAGGTGACGGCAGGTATCGCGCTGGATGGTCAGACTGTCCAAGACTGATTAGGCTAAAGTTGAGACTTTTGAAGACTTGATGCCGCGCGGAGCAAAAAATGTTCGACTTGCGCCAGATCCGATATTTCGTCGCCGTCGCGGAAACCGGCAATGTCGGTCGCGCCGCCGAGCTGCTGCATATTTCGCAGTCGCCGCTGAGCCGGCAGATCATGCAGCTTGAACAGCAGCTTGGCGTAACCCTGTTCGAACGGGTAAAACAGCGCGTCCATCTCAATGCCGAGGGCCGCGCCTTTCTCGCCGAGGCCCGCGCGCTGCTGTCGAACGCGCGCCGGCTGGAGGAACTTGGTCGAAACCTTGCCAGCGGGTCTGTCGGGCGTCTTGCCATCGGCTATGTCGAAGGCGCCGTGCACGCCGGGCTTGTCGCCGCGATGCTGCGCCAATTCCGCCGCGACCGGCCGGATTTTCATCTCCAGTTGAGAAGCCTGCGCTCGGCGGCGCAGATCGAGGAGCTGCGGCAGCGGTCGCTGGATCTGGGCCTGGTCTATTCGCCGCCCGCCGCGGACGATCCCGATGTCGCCAGCATGCCGCTGCGCCACGAGCCGCTGGCGCTGGCGATGCCCGAAGGCGATCCGCTCGCCGAAGTGGCCGATATCCAGCCGCACCATCTCGACGGCCGCGTCTGGATCACCGTCGTGCGCCAGCCCGACGACACCAATCGCGGCCAGTTCCTGGCCGCCTGCGCCAAGGCGGGTTTCCTGCCCGATATCGCCTATGAGACGGCGGACCCGTTGACCTCGCTCGGCCTTGTCAGCGCCGGCCTCGGCCTTGCCACCGTCCAGTCGAGCCTGCGCATCGCCGCGCCGCCCGGGATCCTGTTTCGGGACCTGCCATGGTTTGAGCGCAAGGTCTCGATCCATCTCGCCTGGCGGCGCCAGGATCGGCGGGCGGTAATCGATGATCTGCGGCTGGCCGGCAGTAGGGCAGTAGGGCAGTAGGGCAGTAGGTTCTGTCTTCAGCTACAGCCTTACATCTTGTCTATCACCGACTGCACGCCCTCCGTCGGCGCATCGACCGAGGAGCCTGCCACCATGATGGCGGCGACGATTGCCTCGGGGTCATTGACGACCAGCGGCTTGACCCGCTGTGCGGTGTGAATGAAGCCTTCGGTTGCCATATGGTCGATAAGCGCCAGCATCGGATCCCAGAATCCGCCGACATTGCCGAAGACGATCGGCTTGCGGTGATGGCCAAGTTGCGCCCAGGTCATGACCTCGACGATCTCCTCGACTGTGCCGATGCCGCCCGGCAGCGCCACAAAGGCGTCGGATTTCTCGAACATCTTATGTTTGCGCTCGTGCATGTTTTCGGTGATCACGAGCTCGTCGAGCCGGTCTAGCGCGGTTTCGGTTGCTTCCCTGTTGATCAGGAAGCGGGGAATGATGCCGGTGACCTTGCCGCCGGCCTTGAGCGCGCCTTCAGCGACGGCGCCCATGATGCCTTTGGTGCCGCCGCCATAGATCAGCCTGAGGCCGGAGCGCGCAAGCGATCGCCCGAGCAGGTGACCAGCCTTGACATAGGTTTCATCACGGCCCGGAGACGAGCCGCAATACACGCAGACGGATCGAATCGTATTCATGCCGATGATTGGTGATTGGGTCTGAAAGCGCGGTCAAGCCCTAAGGGCCGAGAAGTCCGGGCTTTTTCTTGTCGGTGATGGTAAAACAGGCTAGACCGGCGTTAGGTGGCTAAGGGGCAGGGAAGTAGATGGCGATCAATCCGTTGAAGGCGTTTCTGTTCGCGGCGGGTGGGACCGTTGCGGTCGCGGGAACCGCCTATGTGTCGGGCGCGCTCGACCCATATTTCAATCGCACGCCGCCGGCGGACGTCGCGGCGCAGGCTCCGCCTGTGGCGCCGAAGCCGGCCAATCCGGGCACGGAAGCGCGGCTGCCGCAGGCTGCGGCACCGTCCGCTCCCACCTCTGAGGCAACCGCGCCTGCCGTCGCGGGTCCGATCGCCCCGACCTTCGACGTGGTGCGCGTTGAAGGCGATGGTTCGATCGTCGTCGCCGGCAATGCGGCGCCCAATTCAAAGGTCGAGATCCTCAACGGTTCGACCGTGATCGGCTCGACGGTCGCTGGTCCCGATGGCGCCTTCGTCATCGTGCTCGATGATCCGCTGAAGCCCGGTGACTATACGATTGCCTTGCGCTCCACCGCCGGCGATGTGGTGACCGCTTCGGCCCAGACGGCCGTCGTCTCCATTCCCGCCAATGCGAGCGGTCAGGTGCTGGCCATGGTCGAGGAACCGGGCAAGCCGGCCGAACTGCTGACCGTGCCCCAGCCGCAGACAACACCGGAAGCGCCTGCAGCCGCGGCTCCGGCGCCAGGCGCGTCCGCCGCCATCGAAGCAACGCCTGCTCCTGCGGCGCCGACAACGCCGCCCGCGCCATCCGTGGCCGAACCCAAGATCGTCGTCGAAGCGGTCGAGATTGACGGCAGCAAGATTTTTGTCGCCGGCCTCGCAGACCCGGGCCGCAAGGTGCGCGCCTATGCCAACGACATCCTGCTTGGCGAAGCGCAGACATCGCCGAATGGCCATTTCCTGGTTGAGGCGAGGCGCGACGTACCGGTCGGCAGTTACACCATCCGTGTCGATGGCCTCGATGCCGACGGGGTGAAGGTGGTGGCCCGCGCCGCCGTACCGTTCGAGCGCGAACCGGGCGAGGCGGTCGCCGCCGTGGCGCCTGCTGGATCCAAGGCGGCCGATGCAAAGTCTGCCGAACCGTCGGCTGCCGCTGAAGCGCCCGCCAACCCGGCGGAACCGGCTCCGGCCGATGCAGTGGCCACGCCGCCTTCCGATGTGGCCGAGACTGTTTCACCTAAGCTCGAACATGCCAACGGCGCCGTGATCATCCGCCGCCACGATACGCTGTGGCGGATTTCGCGGCGCGTTTACGGTTATGGCATGCGCTACTCGACAATCTATCTCGCCAACCAGGACCAGATCCGCAATCCCGACCGCATCTGGCCGGGACAGGTGTTCAAGGTCCCGCCACGGTCTAAGGAAGGCGAGGCCGCCGACCTCAAGGCGATGGGTGACCAGATGACGACGCATTCGGCGAAGACGGAGTAGGCAAGCGTCAGCGGGGCGGCTGCAAGCCGTTCCGAAGCCGATCCTTCGCAGCCCTCCGCCTGCAATCTCCCCATCCGGCCAGCTTGCCTCGTCATCGTTCATCGTCTATCGCCGATGAACGATGACCGAATCCCTGCCTGAACCGGACCGCGCGACGAGCGCGCCAACCTCTTGCACCACCGACAGCCACTCCATCGCGGCCCGCTTCGCCGCGCTCTCGCACCCTGCGCGCATCGAGATCCTGAAACGCCTGTCCGCCAGCGGTTTCTGCTGCTGTCGGGACGTTGTCGACCATCTCGATCTCGCCCAGTCGACCGTCTCGCAGCATCTGAAGATCCTGGTCGAGGCGGGGCTGGTGCGCTTCGCGCCTGACCGCCAGCGCTCGCGCTACGAGGTGGACCAAGCCGCGCTTGCCGGCGTGTCGGCTTCGCTGAGCGCGCTCGTCGTTTCCTGCTCGACCAGCCGCTGACCCTCTCACCCAAAAGGCAAGAAAAGTGGCCGAAAAAACCGTCTCCGCCGATTCCCCGACCTTCAAGACGCTGCTTAACCTCTGGCCCTATATGTGGCCGGCGGATCGTGCCGATCTGCGGGCGCGCGTCACCTGGGCGACAATTCTGCTGGTGGTTGCCAAGCTGACATTGGTCGCGGGACCCTATTTCTTCAAATGGGCGACCGACGCCTTGGCCGGTGACGGCAGATCGACGCCGCCGCTGCCCGCCTTCCTGCTCGCCCCAGTCATGTTGGTTGTCGCCTACAATGTGGTGCGGCTCGTGCAACTCGGCTTCAACCAGTTGCGCGACGCGCTGTTTGCCCGCGTCGGCCAGTACGCGGTGCGCCAGCTTGCCTTCCGCACCTTCGTCCACATGCACCAGTTGTCCCTGCGCTTCCATCTCGAACGGCGCACCGGCGGCCTGTCGCGCATCATCGAGCGCGGCACCAAGGGCATCGAGACGATCGTGCGCTTCATCATGCTCAACACGGCGCCGACCATCCTCGAATTCGCGCTGACCACGGGCATCTTCGCCTACACCTATGGCTGGAAATACGTAGCCGTGGTGGCGGTCACCGTCTGGCTCTATGTCTGGTTCACGGTTCGCGCCAGCGACTGGCGCATTTCGATCCGCCGCGACATGAACGACAGCGACACCGACGCCAACACCAAGGCGATCGACTCTCTGCTCAATTTCGAGACGGTCAAATATTTCAACAACGAGGCCATGGAGGCCGAGCGCTTCGACCGCTCCATGGCGCGTTACGAGATGTCGGCGACGAGAATCTGGACCTCGCTCGGCTGGCTGAATTTCGGCCAGGGCGTCATCTACGGGCTGGGCACGGTCATCGTCATGTGCATGTCCGCGCTCGAAGTGCAGCGTGGCACGCAGACCGTCGGTGATTTCGTCTTCATCAACGCCATGCTGATGCAGCTATCGGTGCCGCTCAATTTCATCGGCTTCATCTACCGCGAGATTCGCCAGGGCCTCACCGATATCGAGCAAATGTTCGACCTGCTCGACGTACCGCAGGAGATCGTCGACAAGCCCGGTGCCAGGCCGCTTGCGATCGAGGCCGGCAAGGTCGAATTCCGCGACGTGCATTTCTCCTACGATCCGAATCGCAAGATCCTGAAAGGCATCAGCTTCGAGGTGCCGGCCGGCAAGACTGTCGCCATCGTCGGTCCTTCGGGCGCGGGCAAGTCGACCATCTCGCGGCTGCTGTTCCGCTTCTACGACATCCAGTCGGGCCAGGTGCTGATCGACGGCCAGGATGTCAGGGAGGTGACGCAGGAGAGCCTGCGCGCGGCGATCGGCATGGTGCCTCAGGACACCGTGCTGTTCAACGACACCATCGCCTACAACATCCGCTACGGCCGCATCGGCGCCAGCGAGGAGGAGGTGCGCAAGGCGGCCGAACTCGCCCAGATCGGCCCCTTCATCGAGCGGCTGCCCGAGGGTTACCGCTCGATGGTCGGCGAGCGCGGGCTGAAGCTTTCCGGCGGCGAGAAGCAGCGCGTGGCGATTGCCCGCACCATCCTCAAGGCGCCGCCAATCCTGATGCTCGATGAGGCGACTTCGGCGCTGGACAGCCATACCGAACAGGAAATCCAGGCCGCGCTCGACCTGGTCAGCCGGGGCCGCACCACCATCGTCATCGCCCACCGGCTGTCGACGGTGATCACGGCCGACGAAATCATCGTGCTCAAGGACGGCCAGATCGCCGAACGCGGTACACATGCCGATCTGATGCGCAAGCACGGGCTTTACGCCTCGATGTGGGACCGCCAGCGCGAGGCGACCGAAGCCGAGGAGCGTCTGCGCATCGCCCGCGAAAGCGACGAACTGGGTGTGGTGGTGCGCAGGCGCACGTCGGAGCTGTCGTAGCGGCGTTGGCTATCTCCGTCGCTTTCGCCAATCAGCGTGTGCCCGAAATGTAAGACGGCCATCCCGCGCCAGGCGAGGAAACAGCGACGCCCAGCACCTGACCAGTGCGGGCGTCGCTCGACATGTGGTCGAAGCCGCGCCACTCGGCTGCGGTGATGAACAGCGTCCTGCCGTCGACACCGCCCAGCATGCAGGCGAAGCAGCCGCGATCGGCGGTCACGGTCTGCAGCAGCTCACCGCCTTCGCGTACCTGCGCACAGCGCTTGTTGGGAACATCCGCGTACCAGACCGTCCCTTCGGCATCTAGGCAGATGCCATCGGGATAGCCGTCGACATCGGCCCACACCCGCCGATTAGCCAGAGTGCCGTCGGCGGCTATGTCGAAGGCGGTCAGCCGGTTGGAGTGGGATTCGGCAATGATCAGCGTCCTGTTGTCCGGGGTCACAGCCATGCCATTGGCAAACGCGATATTCCCAGCCACTTGCCTGGCCGTCCCGTCCGGCGTGATCAGCACGATCGTGCCCGGGCCGAAATGCTGGCCGGGTGCCGGCGCCGGGCCGCCGCCATTGACATAGATATTGCCGCGCCCATCGACGACGATCTCGTTCCAGGGGCTTTTCGAAAGGTCGCGCAGATCGGCATGGGTGACGAGCCTGCCATCCACCTCCTGCCTTAGCAGCAGGCCTTCGCGGCCTGAAATCACGAGCAACCTGCCATCCGGCAGCCAGTCGATGGAGTAGGGCAGGACCGCTGGCACGGTGAGCATCACCCTGCTCTTGCCGTCTTCGCTCACGGCGACGATCTCTCCGGTACCCCAGTTGCAGAGCCACAGGCGTCCCTCATGCCAACGCGGCGATTCCCCGAAAGCGAGGCCCTTGGCGATAATCTTGGCGTTCTCGGCAACGGATGACATTGCTGGCTCCTTGGCTGCGTGACCCACGTCACCGTTCCGAAGGCGTCGCGGGGCACTGTCCTGCCAAGGACGGGCGAGCGTATGGCTTGCCGACATGGCGGCCGACAATTCTGAAAGGCTAATACGCGATGGTGATCCCGCCAAATCTGCACATACCTGGGTCTCTTTCAAATCTAAAAGCAGGTGATATTGTCACCTCGGGAACAACCAGCCGCGGTTGCTTTGCGGTCTATGAAAGCATTTTCGATGTTCGGATTTTTCTTTCGCAAGTCTAAAAAAACGTCTGAAAAACTCGCGCCGAATGCTGCCAGGTGGCCACAGGTCAGGCTGCCGCTGCCGGTTTTTGTGCGCCGTTCAACAGTAGAAAAGGCAATCGATAGCCCCTCGGAACTCGTCTTCGCCGTTGAGATTTTCATCCATACCATGACTTATGAAGGGCTCTACCGATATCCGGAGATCAGCCCGAGGGCGATGCAGGTTTCCCACGCAAACTCGTACTCGGCTGAGGTGAAGAATGGCGGGCACAGTCAATTCATCTACAATGGCGCAGAGGAAACCAACGCCATGATTACGAACGCCCGAGTTGGACTCGCTGCTAGCGGTGCGAGCGGCCAATTGGCGACTTTGGAAAAGATGTCCTCCTGGATTGCCGAGCATCCCGATGAGGCGGCCGAACAAACGGGCTTCGAGGGTGGTTGCGACGATTTTCTGGATGCGCTTGACGGTGAGTTCTACCACGCAGATGAGGCTGCACCGATGCAGGGTTTCTTGGCGCGCTGGATCGTCTCGTGGCCTGATCTACAGATTGTCGAAGATGACGACTACAGCGATGTTATACACGGTCTGGTGATGGCCAACCCGCAACGCGAAGCCAGGCTTCTTCATCGTTCGATTAGCAAGCTGGTGCGCCAGATGATCGGCTGGCGCGACGTTGGGGCCGGTCTCGCCTGCGCCAAGGTGTCTCCGCCTGAGGTCAGATTGGGCTTTGGCATGGCAAGAATGCTGGATGTCGGGGGTGAGATGCAGATGGTTTTCCAACTGCGTACCAGTGCGAAGGAGCCTCGGCTATGCGTTGCAACTGAGACGCACGCCGATATCTACGAATACATCGCGGCGGAAGACCCACCGGTCATACGCCCGGGTGAGAATTCTTTGGGAGCCATCGCTCCGCGAGTAGGCAACCGACTTGGCCACGCTGAAGGCTCGGAAATCAAAATGGTTGTCGAATTGGCTGAGCAGTATCATGCCCCGGCTGCTGTCGACCTTCTACTGCGCAAAGCCGGATTCGACCCGACGGACGCCATCGTTTCAGCGAACTCAATCGTGCAAACGGCGGAAGGCGTGGTCGTGAACTGGGTGGTGTTGGCGTCTGACCGGGCCTTCCTCTTGCTGTCTTCGTGGAATGGTAGTGTGCTCTTGCGTGGCAAAGATAACGAAAAGCTTGCCGACGCTACAATCCCGGAACTCGCCGAGCACTTTGATCGTTCCGCTGCTGCGGGCTAGCTCGTCCACCCTCCTTCCCCATTGTCGCGTTGCGGGCAGAGGGTGTTTCGGTTATTGAGGCCGAACCTGAAACAGGGACTGCCCCATCCCATGAGCCTTGTCGATACGGTCAAGAACGCGTTCGTACCGATCCATCGCGAGGGCTATCCGTTCATCGCCGCCTTCGGCGCGGGCACGCTTTTCCTCGGCTATTTCTCCTCGATCCTGTTTTGGATCGGGCTCATCCTCACCGCCTGGTGCGCCTATTTCTTCCGCGATCCCGAGCGGGTGACGCCGGTCGATGACAGTCTGGTGGTGAGCCCCGCCGATGGCGTCATCTCGGCGGTCGGCCCGGCCGTGCCGCCGCGCGAGCTTGGCCTCGGCAATGCCGAAATGACCCGCATATCGGTGTTCATGAACGTCTTTTCCTGCCACGTGAACCGCGCCCCGGTGCGCGGCAAGATTTCCCGTATCGAGCATCGGCCCGGAAAATTCCTCAATGCCGAACTCGACAAGGCAAGCACCGAGAACGAGCGCAACGGGCTGGTCATCGACAGCCCCAACGGCACCGTCGCGGCAGTGCAGATCGCTGGCCTCGTGGCGCGGCGCATCGTCTGCTGGGCCGAGACCGGCGGCTCGATCGCCATCGGCGAGCGTTTCGGCCTGATCCGCTTCGGCTCGCGCGTCGACGTCTTCCTGCCGGAGGCGGCGACACCACGCGTGGCCGTCGGCCAGACGGCGGTCGCCGGCGAAACGGTGCTGGCGGAATTCGGCGGTATCGCCGCCACGCCTCTCGTGCGGATCTCCTGACCGGTGGGCGCGCCGTTCAAGAAATTCGAGGCGCATGCCAGCGGCGGCCCGCGCATCCGCGAAATCCCGATGCGCATGGTGCTGCCCAATCTGGTTACGGTGCTCGCCATCTGTGCCGGCTTGTCCGGCATCCGCTTCGCTTTCGAGAACCGCTTCGAGCCCGCGGTGGTCATGGTGCTGCTCGCCGCGTTCCTCGACGGCATAGACGGCCGGTTGGCGCGAATGCTGAAGGCGACGTCGAAATTCGGCGCGCAGATGGATTCGCTGGCCGACATCGTCAATTTCGGCGTCGCGCCCGCGCTGGTGCTTTACGCTTTCCTGCTCGACCGCGCGGGATCGCCGGGCTGGATTGCCGCCCTTTTGTTCACCATCGCCTGCGGCATGCGGCTCGCCCGCTTCAATGTTCTTGACGAGGAAAAGGCCGAGCGGCCGGCATGGCAGACCGAATATTTCGTTGGGGTACCGGCGCCGGCGGGCGCCGTGCTGGTGATGCTGCCGCTTTATCTGTATTTCCTGCGGCTTGGGCTGGAGCCCGGCCGCCCGGCCGCCTTCATCGCCACCGGCTTCACCGTACTGGTCGCCTTCCTGCTGGTCAGCCGTTTGCCGGTCTATTCGGGTAAGAGCATCAAGGTGCCGGGTGACAAGGTATTGCCCGTCATCCTGGGGGTCGTGCTCTATATCCTGCTCTTGATGACCTATCCCTGGTACACGCTGACGGCCTCCGTCGCCGGTTATCTCCTCTTCCTGCCGTTCAGCGTGCGTGCCTATTCGAAGCGCGCCAGGCTGGAAGGCGAGCAGGTGCCGCCTTCGGATATAGGATAACGCTGTTATCCCTCTTTGAAGGCGACAGAGGGTGCATTGAAGGCCAGCGCTTTGCGCCCGGGCCCTGCGATTTAGGCGAGACGACCCTTCAGGCCGTTCGCCTACGCCGCCGCACTCAGCCCCAGACGATCGATGGCCAGTCTGCGGGCCGACACGTAGTCGGTCTTGCCCGAGCCCAGCGCCGGGATCTCTTCCACCTTGACGATGTCGTTGGGCACCATCAGTTCGGCCGCCCCGGCCTTCTTGCCGAATTGGCGCAGTTCCTCGGCACTCGCATCGTCGGCGGTGGTCACCAGCACGATGCGCTCGCCGCGCCGTTTGTCGGGCACCGCCACGGCGGCATGGCGCTCTTCCGGCCACAGCGACTGCACCAGCATCTCGACCGCACCCAGCGACACCATCTCGCCGGCGATCTTGGCGAAACGCTTGGCCCGGCCGCGAATGGTGATGAAGCCCTCGCGGTCGACCGAGACGATGTCGCCGGTGTCGTGCCAGCCTTCGAGCCGCTGCAATTCGCCCGGTCGGTCGGCGGTCATGTAGCCCATCATCATATTCGGACCGTGGAGCCACAGACGGCCGGCGCCATCGATGCCTTCGACGGGTTCGAGCTTCATGCGGATGGCCGGCAGCAGCCGCCCGACGGTGCCGTCGCGGCTATGGATGGCGGTGTTGACGGCAACCACGGGCGCGGCCTCGGTCAGCCCAAAGCCTTCGATGATCTCGGCCTGGAAACGCTCGCGATAGGTGCGGCGGGTTTCCGGCTTTACCGCTTCGGCGCCGGCGACGACGAAGCGCAGGCTGGAAAAATCGCCGTCCTTGGCGGCACGCGCGTAATTGGCGAGGAAAGTGTCGGTGCCGAACATGACCGTCGGCTTCACCTTACGGGCGATCTCGGGGATGATCTTGTAGTGGAGAGGCGAAGGGTAAAGGAACAGCTTTACGCCTGTAACCAGCGGCAGGATGGTGCCGCCCGTCAGCCCGAAGGAGTGGAACACAGGCAATACGTTGAGCAGGATATCGGCCGGCGAGATGGTGATACGGGCTTCCGCCTGCATGGCGTTGGCGTAAAGGTTCTTGTGCGACAGCACCACCGCCTTCGGCGTGCCTTCCGAACCGGAGGTGAACAGGATGACCGCGGGTTTGGCTGCGTCCTGGCGCTGCAGCGGCCAGCGCCACAGCAAGGCGGCGGTAAGCTTTTCCAGCGCTGTCACGCTTGCGCGTGTATCCTCCAGCCAGAGAAATTTCGCGCCGCCCTTTTCGACCGCCGTCACGATATCGCCGAGGTCGGCCTTCTCGATGAAGGCGTGGGAGGAGACGACCGTGCGGATCACCGCCGTGCGGATGGCGGCGGTGACGCTGGCCGGACCCGCGGTGTAGTTGATCATCGCGGCCACCCGCCCGGCCGAGAGCAGCCCGACCAGGGACAGCACCACGCCATTGGCGTTGGGCAGGAGCAGGCCGACCGCTTCGCCGGGCGCCGTCACCGTCTCGAAACGCCTGCCCAGCACGCGCGCGCCGATAAACAGTTTTCGATAGCTGAGCGCGCCCGAGACGACGTCCTCGATGATCGGATGCGATGCGCCGACCCTGGTTGCGGCGTCACGCATGGCCAGGAACAGGCCGCGATCGAGATCGGCGGCTGCGAAGCGCGCCTCGGCGAAGCGGTCGAACAGCGCGTTGGTGTTCGAGGCCTGCTCGGGAATGCGCGCCACCAGCTCGGCAATGGTCATTGGTTCCAATGCGCTGATCGACAGGCGCGGGAACCAGCGCCGGGGCACGATGCTGGCCGGCGTCAACGAGACCGGAAGGTCGCGGGCGCCGCCGACGAAGATCGGCACGATGCGGGCATCGGCCTGCATGGCGATGCGCGTGACAGCGCGAAACAGCCGGAACGACTTGACGTCGGGCTCGACCGCGTCCGGCAGGTAGACGGCAAGCCGGCCCTTGCCCTTCAGCACGCGCACCAGCCTGCGGCTGACGAAGACGTGTTCGGCGTTGAAGGCGATGGTGCGGCCAAGCTCGCGCCACGGCTCTAGCCATGGTGCCCTGGCCGAGGCTCCGTCGAGGATGTGCAGCGTGTCGTCAGGCAGCAGCGACAGCATCAGCGCCGGTTCGAAGTGCGACTGATGTGAGATGACATAGATGACTGGCGCCGCCGCATCGCGCGCGATTGCCATGCGGCTGTCGCTGATCCGGTACGCGAGCTTGAACGGCACGTAGAGCAGCGCCTGGGCAAAGCGCAGGCCGAGGCGGAACTTTTCCACTACCCCGATCAGCAGCCAGGCCACGACCAGACCCGCAAGCAGCGCCAGTGTCAGGATCATGCCGCGTCTCTCCCAACGTTCCTTGCACCTCGGCTCTGCGGCCGCTTCGGCAAGAACCTAGACGATGTGCGGGCAAGGTCAATGCGCAAGGGCCTCTTGCCGCCTCTCACGAAGGGAAGGGCAAAAGCGGCATCCTTTACGCCGCCTTCAGTCTCCCGCTGATGAAGCGGAATTCCTGCGTTTTGCCGCCATAACCGTAGGCGGCGGCCGGCACTTCGTGGACGAAGGCGTAGCTTTCTTCGTGCACGGACCCGAGCAGGCGCCCGAAGGCGGCGAAGATCGCCTTGAGATAGGCTTCCAGCTCGAGCTTGGTGTTGGTGCCGTCGACCACCTTGATGTCGAGCCAGAACGTATTGGTCCCATGCTCGGCCAGCGACGTGCCGCCGGCGAACCAGTGCTGCGGATCGAGATAGGAGACGGCAACCGCCGTTATGGTCGGATCCTTGCGAAGGTGCGTGGCGGTGAGTTCGGTCGCCTCCTTGGCGATCCTGGCGGACAGCGTGGCGTCGGGCTTCCCGGTGACGCTGACGTTGATGATGGGCATTGTCCTTCTCCTTGGTTCTGGCGGCCTCTGTCAGCCGATGATGCAACCCTGTCACCAACCAGGAAACATGAAAATCGAATTGTTTTCAGAGAATACTTCGATAATATCGAATTATGAAAACGCTCGATCCCGACCTCTTGAGGACATTCCTCGCCTTCGCCGACGGCGGCTCGCTGGCGCAGGCGGCCTCTATCGTCGGCCGTTCACCGTCGGCTGTGACGGCGCAGATGCAGCGGCTGGAAGAGGCTGTCGGCGAACCGCTCCTGGCGCCGCAGGGCAGGGGCCGCAGCCTGACGCCGACCGGTGAGGAGCTTGTCGGCCATGCCCGGCGTATCCTTGCAGCGCATCGTGAAGCCTGGCTCGGCCTGAAGGGCGCAAGGGCCGACGGACGCATCGCGATCGGTACGACGCAGGATTTCGCCGACAGCGGCTTGCCCGATTTGCTGCGTGCCTTCGCCGAAAGCCATCCGCGCGTCAGGATCGAGCTGCGCGTCGGCCGCTCCGCCGAGCTGGCGCAAGCCCTTCAGGGCGGTAGCCTGGATCTGGCGATCGTTATGCGGCAGGCGGCGACGCCGGACGAAATCGGCCTGCTGCGCGAGCCGATGATGTGGCTGTGTTCGCAAAAAGGGCTGGCTGCGCGACAGGACGAATTGCCGCTTGCGCTGCTCGATCCGCATTGCGGCTTCCGCGAAGCGGCGATCTCGGCGCTCGATTCGGCCGGCCGGCGCTATCGCGTTGCGGCCGGCAGCGCGAGCCTGGCCGGCCTGCGCACGGCGGTCAAGGCCGGCATTGCGCTGACGCTGCGCACCGCGCGCTTTGCCCATTCCGGCATCGTCGAAGCACCGCGCACGTTCGACCTGCCGCCCGTGCCCGTTGCCGAATTCGCCATCCGGCTGCGCGCCGATACCGAGAACCCGGCGCGGGATTTGGCCGCACTGCTCGGCGCCGGCCTGGCTGTGCCAGGACTTTTTGGCTGACAGCTGCCTGTCTTCAGGCGTGGGGCCAAAGAAAAAGCCGACCTTGCGGTCGGCTTGGAGTAGGACGGACCGAGGGGTTTGGGGGGACTCGGGGGGTGGTCCGTCGGCTCAACAATGCCTGAACCGGATGATGGTTCCGTGACTGCGCAAATTTTTTTGGGCTCGGCTTTCACAACGGCCCTGGCGCTTGTTGCTGCTTTGCCGACAGCCAGTCGCGGCCGGCATGGGCAAAGACCGCGCAAAGCACGATTGCGCCGCCGATCATGCTGGCCATGGGCGGTATCTCGGCCAGGAAAAGGAAGGCAAACAGGATCGCGAACGGCACTTCGGCAGAGCCGAGCAGGCCGGATTCAGCCGCCGGGATGAGCCTCGCGCCTTCCGTCCACAGGATCGAGGAGAGTGCGAAGCTCGAGCCGAAGGCGACGAGCAGCACGGCATCCCTTGCCGAGACGGCAAGCGGGTCGGTGACGAACCAGCTGAGTATGAACAACAGCAGGGCCGAGACCGCGCCTGCCCAGACCGCCGGCGTGTCGCGGAAGGCGCGCACCATGATCATGTAGAGCGCGCTGCCGACCGTCATCAGCAGCGCCAGCCCGTCTCCGAACAGATTGCCTGTGCCGAAGCTCGACCAGACCATGACCGCGACGCCGCAAAGCGAGACGGCGGCGGCTAACATCGTCTGCAGGCGGAAGGGCTCGCGCACCAGCAGGAAGGCGAGCAGCGCGGCAATGAAAGGCGACGTCGCGTAGATGACCGTGACATTGGCGACGAAGGTGAATTTGAAGGCGCAGATGAAGGCGATGCTGGCCAGCGCGCCTTCCACCGCCAGCAGCCAGCCGCGCCAGCCGAGCCGCAGCGTTTGGCGGTTGCCGGAGCGGTGGCGGCGCCACAGCACATAGAGGCTGATCAGGATCGAGCCGACGAAACCGCGCCAGCAGGTGATGGTCAGCGGATCGGCATGGATCGATTTGGTCAGCACGCCGGTCAATCCGAACACCGCCGCCGACGACGACACCAGGATGATGCCAAGTGTCCGTTCTGCGGTGTCGGTGGCGGCTGCTACATCGGTCATGAAAGCCAATTTACGTGGTTCTGTCCTGACATCGTAGTGTCAGAAGTCTGGCCCGTCACAGCCGTTTGCGGAAATGCTCGCCGCCGACGATCAGCAGCCCTGCGGTGATGATGAGAGCAGCGCCGAAAAACACTTCGCGACGCGGCACGTCGCCCCAGATGGCGAAGCCGAGCGCGAAGGCCCACAACAGCGAAGTGTATTCCAGCGGCGCGATGATCGAGGCCGGCGTCCGTTTCATGCCTTCGAAGAGAAGATACTGCGCCAAGCCGCCGAGCGCGCCGACGCTGGCAAGCAGAAGCAGTTCGCTCCAGCCGGGTATCTTCCACCAGAGCAGCGCGGGCACCGCCGAGAATATCAGGAAATAGAAATTGTTGAGCATGAGCTGGATCATCGAGCGCTCGGCAAGTGCTGTCTTGCGCAACAGCACGATGGCGATGCCCCACAGGAAAGCGGCGGCCAGCACCAGCAGCACCGGCACGGACAGCCCGAGATGGGCAGGGTCACAGGCGACAAAGACGCCGGCGAGCCGATTGCCACCGCCAGCCAGCGCAGCATTGGCACTTTTTCGCCAAGCATCACCACCGAAAGCACGGTGACGATGATCGGGGCCGCGTAATAGACGATGGTCAGTTCGGCGAGCTGCAGGCTGCGCGCGGCATTGTAATAACAAAGCCACGCCGCCAGGGTGAAGACGCTGCGCAACAGCATCGGCCACACGATCGGCGACCGCGCCGTCTCCGCATAGAGATGCCGTCCGCCGATCGCCGCGCAGGCGGTCAGTATGGTGATGCTGCGGAAGAACAGGATCTGCCAGACGCTCATGCCGGCTACCAGCAGCTTGATGGAAGCGTCCTGCGTCGAAAAAAGCAAATAGGCGGCGCCGGTCAGGAGGATACCGGCGAGAACCCTTTCGCGTGTTTCGAGAATGGCGACATCGGCCATGCGACAAGCGGCCTTGTGTGAAAACGGCTCCGGCCCCTGTCGGCTCCGCTCCCGCCAGCTATAGGGGCGAAACCTTGCATGGCGCTGCTCCAGCGCCGTGCTTGCGTTGGGGCAGGGCCGATCCCGGATGCGGCTTCTGGCGCGGCGCGACTGATTGGTTTAGCATCGTCTCACAAAGCCGGCGCGTAAGGTTCGGCGAGCCAAGGGAACGGCGCGGATCAGGAAGCCAGCGCTCGCATAAGAGACGCCATTCGCATCATGGCGGCGGGCTGACAGCCGGCACTTACGGATATCGAAACGCCGACATCAGGGGGAGAACGCAATGCAGAAACTGCAATCGCAAGGCGTCCATCACATCACGCTGGTCGGCGCCGGTCGCCAGACGTCGATCGATTTCTGGGAAGGCGTGCTGGGCATGCCATTCATTTTCGAGCAACCCAACCTCGACAAGGCAGCCGAAAGCCATCTCTATTTCGATCCGGGCGACGGGCGGCTGATCACCATCTTTACCGACGAGACCCGCACGCCGGCAAAGCGCCGCACGCCGACCGACACGGGTTGCGTCCACCACATCGCCTTTGCCGTATCGCGCGTCACCTTCCTGCAGGCGGTCGCCCGGCTTGACGAGCGCGCCATCAAGCACAGTGGCGTCAAGGACCGCGGTTTCATGGATTCGATCTATTTCGAGGATCCGCTTGGGCTGCTGATCGAACTTGCTTCCTACCGTTTCGAGCCGCCGGCCGGCTTTGGCCATGCCGACGTGCTGATGGAAGCGCACAAGCTCCGCGTCGCGCGTGGCGACTACAACATTGCCGAGGCGCATCTGGCCGACGCCATCCAGGCGCTGGTCGAGCGCTCGCGCGCGACATTGTCGGCCGACAGGGCGCCGCGCAATCCATATTGATTTTGAATAAACAAAGGGAGGAACAGATGGCAAAGACAGCGACGAAGGGTGCGAGGAGGCCGGCAGCTAAGGCGACACCAAAGGCTATGGCAAAACCAGCAGCAAAAGCTTCAACCAAGCCGGTGCCAAAAATATCGGCAAAGCCTTCGGCCAAGGCGGCGTCAAAAGCAGCAACCGCCGGCAAAACCGCGTCCAGGACCAAGGGGAAATCGGCGAAGAACCCCGCCCTGATGATCAGCATGCTGAAGCCCAGCGTCAACAACATGACGGTTCGGGTGTTTGCCCGCGCCGCCGGGCTGGACCATGCCGAGGCCGACGCCTGGGGCAGCACGCGTTCGCCCGAATTCATGGCGCGCAACCCGGCCCATCTGACTCCGATGATCGAGGACAAGGGCCTGCCGCGAGGGGTGCTTTGGGAAAGCTGCGCCATCATGCAGTATCTCGCCAACAAGCACGGGCTGGAGAAATTCTACCCCAAGGCGCCTGCCAAGCGGGCGATGATCGACAGCGCCATGTTCTATCTGATCGGCACGCTCTATCCCTATGTGGCGCGCGCCACCTATCCGGCGCTCGGTTTCCCGCAATACGCCGGAGAGGTCGGCCACAGCGACGCTCATCCCGACAGGAAGGCCGAGGCGCAGAAGGCGGCGATCGCCGCCATTTCCGAACCGCTGGAGGTGTTCCACTCCTTCTTCAGGGACGGCAAGCCCTTCATTGGAGGCAAGAACCCGTCTATCGCCGACATCCGCCTGGCGGCGACACTCGAATTTCTCGCCGTCATCGACTATGCCCTGCCCGAATGGGCCAGCGACTACATGGCCGCGATGGAGAAGAAGCTCGGCAAGGCCTATGCAGACCCGGCCAGCGACGTGCGCGGCTACATTGCCCATGTGAAGTCACAGCCACGGGTGTGAGATCGCTTCGGCGCCGCAGGCCGGTTGAAGGCAGCCGGCGGCCAAGATGAACTGCGATGTCCTTCGCGGCTCCTTTGCCTGGAGGACAGAGGAGCGAACTGTCCCGCCAGCGTATCGCGGACTGCCCGTCACTCCGGTGTTTCCAAGCGACGCTTACTGCGTCGCTTGGTAAAGCTCCGCCGCCGCTGCCTTGAGCGCCCGCCTTCCGTCCGGCCTGAAATACATCATGTGTCCTCCGTCCAGCACATCGACGCGGATGGGCTTTGCACCGGCGAGCGTCGGTACCTGGTTCACCAGATAGCGAGATGCCAGATAGGGCGTGACGAGGTCGGTGTAGCCGTTGACGATGACGACGCCGAGCGCGGGATTGAGCGAGCGCGCCCGCTGCAGATCGTTCATCACGCCGGCATAGCCCTGCCGCGATGTGCCGTAGTCCCAATTGCGGCTGATCTCGCCATTGAGCAGCCGGTAGCTGACATCGGTGTGGTAGTTCAATTCGTCGCGGGCATAGCCGACAAAAGCCGAGGTCAATGCTGGAACGCTGCGGTCGAGCACAGGATCGGGTCCGGCGGTGCGAGCGCTTTCAGGAGCGATGTCGGCCGTGCCGATCATGGCGTCATAGGGGCTGAGCACCTTGCTTTTCGAGCGGGCAAACTCCCTCGCGAAAAGGCTGGTCGGTATACGCGCGAAATTCCGCTGCACGAGGTCGAGGGGCAGGCCGGTGATCTCGGCCACCCGCTGGCTCGCCAGCCGCCCGCCTTGCTCCAGCCCGCTGGCCAGCGCCGTGAGGTAGTCGCCAAGCGCATAGCGCTCGACCGCGGCCAACTGCGCCCGCAGCGCCTCGCCGGTAACGCCGTCGGCACTGAGCCGCACCGACGCCAGCGAGGGGAGTTCGAGAGCCCAGTGCAGCGGCTCGAATTCGTCGGGTTGCACCAGCATGAATTCCAGCGCCGGCGAGATCAGCACGATGCCGCTCGGGCTAAGGCCGACATCTTCCTGCAAAGTCCTGGCGAGCAGCGCCGCGCGAAACCCGCCATAGCTTTCCCCGGCCAGGAAAAGCGGCGAGCCGCTGCGGCCGTTCTGGGCCAGATAGAGCCGGATGAAGGCGCCGATCGAGCTGGCGTCCTGGTTGACGCCCCAGAAGTCGTGGGTGTTCTGCCCGGGAGCCTCGCGGCTGTAGCCGGTGCCGACCGGATCGACAAAGACGAGGTCGGTCATGTCGAGCCAGCTGTCCGGATTGTCGATGATCTTTTGCGGCGGCGGCAGGAATTCGCCATCGGCTCCGGTCGTGATGATGCGCGGACCGAGCGCACCGAGATGCAGATAGGCGGAAGCCGCCCCGGGGCCGCCATTGAAGACGAAGGTAATGGGGCGTGGTGCCGTTTTTGCCGCGTCGGCCGGTGGCCGCAGCGTATAGGCGACATAAAAGATCTCCGCCGTGACGTCGGCCTTGCCTGAAAGCAGCGACAGCGTGCCGGTCTTGGCCTGATAGTCCAGCTTGCGTCCGGCAACCGTGATCGAATGGCTGGTGACCTGCGGCGGCGGCAGCAGCGACAGCACACCGCCGGTCGGCGCCGGCCTCTCCGGCGTTTCAGCCAGCACAGGCTGTGCGAAGGCAGCAAGCATCAGCAGGATGAGAGAGATCAGTTTCAACTTGAACGGCATGACGCCTCCGCGAGAACGCTTGTCGCATAGCTATAGCCGATGCGATCGAAGTCAAAGGAAAGGCTTGTCCGGCTGAAGACGGATCGCCCGCCATCAAGCAACGAATCCGGGTCAGCGGGTTCCGTGCAAGCCTTCTCGACGCGCTATTGAGAGAGCATTGAATGAAAAAAACCGCCTGTACGGCGGGTCCGTGGCGCAACTCAGCACCATAACCAGAAATGTACCATAGCTGCCTTCACCCTGTCAAGAAAAAATTCCTATCAGGAGAAACCGTTGGCACACCCGACTGCCCATCGCCAGCCTTGTTGACCCGAGTCGGTCACCAGAAAATGGGACGACGGCACTCGCACGGCTCAGACGGTCTTTGAGACCTCGTCCGTCAATGTCCATTTGGGATAGTGATTGCGCGCCTGTGTCCCAACGCGATGATTATGTTTGCTTTCCGGTGTGATCGGGGCAAATCTCGGTGGGTTGACGCATGCCAGCGCCAGAAACGATCGTCGAAAGGGGCAGCGAAATGGACGCCACCGCACTGAAGGCCATGCAGGCGCCGCTGAAAGAGACCTATCGCGATGATGCTTCGCGCGCGCTCATCACGCTCAGGGCCAGAGGCAGTCTCGATGACCAGTCGATCGCCTGCAAGGTCGAGACGGGCAGGGCTCTCGCGATTGCCGGTCTGCATCCCGCAACCGGCGGCTCGGGGCTCGAGCTTTGCTCGGGCGACATGCTGCTGGAGGCACTTGTGGCCTGCGCCGGCGTGACGCTCAAGGCGGTGGCGACGGCGCTCGAATTCAAGCTCGGCGCCGCCACGGTCGAGGCCGAAGGCGACCTTGATTTTCGCGGCACGCTTGGCGTTGCCAAGGATGCGCCGGTCGGTTTTCGCGCCATCAGGCTGAATTTCAGTCTCGACACCGATGAGCCGCAGGAGCGCATCGATTCCTTGCTGAAGCTGACCGAACGCTACTGCGTGGTGTTCCAGACCATCAACCAGAAGCCGGAACTGACGGTCAGCGCACGGCGCTGACGCCGCATCGCGCCTTACTGCGCTGCCGGTTCCTCCGCGTCGCCCTCGTCGGTGAAGGGTGACGCGCTCGGCACGCATTGCAGCGACCAGCCGGTCGGGGCCGGCTGCTTCTGGTATTCGGTGATGGCGGCGGTGCATTGTTCGCGCTTGTCGAACGTGCTGGGCAACACGACCATGCCGCCTTGCGGGCCGGCGATTACCAGGTACCAGACCAACGCTACGCTCGAAGCCATGGGAATTTCCTTGCTCTGCCCAGCCGGGCTTGTTGTGGGAATCTATGCGATCCTATCAACTCTGCGGAAATGACGAAAGCATGACCGCGACTCAGCTTTCCGCCGCCACATCACAGCCGCGTGATGTGGCGGGGCGGGCGAGGTCTGGTCAATTCGTTGCGAAACAATAGAACAGGCCGTCGCCGCCGGTGCCTTTCAGCGCCTCCTGGCCGCAGCCGCCGCGCGAAGCATGCGAAGAGTTCCAGGATTTGGCGGCAGCTGAATCGTCGAGCCCGGTGCGGTCGTGATGGCCCATCATGGCTGCCCCTTCCGTGCCGCTCATCGTCCAGTCACCGCAGGTCTGGTCGGCGATCCTGGTGCCGTCGGGTTTCGAGCCGGTCAGCATGTCGTGGCGGTTCGGCGTGTCGCCGCGGCCGTTGACCATCTCGCCTTTCTCGGTGAGCGCCGTCTGCTTGGTGATGCCGTTGGCATCGCCGTGCAGCGAGGCGACGTCGTCGGCTATCTTGACGCCCTTGGCATTCACCCACGGTCCCTTGCCGATGCGGTCGCGCGCATCCTCGGTGCTGGTCGACAGATATGCGGCCCAGGTCTTGCCGGTGACGCCGGCTGCTTCCGCCAGCGAGGCGCAATGCGCGTCGGCGCCCTTCAGGCCGCCGAGGTCTGCCCCTTTGCCCGAGCCGACGCTGGTGACGAAGAAGCTCATCTTGGCATCTTGTGACAAGGCTGTGCCGGCGGCCAAGGCTGAGGCAATGGCGGTGGCGGCGATGAGAATAAGTCTGCGCATGTCGGTCCTCCGGGTTTGAGCTTCGAATCTACATTCGAGGAACGCCGCCCGGAGCCGAATTCTTCCGATAAAAAAGATGCGGCTATTCCGGCTGTCGGTAGGCGACGAAACGGTTGTGTTTGGCCTGGAAGATCAATCCTGTCTCTTTCAGGTCGGGGCTTGCCAGCGGCACGATGCGTTTGGCGATCTCGGAGGGATGCGGCAGCGTTTCCGGGTCCTCGCCGGGCACGGCCTGCGCGCGCATCGCGGTGCGGGTGGCCCCCGGATCGGCGGCATTGACGCGCAAGGGCAGGCTCTGCGTCTCATGTGCCCAGGAGCGCATCATCGTCTCGACCGCCGCCTTGGAAGCCGCGTAGGGCGCCCAGAAGGCGCGGGCCGAGTGAGCAGCGTTGGACGACAGGATGATGGCCCGGCCGGCGTCGGAGAGCCGCAGCAGCGGGTCGACCGAGCGGATCAGCCGCCAGGTCGAGGTGACGTTGATGGTCATCACCTTCTCGAAGGTTTTCGCCTCGACATGGCCGATCGGCGAGATCACGCCGAGCACGCCCGCATTGGCGACGAGAATGTCGAGCTTGCCCCACCGCTCATGGATGGCGCCGCCCAGGCGGTCGATGCCGGCCATGTCGGCAAGGTCGAGCGGCACCAGCGTCGCTTCGCCCTTGCCGGTTTTGGCGCGCTCGGCCTTGATCTGGTCGTCGAGTTCTTCCAGCCCGCCCACGGTGCGCGCCACGGCAATGACGTGGGCGCCGGCGGCAGCCAGTTCCCTGGCGATGAAGTAACCGATGCCGCGCGAGGCGCCGGTGACGACCGCAACGCGGCCGGAAAGGTCGAAGGTCATGCGATAGATTCCGGAAATATGGCTATGGCAACTGGCAGTGCGGCAATCCTATGCGCCGCTCGTCGCCAGCAGCGACAGCGTGCGCACATTGTCGTGGCCTTCGAAGTCGAGCAGGCGGGTCGGATACTGGCCGGTGAAGCAGGCGTCGCAGAATTGCGGCTGCTCGTTGTCGCGGTTGGCCTCGCCGACGGCGCGATAGAGTCCGTCGATCGACAGGAAGCCGAGCGAATCGACGCGGATGAATTCGGCCATCTCCTCGATCGACATGCGTGATGCCAAAAGCTTCGATTTTTCCGGCGTATCGACGCCGTAGAAGCAGGAGGCGCTGGTCGGCGGCGAGGCGATGCGCATATGCACTTCCTTGGCGCCGGCGTCTCGCACCATCTGCACGATCTTCTGGCTGGTGGTGCCGCGCACGATGGAATCGTCGACCAGCACGACGCGCTTGCCCTCGATCATGCGGCGGTTGGCGTTGTGCTTCAGCTTGACGCCCATGTGGCGGATCGAATCGCCGGGCTGGATGAAGGTGCGGCCGACATAGTGGTTGCGGATGATGCCGAGCTCGAAGGGGATGCCCGCGGCTTGCGAAAAGCCGATTGCCGCCGGCGTGCCGGAATCCGGCACCGGCACGACGATGTCGGCCTCGACGGGATTTTCCTGCGCGAGTTCCGCGCCGATGCGCTTGCGCACCTCGTAGACGTTGCGGCCTTCGACCGAAGAGTCCGGGCGTGCGAAATAGACATATTCGAAAATGCAGAAGCGGGTCTTCTGCGGCTCGAACGGGAACAGGCTCTCGATGCCCTTGGAGGTAACGACGACCATCTCGCCTGGCTTCAGGTCGCGCACGAAACGCGCGCCGATGATGTCCAGCGCGCAGGTTTCGGAGGCCAGGATCCAGGCACCGTCGAGGTCACCCAGTACCAGCGGGCGGATGCCGAGCGGGTCACGGCAACCGATCATCTTCTTGGCCGTCATCGCCACCAGCGAAAAGGCGCCCTCGACCTGGCGCACCGCATCGATGAAGCGCGAGTTGAGATCGCGCTCCTTGCTGGTGGCGACGAGGTGCAGAAGCGTCTCGGTGTCGGAGGTCGAGGAGAAGATCGCGCCTTGCTTCTGCAGCGCGCGCTGCACGGTCATGGCGTTGGTCAGATTGCCGTTATGGGCCACGGCAAAACCGCCATCGGCCAGTTCGGCGAAGAAGGGCTGGATGTTGCGCATGCCGGCGCCGCCGGTCGTGGCGTAGCGCGTGTGGCCGATGGCGCGATTGCCTTGCAGGCTGTCGATGACGCGTTGCTTGGTGAAGGTGTCGCCGATCAGGCCGACATGGCGTTCGACATGAAACTGGGTGCCGTCGTAGGAGACGATGCCGGCCGCTTCCTGGCCGCGATGCTGCAGCGCGTGCAGGCCGAGCGTGACGATGGCCGCCGCGTCCTGCCGGCCGAAAATGCCGAACACGCCGCATTCGTCGTGGAAGTGATCGTCAGCTTCCGCGGAAAGCACGTGGTCTGCGTCTGCCATGGGGCTCAAGCTCCGCTAAAATCGCCATATAAGGCGACAGCGTCGTAAAAGCAACGCGCCCGGCGATGGTTCACGATCACCGCCAGTCTCGGGCGCCTGTTCTGCGGCGCCCGATCACTCATCAATTCGCCGGCGCCGCCGGGGCCGGATTGGCCGGTGCGTTGTCCGCGGGAGGCGTTCCGGCATCGCTGTCGTCAGGAGCCGGCGCATTGGCATCGTCCCCTCCCGCCGGGGCATCCGTGGCCGGTGCGTCCGGTGCGGCGGGCGTTTCGGCGGCCGGCTGATTCGGATTGAGCTTCTTGAGGATGGCGTTTTCCGGATCCTCGGGCAGCAGGCTTTCAAGCTTGGCGCCGATCTGTTCCAGCAGCGGCCGCGACTTGGCCTCCGTGACCCAGGCCGGTGCCTTGGCGCCGGCCAGCCAATTGAAGAACAGCAGGGCCACGGCAACCACCAGAATGCCGCGGGCGGCGCCATAGAGGAAGCCGAGCGTGCGGTCGAGCGCGCCGATGCGGGAATCGATGATCCAGTCGGCGAGCTTCATGGTGATGACGCTGACGACGATCAAAGCGATGATGAAGACGACGCCGGCGGAGGCCGCCATGGCGATCTTTTCATTGTCGATGTAGGGTTTCAGGTAGGGCAGCACGGGCTTGTAGAAAAAGAACGCCGCCGCGGCTGCCGCCGCCCAGGACACGATGGACAGGACCTCGCGTGAAAAGCCGCGAACCATGGCGAGCATCGCCGAGACCAGGGTGAAGCCGACGAGAATTCCGTCAAGCAGCGTTATCGGCATCTTTGTCGCCCCACTCCCTGTCGCTCACCACCAGGTGAGCCCGTCATTCTTCGTCGTTGGCGCGGCTGCGCCGTGAGCCGGCTATGCGCGCCACGAGGTCGGCGAGCTCGGTGGGCTGGAAAGCGCCGGCCCCGATTCCTCCGGCAAGTTCCTCGCTGCCCAAGGGCAGAACCGCGCTTGCGAAACCCAGCTTTTCGGCCTCCTTGAGACGCTGCTGCGCATGCGCAACCGGCCTCACGGCGCCAGAAAGGCTGATTTCGCCGAAATAGACGCAATCGGCGGGAAGGGCAAGACCGGTGAGCGAGGAAACCAGTGCGGCCGCCACCGCCACGTCGGCCGCGGGCTCGGAAATGCGGTAGCCGCCGGCTACGTTCAGATAGACGTCCTGTTGGCCGAAGCGCACGCCGCAATGCGCCTCGAGCACCGCCAGGATCATCGACAGCCGGGCGCCGTCCCAGCCAACGACGGCGCGGCGCGGCGTGCCGAGCGAGGAGGGCGCGACCAGCGCCTGGATTTCGACCAGCACCGGCCTTGTGCCTTCCATGCCGGCGAAAACCGCCGCTCCCGGCGATTTCGCATGGCGCTCGCCGAGGAACAGCTCGGAAGGATTGGCAACCTCGCGCAGGCCCTTGTCCGACATTTCGAAGACGCCGATCTCGTCGGTCGGGCCGAAACGGTTCTTGACGGTGCGCAGGATACGGTAGTGATGGCCGCCTTCGCCCTCGAAATAGAGCACGGCGTCGACCATGTGCTCGACGACGCGCGGGCCGGCGATCTGGCCTTCCTTGGTGACATGGCCGACGAGCACGATCGCAGCACCCGTGGATTTCGCATAGCGGATCATCGCCTGGGCGGCCGCACGCACCTGGGTGACGGTGCCGGGCGCCGAATCGGCGAGGTCGGTCCACAGCGTCTGGATCGAATCGAGGATCACCAGGTCCGGCCGCTTGCCGTCGGCGATCGTGGCAAGGATATCCTCGACATTGGTCTCGGCCGCAAGCTCGACCGGTGTGGAAGCGACGCCGAGGCGCTGCGCGCGCAGCCTGATCTGGGCGACCGCCTCCTCACCCGAGACATAGACGATGCGGTGGCCCCTCGAGGCAAGGGCAGCAGCAGCCTGGGTGAGCAGCGTCGACTTGCCGATACCGGGATCGCCGCCGACCAGCAGCGCCGAGCCGCGCACGAAGCCGCCGCCCGTGGCGCGGTCGAGCTCACCGATGCCCGACACGATGCGCGGCGCGTCCTCGATATCGCCGGAAAGCGTGGTCAGCACCACCGCGCGGCCCTTGCGTGCGTTGCGCGTATTGGCCGGCCCGGAACCGATGCCGCCGGACGTACCTTCCTCGACCAGCGTGTTCCATTCGCCGCAGGCGTCGCATTTTCCGGCCCAGCGCTGATGCACCGATCCGCAGTTCTGGCAGATGAACTGGACGCGGGATTTAGCCATTAGCGAGGCCTGCTTCGGGATCGCCGATGCTGGATAGGTGGGCGGGACAGAGGGGGTTTGACGGAGCGTGACGGTGAGTCAAAAAAGCTACTCAAACCTTTCCGCGATATGATGTTCCTCCGCCAGATCCGAGAAGCGGGTAAATTCGCCGTGGAAGGCTAGCGTGACCGTGCCCGTCGGTCCGTGACGCTGCTTGGCCACGATCACCTCGGCCTTGCCGCGCATCTCGTTCATCTCGTTTTCCCACTTGATGTACTCGTCGGTGCCGAGCTTCGGCTCGCGGTTCTTGAGGTAGTATTCCTCGCGGTAGACGAAGATCACGACGTCGGCGTCCTGCTCGATCGAGCCGGATTCGCGCAAGTCCGAGAGCTGCGGGCGCTTGTCGTCGCGGCTTTCAACCTGTCGCGAGAGCTGCGACAGCGCGATGATCGGCACCGCGAGCTCCTTGGCCAGTGCCTTGAGGCCGGTGGTGATCTCGGTGATTTCCTGCACGCGGTTCTGCGAGGCCCTGGCGCTGGAGCCCTGCATCAGCTGGATATAGTCGATGACGATGAGGTCGAGGCCGCGCTGGCGCTTCAGGCGCCGGGCGCGGGCCGAGAGCTGGGCGATCGAGATGCCGCCGGTCTGGTCGATGAACAGCGGAATCTTCTGCATGGTCTGCGAACAGGCGACCAGCTTTTCGAAGTCCATTTCGGTAATCTCGCCGCGGCGGATCTTCGAGGAGGAGATTTCCGTCTGTTCGGAGATGATACGGGTCGCGAGCTGTTCCGACGACATTTCGAGCGAGAAGAAGCCGACGACACCGCCATTCGCCGCCTTGAACGACCCGTCGGCCTGCTGCGCCGGCACATAGGCCTCGGCGACGTTGAAAGCGATGTTGGTGGCGAGCGACGTCTTGCCCATGCCCGGACGGCCGGCAAGGACGATCAGATCGGACGATTGCAGGCCGCCCATGCGGCGGTCGAGGTCGCGCATGCCGGTGGCCAGCCCCGACAGGTGGCCGTCGCGCATGTAGGCGGCGTTGGCCATGTCGACCGCGGTCTTGACCGCGTCGGTGAAGCTCTCGAAGCCGCCGTCATAGCGTCCGGTTTCGGCCAGCTCGAACAGGCGCCGTTCGGCATCCTCGATCTGCTCGGACGGCGACATGTCGACCGGCGCGTCATAGGCGATGTTGACCATGTCCTCGCCGACGGTGATCAGGGCGCGACGCGTCGCAAGGTCATAGATGGCGCGACCGTAATCTGCGGCGTTGACGACCGTGACGGCTTCGACCGCCAGGCGCACGACATATTGTGCTACCGTCATGTCGCCGACCTTCTCGTCGGCCGGCAGGAAGGTCTTCAGCGTGATCGGCGTTGCCACCTTGCCCATGCGAATGAGCTCTGCCGCGATCTCGAAGATCTTGCGATGCAGGGGCTCGTAGAAGTGGCTGGCCTTCAGGAAGTCGGAGACGCGATAGAAGGCATCGTTGTTGACCAGGATCGCGCCGAGCAGCGCCTGTTCCGCCTCGATGTTGTTCGGCGCCTCGCGATAGAGCGGTTGCTCCGCCACGCCGAATTTCCGCGCTGCCTCTGCCATGATGTCCCCGATTTCGATCCCGGTCTCTCGATATCAGAATCGGAAAATTGAGTGCTGACTTATCTGCAACAGTTATCACCCAAGCAGATTTGATGCCCACTGTTCACAGAAACAAAAAACCGTCCACAGGACAGTATTCCCGTGCCCTGATTCCGATTGACTCGACAAGGTGCTGATTCTACGCGACGGCTTGGAACAAAGCAAGAACAATCGTCACCCGAATCCCTAGGCTGTATCGAGCACATCGCCCCAGTCCGACCGCCGTGCCGCCTTGAACAGTTCACCGTCACGCTTGCTGAAAAGCGTCTCGCCGGCACTGCCGTCCGGCCGGCAAAGCTTGAGCGCCACCTTGCCCGAGCCGGTTTTCGGTGGCGCGATCACCCGCGCCGCGCGGACTGGCGCCGGCTGCCTCGAAGCCGCGACATAGATGAACTTCTCGTCCTCCCATGGCACTTCGGCGTCCTTGGCCAGCCGGTGCAGGCGCGAGCGGGCGACGCGCCGCGAAAAGTGGCACCAGTCGGGCGGGATGAGCGGGCAGGGGGCTTCGTGCGGGCAAGGTGCCAGTACATGCGCGCCCGCTTCCATCAGTTGCCGACGAACCGCGAGAACACGCTGCCAGCCCGCCGGCGTGCCCGGCTCCACGATCAGCAGCGTGTCTGTCGTGAGCTGCCACAGCCGATCGACCATTTTGGGCAGTGATGCCGGTGTGATCTCGTCCAGCACATAGGCGCAGGTGACGAGGTCCGCCGGCTGCGAACCGTCAAGGTCGATGGTCACATCGCCGGTCTGCCAGGCGATCCGGGCAGCGATCGCATCGGCGGCAAGCGCCTCGCCGACCTTGCGCACCGCAGCACTGGCCTCCAGCAAAACGGCATGCTGAAGATCGGGCCACAGGTCCGCCGTGGCCCAAAGCACGGTGCCCGGGCCGGCGCCGACATCGAGCAGGGTTTTCGGCGCGAATTCCGGCTGGGCTTCGTTCACCGCGTCAAGGCTGGCGCGGACGGCGGCATAGGTCGCCGGCAGCCGCGTCGCCAGATAAGCCTTGACCGCCATATCCTGCGCCATATGCAGGCGGCCGTCGCGCATCTCGGCGCGGTAACGGTCCGACAGGGTTTTCGCCGCCTGCCTGAGCACCGGCAGCGGCACGTTTTCGAGGGCACGGTCGACGGCCTGTCGAAGCGGGGCGGGCAGTTCCACGGCTCATGCCCCTCGTGGTGCGAGCAGGATGACAGAGGCACCCAGTATGCAGAGCGCCGCCCCCGCAAGGTCCCACCGGTCGGGACGCACGCTTTCCACCAACCAAAGCCAGGCCAGCGACGCCGCGATGTAGATGCCGCCATAGGCGGCATAGGCGCGGCCGGCCGCGCTGGTGTCGACCAGGGCCAGAAGCCAGGCGAAGAGAACGAGCGAAACGAAACCTGGCAGCAGCCACAGCGGCGATTTCTCCAGCCGCCACCACGCCCACACCGAAAAACAGCCAGCGATCTCGGCGAGCGCCGCGGCTGCATAGAGGAGGTAGGTCATGAAAAAGGCCTCGCGACGATCACGAGGCCTTTTTCAGGGCACGAGCCGGGAATGGCAAGCGCCAATGCGGCAAAGCGGTCTGTTCCTATTCCGCCACCTTGCGGCGCCGGGCGGGCTTGGCGGCCTCTTCGACCGGAGCCGCTTCGCGATGGCCCATGTCGCGCATTTCGAGCGCCTTTTCACATTTGACCATATAGTCGCGCGCCATCGGCAGGGTGTCGTTCTTCCTGGCAAGCTGGATCTGGAAGATGACCAGATCCTGCCAGCGGAAGGCGGCTTCCGAGGCTGCCAGATAGAATTCCCACATGCGGCAGAAGCGTTCGTCATAGATCGCCTTGGCCTTGTCGCGGTTGACGGCGAAGCGCTGGCCCCAATGCTTCAACGTGTCGGCATAATGGAGCCGCAGGATTTCGATGTCCGTGACGACGAGGCCTGACTTCTCGATCGCCGGCATGACTTCGGAAAGCGCGGGAATGTAGCCGCCCGGGAAAATGTACTTGCGGATGAAGGCGCTGGTCGCCCACGGCACGCCGGAGCGGCCGATCGTGTGCAGGAGCATGACGCCATCAGGCTTCAGCAACGTCGCGCTCTTGTCGAAGAAGGTGCGGTAATGGTTGACCCCGACATGTTCGAACATGCCGACCGAAACGATGCGGTCGAAGCGTTCGTTGAGTTCGCGGTAATCCTTCAGCTCGAAATGAACGTGGTTTTCCAGGCCCTGGGCATGCGCCCGGTCGGTGGCGACACCGTGCTGCTCGGTCGACAGTGTCACGCCCTGTACGTCGACGTCGAAGGCCTTGGCGAGGTAGAGGCCTAGCCCGCCCCAGCCGGAGCCGATGTCGAGCACCGTCTGCCCGGCCTTCAGCCTGAGCTTGGCGGCAATGTGGCGCTTCTTGGCTGCCTGCGCCTCGTCCAGCGTCATGTCGGGCTGCTCGAAATAGGCGCAGGAATACTGCATGTCCTCATCGAGGAAGAGCCGGTAAAGGTCGCCCGACAGATCATAGTGGCGCTGCACGTTGCGGCGCGAACGCGACGCGGTGTTGATCTGCTGCAGGCGGCGGAAAGCGTGGCGCAGGCCTTCGATGGCTTTCGACCACGTCGCGTCGATGCCGCCGCTGCCCATGTTCTGGAAAGCGATGCGCATCAGGCCAAGAACGCCGCCCTCGAGGATGTCGAGTTCGCCATCCATGTAGGCTTCCGGCACGGCCAGCATCGGATCGAAGGTAATGGCGCGCTCGGCGTGCCTGGTCTTGATGTGCAGGTGCACCGGCTCGCCGCTGCCGTCACCGAACACGAATGTCGTGCCCTGTGGGCCGGTCACCTTGAGATTGCCTGTGCGCACCAGGCGGTCGAGAACGCGTTTCAACAGAATATTCATGACCCAAATGTCCCCTCTCGGTCAGACAGGCTGTCCTACTCTGCATCAATATATAGGGTTTCGAAAAGTTCCTTTTGGCACAAAAATGCCCAGGTGGTGAACCCGGGCATTGGTCCAGTCTGACTTGAACTGCCGGTCTGACTGGAGCTGCCGGTCTGATCGGAGCTGCCAGTCTGATCGGAGCTGCCAGTCTGATCGGAGCTGATTGGCCGAAGCGAATGCGGCGCGCCGGCAGGCGCGCCGCGCCGATATCAGGCGTTCTCTTCGCCGCCCTCGAACTCGGCGTTCGGGTCGAAGAAGTTCTCCGGCCGGGCATTGTCGTTGATGTCCTCGCCATAGATGGCCTCGGCGGTGGTCAGCGTCTCGCCCTTGGCTTGGCGCTCGGCCTCGTCGGCCGTGCGGGCGATGTTGAGCGTGATCGTGACCTCGACTTCCGGATGCAGCGCGATCGCCACATTGGTCACGCCGATGGTCTTGATCGGCTGGTTGAGCTGGATCTGGTTGCGGTTGACCGAAAAGCCCTCTGCCGTCAGCAGGTCGGCGATATCGCGCGTCGACACCGAGCCGTAGAGCTGGCCGGTCTCGCCGGCCGAGCGAACGGCGATGAAGCTCTTGCCGTCGAGCTGTTCGGCGACCTGCGAGGCTTCGGACTTCCGCTCGAGATTGCGGGCTTCGAGCTGCGCGCGCTGGCCTTCGAACTTCTTCTTGTTGGCTTCGTTGGCGCGCAGCGCCTTGCCCTGCGGCAACAGGAAATTGCGGGCAAAGCCGTCCTTGACCTTGACGGTATCGCCCATTTGGCCGAGGCGGGAAACGCGTTCGAGAAGAATGACTTCCATGGTTTTGTTCCTTTCGTTAGGGCGCCAATCAAGGGATCGGTGCCGAATTCTCTGGAACAGGTCAGGAAGCAAAAGGGCGTTGCCGCCGGTGTCGCTGTCCTGCCTGTCGCGGCAGTTAGAGGCTTTTGACCTCAACTCGGGATTTGATGAGTAATCCAGCGGCGCCCGTCGCCGTGGAACAGAAGCGGGCGGCGGAGCCGCCCGCGTCAAGGATTAGCGAACCACGTAGGGCAGCAGGCCGAGGAAGCGGGCGCGCTTGATCGCCTTGGCGAGCTCGCGCTGCTTCTTCTGGCTGACGGCGGTGATGCGCGACGGCACGATCTTGCCGCGCTCGGAAATATAGCGCTGCAGGAGGCGCACGTCCTTGTAATCGATCTTGGGCGCGTTGGCGCCCGAGAACGGGCAGGTCTTGCGGCGGCGATGGAACGGGCGCCGGGTCGGGATCTGGTTGATGTCGACCATTATTCTGCACCCCCTTCAAAGCCTTCGCGCGGACGGCGCGGACCACGATCGCCACCGGCGTCGCCGCCGAAGCTGCGTGGCGGACGATCGCCGCGATCACGGTCGCCGAACGAGCGCGGACCACGGTCGCCGCGGTCACGGTCGCCGAAGCCGCCGCGTTCCGAGCGCTCTTCGCGCTTCTGCATCATGGCGGAGGGACCTTCCTCATGCGCATCGACCTTGATGGTCAGGAAACGCAGCACGTCCTCGGACAGGCCCATCTGGCGCTCCATTTCGTTGAGCGCTGCCGGCGGGCAGTCAAGATCCATCAGCGTGTAGTATGCCTTCCGGTTCTTGTTGACCCGGTAGGTGAGGGACTTCAGTCCCCAGTTCTCGACCCGGCCGACGGACCCGCCATTGGCGGAGATGACGCCCTTGTACTGTTCGACAAGCGCATCGACCTGCTGCTGCGAGAGGTCCTGCCGGGCAAGAAACACATGTTCGTAAAGAGCCATTATGTCTTTTCGCCTTTCTTCGTTTCTCTCCCGGTTCCCGGCGGCAAAAGCCTCTGCAACTTCTCTGACCCGCCAGGAGCGGGGAAGAAAGGAGCATGACGAGACGGTCGAGAGCGGAGACACGGGAGGCGGAAGCGCTTCTGGCTTCACGCGAAGGTTTTCGAAAACCTCCGGCCCTCCGTTCAGCCCCCAGCTGGGACCGGCAGATTGGCGGCGTCTATATAGCAATCCACGTGGAAGGCAAGAGCAGGCGGCAATCCTGTCGTAAGCACATGAGTTGTCCGGATTAGGTAGCACGTGAGTTGTCCGGTTTTATCGCCAGCGAATGGAGGCTGGGGATGAAGCGGACGGCATGGCTACAGGACCGGAGAATGCAAAAGTTTCGGGACGTTTTGGAGCGCTGGAATGGCGGCGATCTTTCGATGATGGAGGCAGGGGAGTTGCTTGGCATGTCGGAGCGGCAATTCCGACGCTACCGCGACCGGTACGAAGAGGCTGGGGACGCTGGGTTGCTGGATCGGCGCTTGGGCAAGCTTTCGACGCGTCGGGTGCCGGCGGAAGCGATTGAGGAGATGCTGGAGCTTTACCGTCATCGCTACCTCGGCTGGAATGTGAAGCATTTCCACGAGCACCTGCTGCGCGATCACCATTTCAGCTGGGGCTACACCTTCATCAAGACGCAGCTCCACGCCGCGGGCCTTGTGGAACGGGCCAAGCGGCGCGGTGCTCACCGGCGCAAGCGGGAGAGGAAGCCTTGCGAGGGGATGATGCTGCATCAGGATGGCAGCCGTCATCGATGGCTGGCGGGTGAGCCGATGCTGGACCTGATCGTGACGATGGACGATGCGACGAGCACGATCTATTCGGCCTTCCTGATCGAGGAGGAAGGCACGGCGTCGAGCTTTCAGGGCCTTCTGGAGACATTCGTCGCCAAGGGATTGCCATCGAGCCTCTACAGCGATCGCGGCAGCCACTATTTCGTGACGCTGAAGGCCGGCGAGGCGGTCGACAAAAGCCGGCTGACCCAGGTCGGCCGGGC